>JAYTWS010000173.1:0-36762 GCA_043743315.1 Chloroflexota bacterium | reverse complement strand
GACACTTTCCGGAGCGTCGAGTTGTTCACGATTCTGCTCGGGGCGGCCGCGATTCTCGCGTTGATCTCGCGCCGATTCGGCTTCCCCTACACCGTGGTTCTCGTGCTCTTCGGTCTCGGCGTGGCGGCATTTGTGCCCACCCTCGCATTCCAGATCACGCCGGAACTCGTGCTCGTGGTCCTGCTCCCGGCCCTCGTCTTCGAGGCGGCCTACCAGACCGACTTCGATCACCTGCGCCGCACGAGCGGCGGCATCGCCCTCCTCGCGATCCCGGGCGTGGTCATCTCGGCCGGTGTCGTGGCGGTCGTGATCCATCTCGCCACGGGCATGGCCCTCGAGCTGACGCTTGTCATCGGCGCGATGGTTTCGGCGACCGACCCGGTGGCGGTCATCGCCACGTTCCGGCGGCTCGGGACGCCACCGGCCCTGACGACCCTTGTCGAGGGCGAGAGCCTGTTCAACGACGGCACCGCGATCGTGCTGTTCACGATCGCCCTGCAGGCCGTCGAGGGCCAGGTGTCGATGACCGATGCCGTCGGCGGATTCACGTTGACCGTTCTGTTCAGCCTGGCACTTGGGGCGATGACCGGCTTCGTTGCCTCGCGCGTGGTCGCGCGGGTGGACGACCACCTGATCGAAACCACGATCAGCCTGCTCGTGGCGTACGGCACGTACGTGCTGGCGGACCTGCTCCACGAATCCGGGGTCATCGCCACCGTGGTCGCCGGGATCACGCTCGGCACGTACGGGCGGCGCATCGGGATGAGCGCCCGGACGCAGGAGGCGCTCGACACGGTCTGGGAGTTCCTCGCCTTCATCCTCACGGCCCTGATCTTCCTGCTCGTCGGCCTCGCCATCACCGTGAGTGGCCTGGTCGATGCCGCCGTGCCGATCGCCTGGGGGATTGTCGCGGTCCTCGTCGGTCGGGCCATCGTGATCTACGGGCTGCTCGGTGGCACCGCCCGGCTCGTCGGGCCCCGCCGGAGCGGCCTGGAGCGTGGCTGGCTCCACATTCTGTTCTGGTCCGGGTTGCGCGGCGCCGTCGCCGTTGCGCTGGCCCTGTCCCTGCCGGAGGACTTCCCGCAGCGGACGCAGGTCCAGAGCGTGGTCTTCGGGATCACCCTGTTCACGCTGATCGCCCAAGGCCTGACGATCGGTCTCGTGGCGCGACGTGCGCTTCGGATCAAGCCGGGCTCCGGGGACGGCCCGATCGATCCACGGACCGCCTCACAGATCCCTGCGGTCTGATTCAGCCGCCCGCGCCCTTTCAGCCGCCCGCGCCCTCACGCTCGATGAACTGCCCGAACCCACGCTGGCCGACGAACGTACCATTCCGGACGACCGCTCGGCCCCGCACGAAGACCGAGCGCACCGCCCCCTTGACCTCGAGGCCCTCGTACGGGGTGTAGTCGCTGGTGTGGTGGAGGTCCTCCGCCCGGATCGTCCGCCGCGCAGCCGGATCGAACAGCACCAGGTCGCCGTCCCTGCCGACCTCGATCGCACCCTTCCGAGCGAGCCCGAATCGGCGGGCCGGGGTCGTCGAAAGCAGGTCGACCAGCCGCTCCACCGACAATCGCCCGGTGGCGACACCTTCGCCGTAGGCGATCGCCAGGAGCGTCTCGATCCCGGGTGCTCCGTTGCTGAGCTGGTTGAACGGCACGCCCCGGAGCGCGTCCCCCTTCTCGACTGCCGCGCGATCAGGGACATGATCGGTCGCAATGAGATCGAGGTCGCCAGCCGCCAGGCCAGCCCACAGCGCGTCCTGATCCGGGGCGGAGCGGAGCGGTGGCGAGATCACGACCTTGGCGACCTCGAGGTCGTCGGTCGCGTCGTACCGGGCATCGGTCAGCGCCAGGTAGTGGGGGCAGGTCTCGGCGGACACCGGCAGGCCCAGCGCCTTCGCCTCATGGACGTGGCGGAGCGCATCGGCGGACGACAGATGCACGATGTGGACGGGCGCGCCGGTTGCGCGGGCGAACGCCATCGCGCGAGCCGTCGCCACGGCTTCCGCGTAGGCCGGTCGCGATACGGCGTGGAAACGTGGCGCGGTATCGCCCCGGGCCAGCATGGCCTCGACGGCAGCGTCGATCAGGACCGGGTCCTCGCAATGGACCTGGAGCATGCCGCCCCGGCCGGCCAGCACGCCCATCGCCTGGAACAGGCGGACATCGTCCACGCGGAAGTCGAACACCATAAAGGCCTTGGCCGTGGACACCCCGGCATCGACCATCGCGGGCAGCTCGGCGATCGGATCGTCCATCCGCCCGGAGATCGCGAGGCTGACGGCGTAGTCCACAGCGCTGTCGGACTTCGTGGCCGCGCGCCACTCCCGCAGCCCGGCGAGCAGGGATCGTTCGGAGGCGGCCGACGAGCCGGTGCCCGGGTTGTTGAAGGCGAGGAAGGTCGTCGTACCGCCGAATGCCGCGGCCACGGAGTCCTGGAAGAACCGATCCGGCTCGGCGTCGCTCGCGACGCGGGTATGGGTGTGGACGTCCACGACCCCCGGCAGGACGAGCAGCCCGGACGCATCGACGACGTCGCGCGCCCGCTCGGCCAGCCCACCAAGGTCGGCCGAGATTTCCGCGATCCGCCCGTCGTCGATGGCGACATCGGCCTTTCGGGAGCCCGTTGCCGTGACGACGGTCCCGCCCCGGACAAGGAGGTCGGTCACGCCCCGCGCTTCGAATCCATCGCGACCCAGATGAGGATCGCCACCACGACCGCGAGGAACAGGCCGCCCACGATCAGGAACAGTCCACCGCTCACGTCCGTCAGCCCTCGGCGATCCGGATCCGCTGCGCGCCTTCCCAGAGCACGCGTCGGCCGACCTCGCGGAGGCGGTCCTGCCAGCCATCGTCGGGAATGATCGAGGCGAAGTGGTTGGCCGCCAGCTGGCCGACCTTCGATGCCGTGGTGCAGGCGCCGTACGGGAAGAAGATCTCGCACTCGCTGATCCCGCCGGGATACATTGCGAGCATGCCGGGCGCCGGATGCGAGGAGTGGTTCTCGTAGTCGATGCCCGGCCGGAAGTCGCCGTACGGGATCCAGGTGGACTCGCCGGACCAGCGGCAATGGATCAGGCGAGAGTCGATCGGGAGCATCCGGCGGATGGCCTCGACGGTCTGGGGCGCGGCGGCTTCCCAGCGGGCGCTAAAGTGGAGGTCGTCGCCGACCGTGATCGAAAGATTTCCCATGCCCCGGAGGATACGTGGCCGACAGCGCATCGGAAACCCTGTCCACGCCGAGTCCGGCCTCGGGCGCCCCGACGATCTCGACGCACGTGCTCGACGCACAGGCGGGCCAGCCTGCCGCGGGCGTCCATGTGATCCTCTACAAGCTTGGCGAGGACGAGCGCCCGATCCGGCTGACCCAGGCGCTGACCGACCACGACGGCCGCATCCGCGACCTCCTCGAGCGTCCGATGTCCCCGGGCGTCTACCGTCTCGAGTTCAACCTCGCCGGCCCGCGGGGGAATGGCGGTTCCGTGGTGTCGGGTGCGGCTGGGGCGGCGGCGGCGGCCGCCGGCGCGCCCGACGATCGCTTCTTCCGCCGCATGACGCTCGACCTCCGGATCGACGACGTCACGCGCTCCTATCACGTGCCGCTCCTGCTAGCGCCGTTCTCGATGACGACGTACCGGGGCAGTTAGGCAGAGGGCTGGACTTGCGGACCGTTGGGCGGTGCATTAGGCTTGACTCGTGACGATACGAGTAAAGAACCGACGACGCGGCTACACCCGGGTGAGCGCCAAGCACCAGGTCACCCTGCCGCTCGACGCCCTGCGCCAGGCGGGGATCCGGACAGGTGACAGCCTTCGAGCCGAAGTGCGTGGGCCGGGTGAGGTACTGCTCGTCCGTGATGTGGACCCGGTCGAGCAGTTTGCGGGTGCCCTGACGGATGTCTTCGAGCAGGGGGAGCTCGACGGGCTCCGGAACGAGTGGGACTGACCGTCCTCGACGCCGGCGTGGTGATCGCCGTGCTTGACGGCGGTGATACGCATCACGCGTCGGCGGTCGAAGCAATCGGCGTCGCCCGCGGGCGCGGCGATGCGCTCGTGCTTCCGGTGTCGGCGTACGCTGAGTGCCTGGTGACCCCAACCCGACGTGGATCCGAGGCAGTCGCCGTGGTGGACCAGTTCCTCGATTCCCTGCCGATACGGGTCGAGGCCGCCTCCCGCGCGATCGGTGCCGCGGCGGCGGGGCTCCGCGCGCAACATGGCCCGACGCTGCGCCTCCCGGACGCCCTCGTGGTCGCCACGGCGATCATGCTCGAGGCCGATCGGGTCGTCACGACTGATGGTCGCTGGCCAGCGGTCGGGGTTGTGGTCGAGGTGCTCGGCACGGGCGGGTGACTTGCCTCGAGAACCGACTCCGGCGGGATCACCCGCGGGGCCAGCCGCCTTGCGCCCGGACAACGCGCCGGTTCTGGAGGTCGTGACGACGTTCGACGACGACGGAAGCATCGTTGCTGCCGCGTGGATCGCGACAGCGTCCTCATACGTCAGTCGCTATCTCCGGACATCCTCGACAATCCGGCGTACCGGTTCATGGTCGCACTCAGCTTATGGCTATCGGTTGACAGTTGTCTCACCGGTGATACAGTCGGAGCATGGACAGCGTGACGATTCGTGAGCTGCGCAATCGCGGTGGCGAAGTGGTGGATCGTGTGGCGGCCGGAGAGTCGATGACCGTCACACGCGATGGACGGCCGGTGGCCGAGCTTCGACCCGTGCGCGCCCGCGGGCTGAATGCCCGAACCCTCCTGGAGCGGTGGCACCGCCTGTCGGTCGTCGATCCCGTCACGTTCCGCGCCGACCTCGACACGGTCGTCGACCCGCGCCTGTGATCGATGCCGAGGGGCTGCTCGACACGAGCACGCTGCTTCTCCTCCCAGCGATCGCGGACTTGTCCCAACTGCCTGAGGTTCCGCTGATCTCGGCGATCACGCTGGCGGAACTGTCGGTGGGGCCACTCGCGACAGACGACGAGGCGGAGCGCGCCCGCCGGCTTGCCCAATTGCAGCAAGCCGAGGCCGATTTTGAGCCACTCGCGTTCGATGCAGCGGCTGCCCGGGCCTTCGGTCAGGTCGCGTCATCGCTTCGCCGTTCGGGCCGAAAACGAGCCGCCCGAGCGTACGATGCGCTGATCGCTGCGACGGCCATTGCCAACGACCTCGCCCTCTACACGTGCAACCCCGGTGACTTCGACGGCATCGACGGCCTGACCGTCCGTTCGGTCCCGAATCCGGTAGTCCGACCGTAACGAGTTGAGAATCGGGGCTCTTCCAGCCCGTGCCACGCTAGCTGTCACGCGGGCCCGCCAAAGTTCGCGGCATGGAAGCAAGAATCGTCTCCCTGCCGAGCCGCCCGGACCCGTCGATCCGCATCGACGGTGAGCGGATCCTCGTCGATCGCCTGACCCTCACGGACGCGGCCCAGGCCGCCTGGCTGGCGAGCCAGCCTGAGGAGGATCGTGGGATCGTCGTCGAGCGCGCGCTGCGGATCGGGCTGACCGCGCTCCAGAGCGTCGGCGTGACCATCAATCTCGATGCGGTGCGCTCAGAGTTCGACCGCTTCGCGGAGCAGAACCGGACCGCGAACCAGCGCGCCGCCGAGGCGCTCGAGGGCGTCCTCCGCACGAATTTCGGCGACGGCGAGGGCCGGCTGCCCCGGACGCTCGAGGCGTTCCTCGGGGATCGCGGCAAGCTCCAGGCCACGGTCGCCGAACTGTTCGACCCGAAGCGCCGCGACTCGGCCATCGGGCGCATGTCCACGATGCTCGAGACCTACTTCGATGGCGACGCCTCGCGGCTGGCGACGCTGCTCGACCCGACCCGCCTGGGTTCGCCGCTCCACCAGTTCCGGACCGAGGTCGCCGCCGGCTTCCAGGAGATCGCCGAGAAGCTCGCTGCGATCCAGGCGGCCGGCACGGCCCGTGCCGGCGAGCGGTCGAAGTCCTCGGCCAAGGGCGGCGACTTCGAGGACCTGATCGAGGGCATGCTCGGGGACATCGCGCGGGGCGCCAACGACCTCGTCGAGCGCACCGGCACCGACGCCGGCGACAACGGCCGCTCCAAGAAGGGCGACTTCGTCCTCACACTCGACCCCTCGGTCGCGCGAGGCGCCGAGCTGCGCGTCGTCGTCGAGGCCAAAGATCGCAAGGTGTCCGGCCGCGAAATGCGCGACGAACTCCGCGAGGCCCGCGTGAACCGCGACGCCGCCGTCGGGCTCGTGGTCTTCACGCCCCAGCACGCGCCGGCGGGGATTGCCCCGTTCGATGTGCGTGCGGGCGACGTCTACTGCGTCATCGACCCCGCGGACCCGGACCCTGCGACGCTCGAAGCGGCCGTTCGGCTGGCCCGCCTCCTCGCCCTGGCGAGCCTGCGCGAGCACGAGGCGGCGATTGACGCCGCGGCCCTGACCGAGACGATGACCGCGATCCGCGAGCAGCTCGAGACCATCCGCGCCATGAAGGTCCAGTTGACCTCGATCGGCACGACGTCCGGCCAGGTCAGCGCGAGCCTCGACCGGATGCGCGAGGGCATCCTCGCTCAGGTCGTCCGCGCCGAGCGGGAGCTCGTCGCCACCGGAGCCTGACCCGAGGCGGTTCGGCCCGCGTTCGGAGCGATGGACTCGTCAGCGCTGGCCGCGACCCTCGCGCAGCCGGGCAACTGCCTTTTCGATCCGCCGCCGGCGGGTCTCCGGCGTCTTGGCGTCATCGATGCCGAGCACGAACCAGCGCCGCTCGCTGTACGACAGCCCGTCGAAGAACCGGCGCGCGTCGGCATGCGGATCGAGCGCAGCGGCGAAGTCGTCGGGGACGGTGATCTCGCGCGGAACGGTATCGAGCTCGATCTCGACATCGAGCACGTCGCCGGCCCGGGCGCCCGACGCCTGGCGGTTGTCGGCATTAACGCCCAGGAGGTACTCCTCGCCGTAGACGGCGATCGTGCTCCGGTAGCTGAACCCGTTGATTGTCACGCGCACCGGCGGGCGCTTCCCGCCGCCGAGTGCCTCGACGACGGCCGGCGGCACCCGCATCCCCGTCGCGGTCTTGCCGTTGAGATCAAGACGGGCCTGGAACCGCATCCCGGGAGCGTACCGGATGACCGCGCACCGTGGCCGCTGATTGCGGACGGGTGATATGGTCTCGATCCGACTCCGCCGGGACACCGGAGTCCGAGCACGAGGACCTGCCGTGGCGCGCGCGATGTGGAAAGGGGCCATTCAGTTCGGCCTCGTCACCATTCCAATCAAGCTCTACGTGGCCACCGAGTCACGGGCCGGTGTCAGCTTCAACATGCTCCACGCCGAGGATCTATCCCGAATCCAGATGAAGATCTTCTGCCCGGTCGAGGAGGAGGTCATCTCCCGATCGGACACGGTCAAGGGCTTCGAATACACGCCCGGTGAGTACGTGGTCATCACGGACGAAGACCTCGAATCGCTGCCGCTCAAGACGGTTCGCTCGATTGAGATCGAGCAGTTCGTCGAGTCGAGCGAGGCAGAGACGAATACCCGGTTCGTGAAGCAGGCTTACTACATCGAGCCGGACAAGATCGGGCGCAAGGCGTTCGGCCTGCTCAAGTCGGTTCTCAAGGACAAGGGCCTGACCGCGATCTGCAAGGTCGTCATCAAGGACCGCGAGGCGCTCGCCGCCCTCGATCCGTTCGAGAACACGATGATCCTGTCCACGCTCTACTGGCCGGATGAGATCAGGGCGCTGTCGGAGCTCGACCTCGACGCCGACGAGCCCGAGATCAAGCCCGCTGAGAAGGCGATGGCCGAGCAGCTCATCGGCGCGATGACCGGCGCGTTCGATCCTGCCCAGTACCGGGATGAGTATCGAACCGCGCTCATGGAGATCATCGAATCGAAGGTCGAAGGCCGCGAGGTCACCGCCGCCGCGCCGGCCGAGGAATCCTCGAACCTGATCGACCTGATGGCCGCGCTCGAAGCGAGCGTCAGGAAGGCGAAAGAGGCCCGCGAGGCCATCACGCCGCCGCCGACATCGGTCGCGGAAGCCAAGGCCAAGAAGGCGGCGCGTGCCGACGCGCCGGCAATGAAGGCCAGCACCAAGGCGAAGGCGAGCACCGCGGCGGCCGACGCGGCCGCTGAAGAGGCCAAGCCGGCGCGACGCCGCAAGAGCGCCTGACGCCCCGCGGCGTTCGCAATCCTGCCGGCATGCCGCTCGAGGAATACCGGCGCAAGCGCGACTTCAAGCGCACCCCCGAGCCCGCCGGCCAGCCGGGCGCCGTTGCTCCGGCTTCGTCGGGGCGGTTCGTGGTCCAGCGCCACCGCGCCACGCGCCTCCACTACGACTTCCGCCTGGAGATGGGCGGCGTGCTCGTCTCGTGGGCCGTCCCGCGCGGGCCAACGCTGGATCCGAGCGCCCGACGAATGGCCGTCCATGTCGAAGACCACCCGATCGAGTACCTCGACTTCGAGGGCGTGATCCCGAAGGCCCAGTACGGGGCCGGCGACGTCATCGTCTGGGACTGGGGCACGTGGGAGGCCGAATCGGAGACGCCCGACGGCGAGCGCGGCGTGGCCGATGGCGAGGTCAAGTTCCGGCTCGACGGCCAGAAGCTCCAGGGCCGTTTCACGATCGTCCGCACGAGCGGCCGAGGTGGGCGCGGCGGCGCGGCAAGCGGACGCGACGGCTCGGCGCGCGGACGCGACGGCTCGGCACGTGAACGAGGCCGGGACGCCGATCCGGCGGCGCGGGCGTTCGAGGATGACGAGGCCGAGCAATGGCTCCTGATCCACAAGCGGGACCAGCACGCGGTCGCGGGCTGGGACGCCGAGGAGCATCCCCAGAGCGTGAAGACGGGCCGGACCAATGACGAGGTCAACACCGAGCGCGACGCTCTGTGGATCAGCGAGGCTCCTGTGGCCGCGGCTCAGATCGATCTCAGCTCGGCCATCGAGGCGCCGATGCCCGGGTTCATCGAGCCGATGGCCGCGACCCTTGCCGACCAGCCGTTCCGCGATGAGGACTGGCTGTTCGAGGTCAAGTGGGACGGCTACCGGCTCCAGGCCCATGTCCGGGACGGGAAGGTCCGGACGTTCACCCGGAACGGCAAGGACGGCGCGACGTATTTTCCGCGGCTCCTCGAACCGGCGACCTGGCTCGCGGCAGGCGAGGCAGTCGTCGATGGCGAGGTCGTGGCACTCGGCAGGGACGGCCTGCCCGACTTCTCGCTCCTCCAGGAACGGATCGGGGTCAAGGGCACGGACGGACGGGCCGCGCCCGAGTTCGTCTTTCAGGCGTTCGACCTCTTGTACCTCGATGGTCGCTCGCTCCTCCAGGTCCCACTGGAAGATCGAAAGCGACTCCTGCGGTCCGTGATCCGTGAGAACCCGCGGGTGCGCTTCGCGAGCCATGTCGAGACCGAGGGCGTCGCGTTTCTCGAGGCCTGCGCCGCGCAGGGGCTCGAGGGGGCCATCGCCAAGCACCGGCGATCGCGCTATGAATCCGGCCAGCGTTCCCGCGCCTGGCTCAAGCTCAAGATTCGACCCGAGCAGGAGCTCGTGGTCGGCGGCTGGACGCCGGGCGAGGGGAGTGCCCGGGACCTCGGCGCCCTCGTCGTCGGGACCTACGAGCGCGACGAGGCGGGCGGCAAGCCGCGTCTCACCTTCGCCGGCAAGATCGGATCGGGGATCAGCGCGAAGGCACGCAAGGACCTCCTCGCGCGGCTGTCGGACCTGGAGATCGATCGACCGCCGTTCGACCCCCCGCCCCCGAAGGACTACAAGGGTCGGTGGGGCGGGGACCTCGCCAGGGTCCGATGGGTGCGTCCTGAGCTGGTGATCCGCGCCGAGCTCGGGGGTTGGAGCCGGGATGGCATCGTCCGGCAGGGGTCGTACAAGGCCATCGAGATGGGACGCGATCTGCTCGGGGTGACCCGCGAATCGGCGATCGAGACGAAGGCCGCGATCCTGGCGGCGGAGGCCGAGTTCCCCGAAATTGGCGAGCCGGCCAGGGGTCGTGGGAAGCGTGGCCGGGGAGCGGCGAGCGGGCGCGCCTCCGGGGCCGGCGCGGCCTCGGGGATCGGCGGCGCCTCGGGGCAAGTCGGCGCCTCGAAGCCCGGCGGCGCCTCGGCTGCCGCCGCTGCGATCCCCCCGCCATCGCACATCCACCCGTGGGTCGCGACGCCCGAGGAACTGGCCGCCCTCGATGCCCTCGGGAAGGAAGGCGTCTGGAGTGTCGGCGGGGTCGATCTCAAGCTCACGAACCTCGACAAGACGATCTTCCTGCCGCGCCCCGACGACCCGACCGGCCCCGTTACCAAACGCGAGCTCGTCCGCTACTTCGCGCTGATCGCGCCGGCGATGCTGCCGCACCTCGCCGAGCGGCCGCTCAACCTGCATCGGTTTCCCGACGGCGCCGACAAGCCCGGGTTCTGGCAGAAGGACCTTCGACCGACCGACCCGAGGTGGCTCCGTCGCTGGCGGGAGGTCGGGGTCGAGGCCCGCCAGGCCAATGAGCACGTGGTGGCCGACCGGGTCGGGACGCTCTGCTGGCTCGGCAACCAGGCGGCCTTCGAGGTCCACGCCTGGACATCGCGCCTTGAGGCGCCGTTTCGGCCGACATTCGCACTCATCGACATCGATCCCGGCACGAACACGACCTGGGAGGAGACCCTCGTCCTGACCCGGCTCTTCCGGACCGCGCTCGGGCATCTCGGCGTGCGCGGCTATCCCAAGGTGACCGGTCAGCGCGGGACCCAGATCTGGGTCCCGGTTGTGGCGCGCTACGACCATGGGCAGACCTCGGACTGGGTCGAGAAGCTCTCACGGGCGGTCGGCGCGGTCGTGCCCGATCTCGTGTCGTGGGAATGGTCCAAGGGCAATCGCGGCGGCAAGGCCCGCCTCGACTACACGCAGAATGCCTCGATCAAGACGCTCGTCGCGCCCTACGCCGTACGGCCGGCGCCCGGCGCTCCTGTCTCGGCACCGATCACCTGGGACGAACTCGATGACCCCGATCTTCGCCCCGATCGCTGGACCATCCGCACGCTGCCGGACCGCGTGGCCGTGGTTGGTGACCTGTTCGCGGGTGCGCAGACGGATCTTCAGGAATTGCCGGCGGTGTAGTTGT
Source organism: Chloroflexota bacterium (assembly GCA_043743315.1). Lineage (GTDB taxonomy): Bacteria > Chloroflexota > Limnocylindria > Limnocylindrales > CSP1-4 > UBA5189. Next base: position 25,660 of record JAYTWS010000173.1, on the reverse strand, counting down.
TGGCTCCACCGAACGCGAGATCGATCGAGCGTCAGCGTGAATGTTGAAGGTCGATCGTTGCCGGCAGCGGTCCTCAGTCGCGAGTCCGTCGTGCGCCCGATCGTTATCGACTGGGCACATTGAGCCAAGGAGGATGGTCGACGCCCCATGACGGCAACGGTGAATTCCGGATCAAGCCGGTTCAGGCGGGGCCTCGTCCCGGCGCTGGTCCTCGTGGCGGCACTGGGATGGGCGCAGGCACTCCATTCGGCGCGTATCACGGCCATCGATTATTGGGTATTCGATTAACAGAGCATTGGGATCCTGGTACTTGGCGGCCCTACGGAGTCATGCTCGGTCGCCAAAGTCGTGGAATCCCCTTCGAACGTGCAGATCTGGACCGAGTGTCGTGGGCCGCTCCTCACCCTGGGCTCCAGTGCAGTCGGAATTCCGTTCTCGTATGGGGTGGCGCTCGAGGCGGAGCTCGGCAATCGCGTCGTCCTTGATGGCATGGGGAATCCGGTAACCAAATGTGAGATTCCCCTCTGCCGGCCCCCGGGATGAGTTGGGACCGACGGCCGGAAGAGGGCCGTGCCGAGCTCAGCAAGGGCCGCCATGAGCTAACCTTCACGTAAACGGCAAGGTTCGCTAGAATGGGTTCGTGACGAGCGAAACCATTGCCGAGGCCGCAGACCCTGCGGCGCCGCGCCTGCTGAAGATCGCCGAGGTCGCCGAGGAGCTCGGGCTCACCGCCCGCGCCGTGCGGTATTACGAGGAACTCGGCCTGCTCAAGCCGGCCGCGCGATCCGAGGGTTCCTACCGCCTGTTCGATGACGACGACCTGGAGCGGCTGCGGTTCATCCGCGGGCTGCGGGACGACGCCGGGTTCAGCCTCGCCGAGATCGGCCGCCTGCTCGAAGACGAAGACGCCCGCGAACGCAATCGCGAGCGCTTCCGTGCCACCGCTGACCTCGAGGAACGGCGACAGATTCTTCGAGATGCGCTCGATCGGGTCGAACGGCAGGCCACGAGCCTGCGCGACAAGTCCGAGCGAATTGCGGCGATGCTCGACGAGGTCGGGGCACGTCGCGAACACCTCGCGCGCCATCTCGCCGACCTCGATGCCGGCCGGGAGCCGTCGCACGGCGAGCCCGGGTCGTGACCAAGCTCAACGACGCCCCCCAGGCTCCGCGAACCGGCCTGCGCCTCGCCGCCGTCGCCCAGTTCCGGGGCTGGCGTGCGCTTCGTCATCGAAACTACCGGCTGTTCTTCGCCGGTCAGCTCGTCTCGCTCATCGGGACGTGGATGCAGAGTGTGGCTCAGGGCTGGCTCGTCCTCCAGCTCACCGGCGATCCGGTCTACCTCGGCCTGGTGGCCGCGGCCCAGTTCACGCCGGTCCTCCTGCTCGGGCTGTTCGGTGGCGTGCTGGCCGACGGGCTCCCGAAGCGGCGCACGCTCATCGTCACGCAGTCCACATCGATGTTCCTGGCGTTCGCCCTCTTCGGGCTCACGGTGACCGACAACGTCGGGGTGGAGCAGGTCCTCATCCTCGCGCTGCTGCTCGGCGTCGTCAATGCCGTGGATATGCCGACGCGCCAGGCGTTCGCCGTCGAGATGGTGGGACGCGAGGATCTCGGCAACGCCGTTGCCCTGAACTCGGCGGTCTTCAACGGCGCGCGAGTCGTCGGGCCGGCCATCGCCGGGCTCACGATCGGCGCCGCGGGCATCGCCTCGGCGTTCCTCATCAACGGCCTCAGCTTCCTCGCGGTGATCCTGGCGTATCTCCGGATGAGCGACGATCAGCTTTCGGGCGCGCCGCGCCTGGCTCGACCGACCACGTTTGCGGGGGTGATGACCCACCTGCGCGCCGGGCTCGCCTACGTCCGCGCCACCCCGGCGGTGCTGGTTCCGATCCTCACGATCGGCCTGGTCGCGACGTTCGGGATGAACTTCAACGTCCTGATCCCGCCGCTCGCCAAGGACGTTCTCCACGTCGGGGCCACGGGCTATGGCTTCCTCATGGCCGGGACCGGGCTTGGTTCGCTCGTTGCGGCGATCTCGATCGCCTTCGGACGGAGCAATCGGGTGATGCTCATCGGCGTCGGCGCAACCCTCATGGGCGTGGCCGAACTCGTCCTGGCGGCGTCGGGATCCATGGCTCTGTCCCTCGTCGCGATGTTCCTCACGGGTCTCGGTGCGATCTCGATGGCGGCGACCGCGAACACCACGATCCAGCTGACCGTCCCGGACGAGCTCCGCGGCCGGGTGATGAGCGTGTACACCACGGTCTTCGCGGGCTCGACACCGGTCGGTGGCCTCGTGGCCGGGGCGCTGGCCTCGCAGCTCGGCGTTGCCGTGGCCATTGCGATCGGCGCCGTCCTCAGCCTGATCGTCGGCCTCGCGGTCATGGCCTGGTATCGGCGCGCCGGTGCGGCGGGCATGGCCGGCATGCCCAGCGGCAAGCCAGCGCGATTCGGGGCAACATGACGCGAGCGGGACATCGACGCCCGTCGTGGAAAGGGAATCGATGACCGCTTCTGGAGTCGCGCTGGCCACGCACGGGCTGCGCAAGAGCTACGGCTCCCGGTTGGCGCTCGATGGCCTCGATCTCCGCGTCCCCGCCGGTGTCGTCTACGGCTTCCTCGGCCCGAACGGCGCTGGCAAGACCACGACGATGCGGGTGCTCACCGGGCTCATCCATCCCGATGGGGGCACCGTTGAGATGCTCGGGACGCCGTTCACGCGACGCGACCGCCATCGCCTGTTCCGGGTCGGCTCGCTCGTCGAGTCGCCGGCGTTCTACCCGTACCTCTCGGGTCGCGACAACCTGCGGGCGCTGGCCGCCAGCGGCGGACCTGGCGGCGCGCCACGGATCGACGAGATTCTCGAGATCGTCGGCCTCCGGGAGCGTGGTGGGGACAAGGTCTCCCGCTACTCGCTCGGGATGAAGCAGCGGCTCGGCATCGCCGGCGCCCTGCTCAACGATCCGGACCTGCTGCTTCTCGATGAGCCCGCGAACGGGCTCGATCCGGCGGGCATTGTGGCGATGCGGGACACGCTTCGACATCTCGCGTCGCTCGGCAAGACCGTGTTCGTGTCGAGCCATCTCCTCGCCGAGGTCCAGCTGATGGCCGACATCGTCGGGATCATCGCCGCCGGCAAGCTGGTCCGCGAGGGTCCGATCGGCGAGCTGCTCGCCTCACAGGGCGTCGTTCGCGTTCGCGTGGCCACGGACGAGGTGCCGCGCGCCCGCGAGGTCCTCGATCGCATCGCCACCCCCGACCAGGCGACCCCGAACCCCGATGCAACCGGTTGGATCACGATTCACGTGGGCGTGGACCGATCCTCCGAGATCAACCGGGCACTCGCCGAAGCGGGCATCTATGCCTCCGGACTGAGTTCGGGCAGCGACCTCGAGGCGCTCTTCCTGTCGCTGACGGACAGCGCCGCGGCGTCGGATCCGGACGGGACGTTCGCATCGATCAGTCGAACGGCAAGCCGATCGACCGGCGGGGAGACCCCGGCATGAGGCTGTACGTCTCGGGCCTGCGCAAGCTCACGACGCGCATGGCCTCGATCCTCACCCTCGGGATCCTGGCCGGGCTGTTGGTCATGATCGAGCTCGCGGTCGCCACCACGCGGGGCGGCGAGGGCGGCGGGCCCCGGAATGCACTCTCTCTGGTCACGTTTCCGGGCGCCTACGACCAGGTCCTCGGGTTCATCCTGGGCTTCGGGGGGCTCCTCGGCGTGACCTACGGCGCGGCCATCGCCGGTTCGGAATGGGGTTGGGGGACGCTCAAGACGGCCGTGGCGCGCGGCGAGAGCCGGAGTCGCTACCTGCTCTCCACGTTCGCTGCGATCGCCACGATGATCGTGGTCGGCCTCATCCTCGCGTTCCTCATCGGGGTCCTCGGGGCGGCTGCCGGAGCGACGATCGCGGGGATCAGCCTCGACGGCCTGACCGACACGGCAATCCTCGAGAAGCTGCCGGAGCACTTCGTGCGCGGCTGGATCGCGATCAGCATGACCGCCGCCGTCGGGTTCGCGGTGGCGACGGTGGCGAAGAGCCAGCTGGCCGGCATCGGCGTGGGCATCGCGCTCTATTTCGGCGAGGCCTTCGCCACGATCTTCCTGCCGGATATCGTCAAGTACCTGCCGTTCAACCTGTCGAATGCCGCGGTCGGAGCGGGCGGCGGGTTCGGTGGACCGGGTTCCGTGAGCACGGCCCTGAGCGCCGATACCGCCCTGGGGCTCGTGGTCGTGTGGCTTGTGGCGATGCTCGTGAGCACGGCTGTGATCGCCGAACGGGCCGAAATCACGGGCTAGGCTGGCGCGGGCGCGGGGTCCATCAGCGCGCGGGGTCCATCAGCGCGGACTGCGGTAAGGGAGCCGAAGCAGGGCCAGCAGCGGCTCGCCGGTCGATTGTTCCAGGATGAAAGCCGGGTTCTTGCCGGTACGGCGGGGGTGAGCCGCCGCGTCGGCCCCGTCCGCGCGCCGGATCCGGATCTCAACGTCGTCGACGCCGGGGTGGTTCGGGTCGTAAATGTGGAGCGTGCCGCTCAGCGCGGATGCCCTGTACGCATGGGCGAGGATCTGGTGGTTGGTCGTCAGGCCGAATGGGTTGATCGTCCCGCTTCGAACGAGCCCAACCATGGCCGGTCGGCCGGCGTCAATGTCCGAACAGACCCGCCGCCACTCAGCGACCTGCGCGGCTCCGGTCCAGCGGCCGACAGCGAGCAGCAGCAGGGTCAACCAGAAGCGAGCTGGCACCAGGCCCCATCGGTCGAACGAGACGAGCTGACGACGGACGATCTCGCGAAAGAGCGGCGTGCCCGAGCCGGGAGCAACCGGGTCCGTGGGTGCCGGCTGGCGCGACAAGTAGCGATCAGCCACAGCGAAGCACATCCCGCCGCATAGCCCCTCGGACACCTCGCCGATGCCGATTCGTACGTAGCGGGCCCGGAATTCGAACGCCGGACCAGCCGGCCATCGATTGGCGAACCGGAACCCGTGGATGGAGGGGCGAAATTCGGGCAGAGCATTGGTGCGCATCGCGCTGAAGGTAGCGCGGGTCGGCCCTAGGCGCAGAGGGCGTTCAGGGGGCGTGGTGGGGGCGCGCGCGTGCGGCACCTGCGCGCGTGGCGGCACATTCGCGCGGCGCGAATTCCCCGGATTACGACTGGTGCTCGTGGTAGGTGCAGCGCCGTCGGGTCCGCCGGGCGAAGTACTCGGCATAGCAGGCAATCTGAGCACGAACTACGTGGATGGCCGGCGCGCCGCGGCCCTCGAAGTAGCGAAACCGCACCTACCACGAACGGGGCTCGTATTTGCACATGAATGCGCATCCGGCAGGGCGTACCACGAGCGGGGGTCGTATTTGCGCATCTACGTCGCCCGCGACGGTCGCAGCTCGCCAGCAGCGCGCGGGGCGCCTTTCGCAACCGCGCCCCTCGCTCGCGCCCGCTCCCGCCGCGCCCGCTCCCGCCGCGCCCGGAACGCGCCGCTCCCGCCGGACCCGCGACCGCGCGGGTCGCCGCTCCCGGCGACCGCGCGTCTGCCACGGTGCCATACCATCGTGGCATGTCAGCCGAGGGAGCGACCGAGCATCGCCACACGAACCGTCTTGCCGGCGAGACGAGCCCATACCTGCTCCAGCACGCCCACAACCCGGTGGACTGGTATCCGTGGGGTTCCGAAGCGCTCGCCCGCGCGAAGTTGCTGGATCGGCCGATCTTCCTGTCCATCGGTTACGCGGCCTGCCACTGGTGTCACGTGATGGAGCGCGAATCCTTCGAGGACGAGGCCACGGCAGCGGCGCTGAACGAGCGGTTCGTCGCGATCAAGGTCGACCGCGAGGAGCGCCCGGACCTCGACCAGTTGTACATGGGCGCCGTGCAGGCCCTCACCGGCAGCGGCGGCTGGCCGATGTCCGTGTTCCTGACTCCCGAGGGCCGGCCGTTTTACGGCGGGACCTATTTCCCGGAGGCGCCGCGCCACGGACTGCCGAGCTTCCGCCAGGTCCTCGAGGGTGTCAGCACCGCCTTCCGGACCGACCGCGCGAACGTCGAGGAGGCCGGCGGCCGGTTGGTCGGCGCGCTCGTGGAACAGACCCGACTGCCCGCTGGCGAGGAGGCTCCCGCGCCGGATCTCCTTGACACCGCCGTGCTGCTGATCGACCGCGGGTTCGATGCCACCACCGGCGGATGGGGCAGCGCTCCGAAGTTCCCCCAGCCGATGACGATCGATTTCCTGCTCGATCGCTCGGCCGCGACCGACGATTCTCGCCCGCTGTCGATTGCGCGGCGGGCGCTCGATGTGATGGCGGCGGGCGGAATCCACGACCAACTGGGCGGCGGGTTCCACCGCTACGCGACCGATGCCCGCTGGCTGGTGCCGCACTTTGAGCAGATGCTGTACGACAACGCGCAGCTGGCGCGGGTGTATCTGCGGGCCTGGGCGATGACCGGGGACGCGGCCTACCGCGACGTCGGCCGGGGCGTGCTCGACGCGATCCTGCGCGAGTTCACGACGGCCGACGGGGCGTTCGCTGCGAGCCTCGATGCGGACACGGACGGCGTCGAGGGCGCGACCTTCGTGTGGGACGCGGCCGAAGTCCGGACGGTCCTCGGCGATGCGGCCCCGATGTTCTCGACCGCCTACGGCGTGACCGACGGCGGGAACTGGGAGGGACACACGATCCTGTCGCGAGTCCGGACCGATCGCGAGATCGCGGAACAGTACGGCCTGGGCGAGGCCGAGGTGCGAACAGCCCTGACCGTGTCCCGCGTCCAGCTCCTCAAGGTTCGCGGGGAGCGTCCACAGCCGGCCCGGGACGACAAGGCGCTCGCGGCCTGGAACGGCCTCGCGATCGGAGCCCTCGCCACCGGCGCGCGGCTGCTCGACCTGCTCGGCTACGAGGATGATCGGGCGGCGGCAGAACGCTATCGCGAGGCGGCCGGCGCCGCGGCGTGGGCCATCACGGACGGGCTCCTCGAGCAGGATGGACGCCTGGGGCGTTCCTGGAAGGACCGTCGAGCGACCGGTCAGGGCGTCCTCGAGGATTACGCGATCCTGGGTGAGGGCCTGCTTGCCCTGTACGAGGCCGCCCACGAAGAGCGCTGGTTCTCGATCACGCGGCAGCTTGCCGATCAGATCCTCTCCCGGTTCGTCGATCCCGAAGGCGGATTCTTCGACACGGCCTCGGACCACGAACAGCTCATCGCACGGCCGAAGGACATCCAGGACAACGCGACCCCGTCGGGCAATGCCGTGGCGACCCTGCTGCTTCTGCGCCTCGCGGCGCTCACGGGAGAGGGCCGCTACCGGACCGAGGCCGAACGCGCGATTAGAACGGTCACGCCCTACGCGACCCGCCACCCGACGGCGTTCGCGAGATGGCTGACTTCCATCGACTTCGCGCTGGCGGCCGTTCCCGAGGTGGCGATCGTCGGGGCACCCGATGACCCGGCGACGCGGGCACTCCTCGCGGTCGTGGCACGGTTCGCGGGCTCGCCGTCCGTCATCGCGGTTTCAGCCACGCCCAATGCGAGCGCAGTGGCGCTACTCGATGCACGAACGGCGATTGACGGGCGGCCTACCGCCTACGTCTGTCGGAGCTTCGCCTGTCGCCTGCCGGTAACCGACCCTGAGGCGCTGGCCGACCAGCTCCGGGAGGCCCGGGCGGCACTGTGACCGACCCGCGCGACGATGCGATCGCGACGATGCGCGCCGCGCGTGCAGCGCCCGGTGCGGCAGGTGCCGTTCCGGTGGCCGCCGCGACCGTCGTCCTCATCCGGCCCGGTCCCGACGGGCCGGAGATCCTGCTGACCCGGCGACCCTCGACCATGGCCTTTGCCGCCAATGTCCACGTGTTCCCGGGCGGTCGAGTGGATCCGTCCGATGCGGACCCCGCGAACCCCTTCGCGGTCGGGCTCAGCCCCGAGGCCGCCGTGGCCCGACTCGCCGGCACGCTCGATCCTATCTCCGCCCTGGCGCATCACGTTGCGGCCGTGCGCGAGACCTTGGAGGAGACCGGGATCCGGATCGATATCGGCGACCTCGTGTCGATGACCCGGTGGGTGACCCCGGAATCCATGCCACGTCGGTTCGACGTCCGATTCTTCGCGGCGATCGTGCCGGCAGGAACCGACATCGTGACCCCGTCGGCGGAGGTGGCTGCCTCGCGCTGGATCACCGCCGAGGCGGCGCTCCGGGAAGCGGCGGCGGGTACCCTGGCGATGCTCCTGCCGACGCTCGCCTCGTTCGAGCAGCTTCGCGGGCGGTTGGATCGGATGGCGATCGAGGCGACATTCCGGCCCGGCACGGTCGTCGGGCCGCCGGTCGTCGGGCCGCCGGTCGTCGGTGCCTTCGAGGATGGCCTCGCGACCATCGATCAGCGCTGGGCGGGCGGGATCGCCGGCCGGACCGCCCCTGGGTGGCTCGTCGGCCACCGTGACGTGGTGCTCGTCGATCCGGCCGACCCGACCGGCGAGACGATGGGCGTCATCGACGCGGCCCTGGCGGGGCGCGGCGCGCGCCTCGTCGGGGTTGCCCTGACGGGCATCGCACCCGAGCAGGCAGCCGGCGTGGAGTTGTACGCCGCGGGCCGCGGGCTGCCGGTCGCCAGCGGGCCCGATGGGTGGACGCCGTACCCGCGAATCGCGGTTGCGCCAGGGGCCGCCGTGCCGTTCGGCGACGTGCGGCTGGTCGCCGACGTCCTACTGGTCGCCGACGCGCCGGATAGGACCCACAGGCCGGATGGGACCCACGGGCCGGTCAGGCCCCGGGCGGGTTCCCTGGACTATTGCCTGCCGGACGGTCGGCGCCTTCCACCCCGCCTCGCCGGCCGCGGCCTCGAGGCGCGCGAAGCCTGAGTCGGCTCGGCGATTCCGAGGCTGGCCCGGGGGATCGTCCCGGCCGTCGGGTTGCGCCAGCGAGCCATCGCCGCAAACCACGGCCGGACCCGGATCAGGAGGACCGCGGCCACGCCGTGTGCCGCGCCGAGGGCGAGCGCGACGGGCTTGCCGAACGCGGCGACATAGACGACGGCGAACAGGACCGCGAGGTTGAGGGCGCCCAGCCACGCGTGTCCGGTCCGGATGCTGATCCCGAGCGCGATCGAAGCGGCGTACAGGACCGCGGCCACACCGAGAATCGGGCCCTTCGCGGGCAGCTGCCCAGTGATCACGAAGTCGCCGAACGCCAGCTGGGTCAGCCCGAACAGCCCACCGAACACGAACAGCGCGGCCACCACATCGACGACGGCCGGCCGGATCGGCTGCGCATCGAGGTCCGGCGTATCGCCCAGCGCCCGTGGGGCGGGCAGGGTCACTGGCCCGTCGAATCCGCCGGGTCGTCCTCGTCCTTGCGCATCGAATTGATCTCGGTTCGGGCGCCCTTGACCCCGCGACCGAGCATGCGCCCGATCTCGGGCAGGTTCTTCGGACCGCGCCAGATGACGACGACCACGAGAGCAATGATCAGGAGCACGAGCGTGTCGGGCATGCCGTGATGGTACCCGACGGGCAGCAGCGCGATCGCAGTACCGGCCGCGCGCGGTGGCCGCGAGGTGTCGGTCGGCGCGGTATGGTGCCCGCTGATGAACCGCCCCGCGACCCCGGCACGTGATCGGCCGCTCCTCGTGTACGGGCCGTGGTCGGCCCATTACGATCTGGGCCCGTCCCACCCCCTGACGCCGCGGCGGTTCGGCCCGGGCATCGAGCTCCTCACGGCCATGAGCCCGGACCCGCCGACGCTGCTGGCACCGGCGCCCGCGAGCGATGCCGTCCTCGAGTGGGTCCATGACCCGTCCTACATCCGCACCGTTCGGCGGCGCTCCGATTCGCCGTTCGGTCCTCGCGAGGCCGGACTCGGGCCGGGCGACACGCCGGCGTTCGCGGGCATGCATGACGCTGCGGCCGCGGTGGCCGGTGGCAGCGTCAGGGCCATCGAGGCGATTCTGGCCGGCGAGACGACCCATGCCTTCCACCCGGGCGGCGGCCTGCACCATGCGATGCCGGACCGCGCATCGGGGTTCTGTGTCTACGACGATCCCGCCCTGGCGATCGCCCGGGCCCGGCGGGCTGGGCTCCGGGTCCTGTACATCGATCTCGACGTGCATCACGGTGACGGGGTCCAGGCGATGCACTGGGACGATCCCGGGGTGCTCACCTTCTCGATCCACCAGTCCGGTATGACCCTGTTCCCCGGCACGGGCTTCATCGACGAGCTCGGGGAAGGCGAGGCCGCCGGGACGGCCGTCAACCTGCCGATGGAGCCCGCCACCGGCGAGGACGCCTGGCTCGGTGCCATCGAACACGTGCTGCCAGGGCTTGCGGCGGGCTTCGGGCCCGATCTCGTGGTCTCGCAGCACGGAGCCGACGCGCACGCCTGGGATCCGCTCGCGAACCTTCGCGCCACGACAACGGCAATGGGCAAGGCGGCACGACTGGTCGATGCGATCGCCCATCGATGGGCCGGTGGCCGCTGGCTCGCAACCGGCGGGGGCGGCTACGACGTCTACCGGGTCGTGCCCCGAGTCTGGACTCTCGTCTGGCTTGCCGCCCACCACGGCGACCCATCGAGCGAGATTCCCGAGGTTTGGCGATCGCGCTGGGCCGCCGATGCGGAACGCTACGGGCAGGCGCCGCTTCCGGCGTCCCTCCAGGATCTGCCGAATGCGGGGCTCCCAATCGATGCGGGCCAGTCGCTTGCCGATCGGCGAGCCCCTGGCGCGGCCGCGGTGGTCCGGGAATTGGTCGTGCCGGCGCTGCTACGGACGGCGCTGGATGCGGGCTGGTGGCACGGAACCGACGCCGGGTTTGCCGGCGATTCCCGTGGTTCCGCTGCGGCCCCCGGGCGTGCCGCGGCTTCCGGGCCGGTCACCGGCACGCCCCGTATGCACGCATTGGTCGATACGTCCATGTGGGACGGGTGGACCCTCGCGCCGCGCACGCTTCCACCGGCCGACCCGATCGAGGCGCATGCCCTCGTCCTGGCCGCCCTCCGATCCGCTGACGCGGTTCGCGTGACCGCGGCCGTGGTCGGGCAGCACGTCGTGGGAGCGGTCATATCAGCTGCAACCGCTGCGAGCGCCGGTGCCCGTCGGCGGTTGATCGCGGTCGGCGTGGCGCCGGCCCATCGCCGGGCTGGCCTTGCGACCGCGCTGCTCCGCGAGCATATCGCGATCGGACCGGGAGAGGAGCACTGGGAGGCCCTCGTCACCGTCGCCGAACGCGACCCATTCGAGCCCCTCGACCGCGCGACCCGCGAGCGCCTCGCCCGCCGCCTGCTCGAGGGTGCCGGGTTCATGGTGAGCCGCGCGGATGGCCCCATCGCACAGGCCGATCCGGGCGCATTGACCGCCAGCCGTGGCTGACGCCGCGCCGGAACGTGGCCGATGGCCGAATGACGTGCGCCAATCGACCCGGGCACGAGGCCCGGGCCGATGGTCGAGTTGTCGGCGCCAGATCGAGGCGCGGGACGCCGGCTCGTTCGGGAGAGGTTACCCGCCGGTGGTCATCGGGTGCGTGGAGACCTTCGATCGCCACGGGGTTCCGAGCATCGGCAGGAGGTAGCGGTCGACGCCGTAGTAGCCGGCAACTCGCCAGGCCAGAATCAGGCCGATTGCGAAGGTGAACAGGACCGGGTTCGTCGATGCCGAGCCGGCCAGCAGGAAGGACATGTTCATCAGCGCTCCGAAGAAGGCCGCCGCGCCGGTGAGGACACCGAGCACCAGGCCGATACCGACCGCCAGCTCACCGAAGGCGATGAGCGGCGCGAACCACGTCTGGGCGTCGTTGTTGAGGAGGAGGTTGATGAAGTCGCGGTACCACTCGAAGGAAATCGGTGGGCGACCCTGCTCGGGGATCGCAACCGCGCCCTTCCAATAGCCCGCGAGTGCGGCGCCGCCGTCCAGCCAGCCCTTGCCGCCATCGGAGAGCTTGTGGAGCGACGCTTCGATCCACGAGAAGCCCAGGAATAGCCGGATCGGCAGCCAGAACAGGCCCGCTCGGGTGTTGCTGAACAGGAACCGGGTGAACGCCGGGCCTTCGACCTCCACCACCTCGGCATCCGGCTGGTTCCGGTCCGTGAAGAAGAGGGCCACCACGACGATGGCCAGGATCCAGAAGGCCACGGTCACGATCGACCGAAGCGAGTCGCCGCCGAGCGTCTCGGGGCGGACACCAGTGATCGGGATCTCCATCCAGAAGACCAGGACCGCGGCGAGCAGCGCCAGGGGCGTTGCCCACTTCCTGAAGCTCATCATCTCTGCCATCCCTTTGCTTGTTGCCGTCGGGACCAGCGTCGACGGTGTTCATTTTTGGGGCAATCGTCTCTGGTCCTTCTCTGGTGCCATTCTCCGCCGGCGACCGGGCCTGCCCTACGGTCCGATGGCACCCTCGCCCGGGCCGCTTGGTCAGCGACGACGGGTCAAATGGCCCGGTCCATCCAGTCGGGCGCACCGATCTTTCGGAGTCGAACAGGTGATCGACTTGCCGATCACGAGGTGCACTCCCGGACCTGTGAGAGCGAAGGCCGATCGGCAGCCGGTTGCCGCCTCGCCGCAGCGCGAGGCACTACTCGTCGCGGGGGTCGTGGCCGCCTACCGTGGCCGCCTGACCGGGCACGGCGCCGCCGATGGAGGTGTCGGAGCCTATGGCCGGCGGACGGGCGTCAGCGGCGCCGGCCGGCACGAGGAGTGGAGTTCTGGCCGATCGCGTCGAGGCGGTAGCCCGCGCGCTCCACGGCCCGCCGGAGTCGCGTAGCCCGGGCCTTCGCGGTTCGTGGCGGCGTTCCGTCGACGATCTCGGCCAGCGCAACCCGATCGGCAAGGGTTCGCACCGCATCGCCGTCCAGCCATTCCGCGCCGTCCCAGGCATGGACGCCGAGCGCGGGCCGGATGATCGAGTCGGCCAGCCAGGTGGCTAGACGCGCCTGTGTCGGAAGCGGAGCCAGCGAGGCCGCGAGGAGCACGGCTCCCTCCCAGCCCGTGCCGGCCGCGGCGCCCGCATCGAGCCCGTCGAGCGCACCAAGGGCGCGGTCGAGCGGCCCGGCCAGGCGCAGGTCGGCCACGACCGACCGGCCGAAGGCCGCAACGACGGGGTCCAGGATCGCCCATGCATCAAGAATGGCCGCCGTGCGTCGTTCGAGTCCCAGCACCGCCACTGCCTGCCGACGCCGCGCGGGGCTCGCGTCCGGGCCACCGGGTCGTGCCCGACCAGCCGGGGCCCGCCGGCTCGCGGGCTCCCGACCGGTCGTCGCGGCGATCAGCTCCAGGAGCGCCGGCACCGCGGCCGGATCAGCCACCGCCGACTCGAGCGCGCGATGCACCGGCGCCAGCTCGATGTCCCGCAGCGCGTCCTCGACGCTCGGAATACCACGGTCGCCGAGGTCCGCAGCGAGCCGGCGCCACGGTGCTCCGGTGGCATCTCGGACCTCCATGAACCCGGTCAGGACCCGTGTGTCGTAGGCGTGGAGCTCGAGGCGCAGGCCGGACTCGTGGAAGCCTGGCGCCTGTGCGAGGTACTCGAGGCCGGCGTGCTCGTCGCGGAACCGGATGATCGCGGCTGGATCGGTCGGGATCGCGAGACTGTCGGCGAGCGAGCGCGAGACCTGTGACTTCGAGCCGTCGGCGTTCTTGACGGCATAGGTGACCGATCGGCGGATCGTGCCCGCGGTCTCCGCGAACCGATTGTGATAGACGATCAGCGAGCCATCGGCGCCGGACCCGTTCGAATACGCAAACACGTTCTCGTCGACGGATCCGTCATCCCGCATGAAGTCATAGAGGAGGAAGTCCCGTGCGTCGGCAAAGTTGCCGCGTCGGCGCACGAGCGGGAACAGGAAGCGCTCGTGGCGCTCCACGAGACCCTCGTCCGGGCGCTCGTCAAGGCGCGGCCGGCGGAACTCCATGCCGTATTTCTCGGTGAAGCCCTCGATCTGTCCGTGCCCGAGCATCGGCAGGCCGGGCAGGGTCATGAGCAGCGTCGCGACACCCAGGTACTTGTCACCGGAACCGAACTGCTCGAGCGCGGTCTCCTCGTCCGGATTGCTCATGAAGTTCACGTATCGCTTGAGGATGTCCGGGTCGAACTCGAGGGTTTCGCTGATGACCCTCCGGTACCCGGCGTTGTCCTCGTCGCGGAGCATGTGCATGAACGCGCTGTTGTAGACCCGGTGCATCCCAAGGGTTCGCACAAAATACCCCTCGAGGAGCCAGAAGGCCTCGGCCAGCAGGAGCGTGTCCGGGACCTCGGTGGCCACCCGATCGACGACCTCGCGCCAGAACTCGGTGGGCATGAGCCGGTCGAATTCGGCTTTGCGCATGGCGTGTTCGGCACGCGACGGGATGCCGTCACCGGCCCCAGGCAACGGCCACCAGAGGCGCTCGACGTGCTTGCGAGCCAGGACCATGGCGGCGTCGAAGCGGATGACCGGGAATCGGCGGGCGACGTCGAGGATCGTGCGAATGACCTGTTCGCGGACCTCGGCCTTGATGAAGTCAAGCTGGGCGGTGTCGTTCCAGGGGAAGCTCGTCCCGTCGTTGCCGTGGTAGATGTATCGGGTCGCGTTGGTGGCGTGCTCGTGATGCTTGAACACGACCGCCGCGTCGCTATTGTCCCAGTAGTGATCCTCGAGCACGATCGCGACGCGGCCGTCCGGCGAGAGATCCGGCCCGTTGAACGAGTAGGCGGGGTAGGGTGGCTCCGGCACGGACAGGAACCACTCGGGGTGCTCAACGACCCAGCGCGAATCGATCCCCATGTGGTTGGGGACCATGTCGCTCGCGAGGCGGATGCCGCGCGCCCAGGCTCGGGAACGGAGGTTCTCGAGCGCCGCTTCCCCGCCCAGATCGTCGGCGATCCGGTAGTCGTCGAGGGAATAGGCCGAGGCGACGGCATCGGGGTTACCCCGTCGTCGTTTGATCGTCTCCGAGGCGATGGATCGCTGCCACAGGCCGATGAGCCAGAGCCCGGTGACGCCCCATGCCCGGAGTCGGTCCAGCTCCTCGTCCGGGATCCCGTCGAGGGTTCGGATGTCCCGCTCGTAGCGCTTCGAGAGCTGGTCGAGCCAGACGTAGGTGGCCTTCGCCATGAGGACGAGGTTCGGCATCCAGGCCGAATCGGTGCTGAACCGTTCGACTTCGACCTCCATCCCGGCGAAGGCCGGCCCTCCCCGCGGCTCCCTGGCCTGTCCGCCGCCACCGAACCGGCGATGGAGACCGAGCTCCTCCTCGGCGATGATGCCGAGGGCGAGGTCAACCCGATCGAGCAGGCCGCCTAGGTCGTCGCCGAGGAGCGCCGGCCAGTTGGCCCGGATGTAGCGAAGCTGACCGGCCAATGACGTCGGCGCATGCCGGGCGGGCGCGCGCAGCAGCTCGATGAGGCCGGCCGTGGTGCGGCCGTCGGCCGCGAGGCTCCCGGTATCGATTTCGCCCGCCGCGTCGAAGAACGCCTCGAGCTCGACGATGGCGTGGTCGTAGGCGGCTTCGTCGGCCAGCGGACGATCGTCGATCAGCTCGCGGAGCGGCGAGGTTGCGGGGTTCTCGTTGGCGAGCCGCGTCAGGAGCAATTCCCCGACGAGGGTGGCGCGGTCCTCCGGATCGGGCGCCCGGCTCGGGAACCGCTCAGCGAAGCGATCGAGCACGGCGTCGGCATCGTCACCGAGCCGTGCCCGGATGCGTTCCACGGCGAGTGAGCGGGCACCCGGGCTGACGACGGCCTCGTAGCGATCGACGAGGAGGTGGGCGATCTCGTGGAGGAGGCTCAGGGCGCCAAGATCGCCCGACGTCACCAGCGGTCCACCTGCGGCTCGTTGGGCGTTCATCCGGGCGGCAACGGTCCTGGCGGTCGGCCCGTCGGCGAGTCCGACGTCGCCATGCCGACCCGTCGGCGCAGCTTCGATCCCGTATCGGTTCTGCACTGCACGCGCGACACGGACCGCCGCGGGATCCGGCCGGTCCTTCATCCGCCGAGGAGCTGGAGGATGCCGCGGATCGGGATCGCCACCCAGCCGGGCCTGTTGTTCAGCTCGTACGCCAGTTCGTAGCAGGCCTTCTCGAGCATGAACGCACGGATCAGGGTGGCCGACTCGGCGTCGTCGTCGGGCAGGAAGGCGGCGCCGTCGGTCGCCTCGCGATAGCCGGCCAGGAAGGTGGCGCCGACCCAGCGGTTCCAGGTGATGACCCAGCCATCGAGGGCCTCGACGTCCTCGGCCCGGATCGCCGCGCCCATCTCGGGGCGGAGGAGCGAGCCATAGCTGGCGTAGTGGAACGAGCGGATCATGCCGGCCACGTCACGCAGCGGAGAGCGCTTGAGCCGCCGCTCGCTGAGGGGACGTGTCGGTTCGCCCTCGAAGTCGATGATCGAAAGGTCGCGACCGGTGTACAGGATCTGCTCGGCGTGGAGATCGCCATGGGTCCGGATCCGCATCCCGCCGAACTTGTGGCCGAGCAGGACGCGGAGGTGGGCATCGATCGCCGCGCGCCGCGCGAGCACGAGGGCCGCCTCGGCCATGAGGCCCTCCGGGAGGGTGCCGATCCGCCGGGCGAGGAGATCGATCGCCCGCCTGGTCGATCCGCCGATCGCCTGGAACAGGGATCGCTGGTACAGCTCGCTGAACGGTTGCGGCGCAAAATCCAGGTGATCGGTGACGCCGGCCAGTGCCACGTGCATCTCGCCCGTCCGGATGCCGGCGAGGCGGGCCGTTTCGAGATACGCGCCGATCGCCTCACGGACGTCGGGCGGCGTCGTTGCCCGTGAAGCGGCCAGCAGGCTGAGCGGATCCAGGTCGCGGATGTCGGCCGGCCGCGGGTCGGCCGCGGCGCGCTCGAAGAACCCGCCCAGCTCCTCGAGCGTGTACATGAACAGGTTGCCCTGGTTCGGCACGAACCCATTCACAAGGACCGCGGTCATCGGCCCGCCGTGGTCGGGCCGATATTCGATCGACCCGGCGATCGGCGGCGTGTGCTGGTACCCGCGTCGGGTCAGCATTGCCCCGACTTCGAGGTCCGGGTTGATGCCCGTCTGGGTCACGCGGTAGAGCTTCAGGACCGCTCGATCGCCGAAGATCGTCGAGCTGTTGCTCTGCTCGCCGCGGATCGGCAGCGGCGTCAGCGACTTTCGCGCGGTCCCAATGATCGAGCGGTAGGCCTTCTCCGGACGCCCGGCCAGCTCGCCGACTCGGCCGCGCAGTCGTCGTCGCGTGCCGATCACCTCGAGCAGGGCCGTCATGAACGCGGGATCGAGCGTCGCGTCGATCAGCAGGCTCTCTGAGCGGCGTCCCGCGTCCGGCGCGATCCGGGCCAGGGCCGCGTGGGGGCTCGCCTCGAGGATCGCGGCGGCATCGCGGCGGCTGATCGTGGTGAACGGGAGCAAGTACAGCTCCGGATCCCCCTCCGTGTAGGTGATGTCGGCGAGGACGACGATCGCCTCGCGGTCACCGACGGGGACGGGCACCACGTCGCGGATCGCGATGATCTTGATCTTCCTGGTCCGGCTCCGGAACCAGCGCCGCCCGCGGATCCAGGCGGGGAGGATCGCGAGGAGCGCCCCCGCCCGGGCAGGGGCGACGAGATCGGCCGTCGAGGCGACGGCGGGCAGGAGGGGCAGGTCCTCCGCCATGCCCGCGGCCTTCGCGTCGGGCGCATCGGCCCGCGGCGGCTCCAGCACGAACCACATGAACGTATGGGGCCCGAGCGACAGGCGATAGCCGGTCTCATCGATCATGGGGAACTCGACCCGGCCCATGAGCTCGACCGGGACGTGCCCTGTGAACTCGGCGAGGTCCAGTTCGACCGGCTGGACAAACCGCGACAGGTTCGCCACGACCATCACCGTCTGGCCCTCGTGCCGGCGGAGGAAAGCGAGGATCCGGTGGTTTTCGGGGTGGAGGAACTCGAGCGTGCCCCGACTGAACGCGGGGTGCCGCTTGCGCAGGTCGATGATCCGCTTCATCCACCACAGGAGCGACTGCGGGTTGGCCTGCTGGACCTCGACATTGACCGCCTCGTAGTGGTACTCCGGATCCACGATGACCGGCAGGTAGAGCTGTTGGCGGTTGGCCTGCGAGAAGCCCGCGTTGCGGTCGCCGTTCCACTGCATCGGGGTGCGCACGCCGTTCCGGTCCCCGACGAAGACGTTGTCGCCCATCCCGATCTCGTCGCCGTAGTAGAGGACCGGCGTGCCCGGAAGCGAGAACAAGAGCCCGTTCATCAGCTCGATCCGCCGGCGGTTGTTGCCGAGAAGGGGGCTGAGCCGGCGTCGGATCCCGACGTTGATCCGCATCTGCGGGTCGTGGGCGTAGGCGCGATACATGTAATCGCGTTCCTCGTCGGTGACCATCTCGAGGGTCAGCTCGTCGTGGTTGCGCAGGAACATCGCCCATTGGGCGTTATCGGGGATGGCCGGCGTCTGCTCCATGATGTCGACGATCGGCAGGCGATCCTCCATCCGGACGGCCATGAACATGCGCGGCATGACCGGGAAGTGGAAGGCCATGTTGCATTCGTCACCATCGCCGAAGTACTTGACCGAGTCCTCGGGCCACTGGTTCGCCTCGGCCAGGAGCATTCGGCCCGGGAAGTTCGCGTCCACATGGGCGCGCAACTTCTTCAGGAAGGTGTGGGTCTCGGGCAGGTTCTCGCAGTTGGTGCCTTCGCGTTCGTAGAGATACGGAATCGCATCAAGGCGCAACCCGTCCACACCCATCCGGAGCCAGAAGTCCATCGCCTTGAGCACGGCCGCGTGGACGGCAGGGTTGTCATAGTTGAGGTCCGGCTGATGCGAGAAGAACCGATGCCAGTAGTACGCCCCGGCGACCGCGTCCCAGGTCCAGTTCGAGGTCTCGGTGTCCGTGAAGATGATCCGCGCATCGGCGTACCGGTCCGGCGTGTCGCTCCAGACATAGAAGTCGCGGGCCGCCGTCCCGGGCTTCGCCCGTCGCGCCCGCTGGAACCACGCGTTCTGGTCCGAGGTGTGGTTGCAGACGAGTTCGGTGATGACCCGCAGACCTCGAGCATGGGCCTCGCGAATGAGCTTGCGGACATCCAGCAGCGTGCCGTAACTCGAGTGGACGGCTTTGAAGTCGGCGATGTCGTAGCCGTCGTCGCGGAGCGGGCTCGGGTAGAACGGGAGGATCCAGATCGCGGTGACGCCGAGGTCCCGGATGTAGTCGAGCTTCTCGGTCAGGCCGGCGAAGTCGCCGATACCGTCGCCGTTGCTGTCCCGGTAGGCCCGGACGGGGACCTCGTAGATGATCGCGTCCTTGTACCAGAGCGCCTCCCCGTTGACCGCCTTGCTCCGCGCTGCACGCCCGGGCCGTGGTGTCGTCTTCGTCGCCGATCCGGCCGATGTGCCCGTCCGAGCGCCCATCAGGCCGATGTCCGGAGGTGCAGGACGCGAGCCGGCAGGACCGCCGGGTCGATCTCGATCTCGGCGCTGCCGACCGGCCACGTCTCCACCCCACCGCCGATGAGGTCCTCCACGACCACGGGCCGGGCCGGCTCGAGCCCAAGCGCGGCGAGATTCAGGCGGAGCGTGCCGCGGCGGACCTCGCTCGGTGCCAGGCTCACGATGGCCAGGACACGATCGGTCCCATCAGCGGTCTGCTTCGAGTACGCGATGAGCTGGTCGTCATCGATCTCGTGGATCACAAGGCCGGCGTTCGCCTGGAGCGCGGGATGTTCCCGCCGGACCTGGTTCATCCGACGGATGAGCGGGGCGATCGTCGTGCGGCTGTCCAGGTTCCACGTCCGTTGCTCGTACTTCTCGGAGTTCAGGTATTCCTCGCTGCCCGGCTCGCGCGACGTGTTCTCGCCGAGCTCATAGGCAGGTCCGTAGATCCCGATGTTGGACGACGAGGTCGCCGCGAGGACGTAGCGTGCCTGGAACATCGATCGGCCGCCCTCCTGGAGCGTGCCGTGAAGGATATCCGGCGTGTTCGGCCAGAAATTCGGCCCGAAGAAGTCGGAGACGGGCGGCCGGGACAGCTCCATGAAGTAGGCAGCCAGCTCCTCCTTCTGGGTCCGCCACGTGAAGTAGGTGTACGACTGGGTGAAGCCCACCTTGGCCAGGCGGTACATGACCCGCGGCCTCGTGAAGGCCTCGGCAAGAAACAGGACCTCGGGATGATCAGCCTTGATCCGCGCGATCGCCCACTCCCAGAAGGGGAACGCCTTGGTGTGCGGGTTGTCGACCCGGAAGACGTGCACGCCCTGGGCGATCCAGTGCCGGAACACGCCCTCGAGTGCCTCCCACAGGCCGGGCCAGTCGTCCGATTCGAAATCGAACGGGTAGATGTCCTGGTACTTCTTCGGCGGGTTCTCGGCGTACTGGACGGTGCCGTCGGGGCGCTGGCGGAACCACGTCGGGTGCTCGCGGACCCACGGGTGGTCGGGCGATGCCTGGAACGCGATGTCGAGGGCGATGGCCACGCCCCGGGCCGCGGCGGTGGTGACGAGCGCCCGGAAGTCGTCCAGGGTACCGAGCGCCGGATGGATCGACTCGTGGCCGCCGTCGACCGACCCGATGGCCCACGGAACGCCGAGATCCAGGGCCGTGGCCTCGGCCACGTTGTTCGGGCCCTTGCGAAAGGTCAGGCCGATCGGGTGGATCGGCGGAAGGTAGAGCACGTCGAACCCGAGATCGATGAGGTACGGCAGGCGGGCGATGACGTCGCGGAACGTGCCGTGGGCCTTCGGGTCGGGCGACGCGGATCGAGGGAAGAGCTCGTACCACGTGCTGAAGCGAGCCAGCGGCGGCTCGACGCTGACCTCGAGGATCGGCTCGTACACCGTCTCGTGGGCGCGATCGACGTACGAGCGCATCAACGTGTCCAGGGTTTCGTCGAGGGCCCGACCGGCCGGATCCCCGGCGGGGCGCCCGGCTCGCAGTTCGGCGGCCCAGAACTCGAGCCTCCCGGCATCGTCGGTGGCTCCGAGCGCAAGTGCCCGTGCGTGCGCCCGATCGATGAGACCTGCGCCGATCAGGAGGTCCACCCCGACGTCCTGCCCGGCATCGACCCGATTCCGGAGGTCGCGCCGCCACGTCGCCCAGGCATTCGTCCACGCGGTGATCGTGTATTGGTGGCGCCCGAGGACATCGACCTGGAACTCGGCACGCCAGCGATCGTTGCCGAGCTCGTCCATGGGGATCTCGGTCCACGCAGCCGCGCCTGGCGCGCGCTGGCGGAGCCGGACCGAGACGATGTCATGGCCATCGGCGAACGCGTCGGCCTCGACCATGACCACGTCGCCGACCACCCGCTTCACGGGGAACCGGCCACCGTCGACGTTTGGCGATATCGCCTCGATGATGGCGCGGCGACGCCCGTCATCAGGCAGGCCCGCGACGGTGTGGGTCAGCCCCGGGGCAGCGGCGTTCGCGCGCATCTGATCGAGGATAGGACCTTTCGGGATCGCATGCCGGCGTGCAGACCGACCGCGGGGAAGCAGGTCCGCAGTTCTCCTGACCCTGGGCTACGGTCGGACGGAGTGTCAAACGTCGGGTCGCCGGCCAACCCGGGCCGCATCAACCCGACGATCGATCGCGGTCGGCATGACCCTTCAGGACGACAACGCTGTGGCCCCGGACCGGGACGGTGCCTGACGGCCGGATCCGGCTGCCGCCGAGCGGAAACGGCGGTGTCGCGGCGGTATCTAGCGTCAGCTCCCAGGCAGCCGCGCGGCCTGCATTCGGGACGACGAAGGCCCTGTCCTCGTCGCGCGGGTTGATCGCCAGGAAGAACGAGTCGTCCGGTATCGGGCGACCATCGACATCGACGAGGCCCTCGCCCGAGATGAAGACGCCGATCCCCTGGTCAAGCCGATCGTGCCAGTGGTCGTCGCCCATCCGTGCGCCATCGGGCGCGAACCACTCGATCTCGTGCGCGTCATCCCCATGGATGGGACGATTCTGGAACCAGCGCCGCCGCCTGAATGCCGGGTGCGAATGCCGGAATGCGATCAGCTGCCGGACGAACGCCAGGAGCTCTCCGTCGGCGTGCTCCCAATCGAACCAGGAGGTCTCGTTGTCCTGGGCATACCCGTTGTTGTTGCCGCCCTGGGTCCGCCCGATCTCGTCCCCGCCCAGCAGCATCGGAACGCCCTGCGACAGGAACAACGTGGCCAGCAGGTTGCGCTGATCGCGTGCCCGGGCCGCCAGGATCGCGGGATCGTCGGTGGCACCCTCCGAGCCGTGATTCCACGATCGGTTGTAAGACTCTCCGTCACCGTTCGACTCGCCATTGGCCTCGTTGTGCTTTTCATCGAAGGCGACCAGGTCGGCGAGCGTGAACCCGTCGTGGGCCGTGACGAAGTTGACGCTCGCATACGGCCGACGCCCGTTCGAGGCATACAGGTCGGAGCTTCCGGTCAGGCGATACCCGAAATCGGCCAGGGGCTCGGACGTGCCCCGCCAGAAGTCCCGAATGGTGTCCCGATAACGCCCATTCCACTCTGACCAGAGGGGCGGGAAATTGCCCACCTGGTACCCACCTTCGCCGACATCCCATGGTTCGGCGATGAGCTTGACCTCATTGATCATTGGGTCCTGGTGGATGAGATCGAAGAACGCCGACAACCGGTCGACGTCGTGGAGTTCCCGTGCGAGCGCGGCCGCAAGGTCGAAACGGAATCCGTCGACGTGCATGTCGCGGATCCAGTATCGGAGGCTATCCATGATCAGCTGAAGGCTGTGGGGGTGCCGCACGTTCAGGGTGTTGCCGGTGCCGGTGTAGTCGAGGTATCGCCGCCGGTCCTCGCCGCGCAGCCGGTAGTACGCGGCGTTGTCGATGCCCTTGAAGGAGAGCATCGGGCCGAACTGGTCGCCTTCGGCGGTGTGGTTGTAGACGACATCGAGGATGACCTCAATGCCCGCCCCATGGAGGGCCTTGACCATGGACTTGAACTCGGCCACCTGATGCGTGCCGGACGCGACACTCGCGTAGCCGTTGTGTGGGGCGAGGAAGCCGATCGAGTTGTATCCCCAGTAGTTGCGCAAGCCCCGTGCCGCAAGCCCGGCGTCGTGGATGAACTGGTGGACCGGCAGCAGTTCGACCGCCGTCACGCCGAGCGAAGTCAGGTACGCGATGGCAACCGGGTGGGCCAAGCCGGCATACGTCCCCCGCAGCTCGGGGGGAATGTCCGGGTGCCGTGCCGTGAATCCCTTGACATGCAGCTCGTAGATGACCGTTCCATTGGGTGGGTGCCGAAGCGGACGATCCTCACCCCAATCGAACGCCGGGTCGACCACGACACTCCGTGGCATGAACGGCGCGCTGTCCGCATGGGATGGCCCCCCGTCCGGATCGTCGATCCGGTACGGGAACACGGCCGAGTCCCATCGGACCTCACCCTCGAACGCCTTCGCATACGGATCCATGAGCAGCTTGGCGGGGTTGCATCGATGGCCGGCGCCAGGATCCCAGGGACCATGGACACGGTAGCCGTAGCGTTGGCCGCCCCCGACCTGTGGCAGGTAGGCGTGCCAGACAAAGCCGGTCGACTCCGGCATCGAGATCCTCGTCTCGCTGCCCTGTTCGTCGAACAGGCACAGCTCGACGTGATGAGCCACCTCGGAGAACAGTGAGAAGTTCGTGCCGAGGCCGTCGTACGTGGCGCCGAGCGGGTAGGGGACACCGGACCACGCGGTGGTCATCGGGCGGGCGAACCTTGGATCGAACTGGGCTGGCCGTGACGGTCCGGCACGCCGGGCTGAGATCGAGGGATGGGCACTCCAAGTCGCGTGCCGGGCGGCGCAACAATGCACTTTGAGCAGCACGCCGACGCTCGATTTGACCGTACGGGAGGCCCGCCGGGCTGTCAAACGCGTCGCACCTGCCCCACCGGCGCCGTGGCCCACCGGCTAAGCGTCGGCCGGCCGCCGGCTCGCCCACACGAGCGCCCTGGCCCAGCGGCCGAGGATGGGCCACGTGACACGAAATCGGGCCGCGTATGATCGGCGCCGATGTGCGAGCACTACATTGCCCGGAGCGCGTCCCCGTTCCGGCTCGACGAGCTCTGGGAGTTCACCGAACGTCTGGAGCGCTTCGGTCTGGCCGGTTACGGCTGGGGAGCGGCCTGGATCGACGGGGCCGGCGCGCTTCGCAGTCATCGGGATGTCCGAGCGTTCCGCGACGACCCCGGGCGCATGGCGGTCGGCCGGACCGAGACCACCTCGGCCCTCGTGCACCTGCGCCGTCCCTCGCGCTTGTCGACGCTTGGCCTGGCCGACACGCAGCCATTCGACGACCCGGGCGGCCGGTACAGCTTCAGCCACAACGGGGATCTGCTGCACTACCGGACGTTCCGTGCCCGCTTCCGAAGCCAGGGGCGTCTCCACGGTCGCGCCGACACCGAGGTCGGAGCGCGCTGGCTGGAGGATGCGTGGCATGACGCCGAGCCGGTTCCGCACCTGCTGGCTGCGCTCCACGACACGTTCGGGGGTCCAGCCAATCTCGCGGTTCTGACGGCGGACGGCGGCGCCCACCACTACGCCGGAAACCGCGAGAACCCGGTGTTCGCCTTCCGGCTCGGGTCGATCGGCATTGCCGGGACGGGCCTCTACTCGCTCGATCGATCCGTGTTCAAGTACGCCGCCCGCGGCGCGACCGACCGTCGCCTTGTCAGGATTCGGACGACGATCTCGCTCGGCCCCGACGGCGCGCCGACTGCCTTGTAACAGGACCGTTGCTGCAGCGTCATCTCACCGACCAGAAAGCCAGACGAACAGGAGTCGCTGACGTGGACCTCACACAAGCCAGCGCCGGTCAAGACGACCGAGACATTGGTCACGACGACCAGGACGTTGACGACGACGATGGCCGACCGACGACGGCAGTCCCGAATGCCCAGCTCGTTCGCCTGTCGCTCTACTGGCTCGGGCTGTCGAGCATCTTCACGGGCCTCACCGCGATCCTCTCGGGCCGAATTCAGTTCGACGGCCTTGGAGAGCGAGGCAGCGAAGGCACCACGCTGTTCGCGCTGAACTTCGCCGGGGCGCTCATCGCCGCCCTGATTCAGCCGACGGTCGGCACGATCTCCGACTACACCATCAGCCGTTGGGGACGGCGCAAGCCGTACATCTTCATCGGGTCAATCCTCGACGTCCTGTTCCTGTTCGGGATCGCGACCTCGAACACGATCGTCTCGATCGCGGCGTTCATGGTTCTCCTCCAGGTCAGCGCAAACTTCGCGCAGGGTCCGTTCCAGGGGTATGTCCCGGACCTCATTCCGAAGCGCCAGGTCGGCACTGCGTCCGCGTTGGTCGGGCTGTTCCAGGTGCTCGGCAACGTCGCCGGCTTCGGGATCGGCTCGTGGGCCGTCGCGACGGGCAACTTTTTCGTGGGAACGATGGCGCTCGGCGCGCTCGAGCTGGTCACGATGATCTCGGTGGTCTGGCGCGTCGCCGAGGGCCGGAGCGCGAGGAGCCGCGCTGGTCGCTCCTGGTCCTCGATCGTCCGGGAAGCCTGGGGAACCGACATCCTCCGGGAGCGATCATTCATGTGGCTGGTGGCCTCACGCTGGTTCGTCCTCATGGGCGCCAACATGCTCGTGAACTTCGCCACGTTCTATCTCGCCCAGACCTTCGCTCTCAGCCAATCGGAAACGGGTGGAACCAATATCTTCCTGTTGGCCGGGACGGTGATCGGAAACCTTGTCGCGGTGATTCCGGCTGGTCGA
>JAYTWS010000172.1:0-7612 GCA_043743315.1 Chloroflexota bacterium | reverse complement strand
CTAGCAACCTCGCCGAGGTTTGAAGCCGGCCGCCGTCGCTCGAACACATAGGGTTCGCCTGACACTCCCAGGAAATCGACGGCGCTGGGGCAGCGACTGGCCAGCGCCCGCCGCCCTAGGGATCATCGGGGTTCGGTCCGTGACGACGCGCCCGTCCACCAAGGCCGGACGACCGTGATCCGTCAACCGGGATCCGGTTCGTCGGGCTTGGCCCGGGGCAGGACGAAGGGCGCACGACGGACGAACGAGTCATCCTCGAGCTGGTCGACCAAAGCTGCCGCAACATCGGTCCGTGTCACGCGGGCCCCGGGACTGAGGCGCTCCGACAGTCGATAGCCGCGTGGCGCGCCGTCGATGACGATCGGCGGTCGAAGGGCCGTCCAGGCGAGGGCCGAGGCCGAGAAGACGTCGAACTCGCGCTGCTTTGCACCGACGATGTGCCGAGCCGCAAGGCGCACGATCCTCGAGGCGACCCGATCGAAGACAGGCTTGGCGTCGCCTGGAACATCGACCGCCGCACCCGATAGCGCGATCAGGCGCGTGACGCCCTGCGCTTCCATCGCCGCCACCAGATGTCGCATCCCGACCTGGAGCGCGACCTCGTCCCCGAGCGTGTTCGTGCGCGGACCGAGCGCGGCGATGACGGCGACGCTGCCGGTCACCGCGCGACCCAGCGCGTCGGGATCCGCCACGTCGCCGACGATCGTCGTAACGCGCTCGCTGCTCGGCGCCGTCGGCGGACGGCGGGACAGAACGATGAGGTCGTGTCCTCGCGCCAGGGCCGCCATCATCGCCAAGGAGCCGATGCGCCCCGTGGCGCCAAGGATCGTCACCTGCATCTAGCACTCCTCATCATCGGTCGGTCGTGGTCAGTCGTTCAGTGTTCGGCGTGGGCCGTGGCGGCGACCACGCCTCGCGCCAGTCGCGGGCGGACGCGGCGAAGGCAATCGGCGGCCGGTCAGTCACTCGCTCGACGTCGTCGGTCAGCTCGACGGCGAAACCGAACCGGGCGGCGGGCGAAACCGAACCGGACGATCTCGACGGTCTCGCCGAATGCGGACCGCGCCGCCTCGGCGTCCCATGCCGCTGCCAGCACACTGGCGCCAAGGTCGCGCAAGTCGCCGACGAAAGCTGGCCCATGTTGCCGGGAGCACCGGTCACCGGGATCGGCCTGGCTGCGGTGGCGTCGGGGGCGGGTCAATCATCAGGTTGGCGGTCTTGCCGCACGACATCTCATGGTCCGGACGTTGGCTCGCGCTCCCCACTTCAACCGCTTGATCAGCCAGCAAGGGCCACCGACCCATGGCACGGATCGCGGCCGGTCGTGTCTGTCGCAGGGTAAGCGGCCGGCGTGGACGCTCCTCCACTGCCGGTGTCGCTCGCCCACTGGGGGAATGTTAGGCTGTCGCGCGGGTCAGCGTAGAGCCTGGCAAAGGGGGCGCACAGGATGGCGAAGGCCCGAGGCAAAGGGGTGATTGCGGACGCGAATCTTCCTGGAACTGTCGTGTTGGTCGACGCACGTGGGATGTTACGCGGACCGGACTAATTAGGAGTTATACGGACCGCCGCGCGATGCTACTGACGGTGTGAGCGAGGAAAGCAACGAGCCGGTGGAGGAGAAAGATGGTGTTGTCGCCCGAGGAACCTAAAGGTCCTCCACCGCCCGAGATGTTGCTCGGCCGGATGTTGGCCGGCTTCATGGAGAGTCAAGCTCTGCATGTTGCAGCGAGACTCGCCATCGGAGATGTCCTCCGGGCCGGACCAACAACC
Organism: Chloroflexota bacterium; assembly: GCA_043743315.1. Lineage (GTDB taxonomy): Bacteria > Chloroflexota > Limnocylindria > Limnocylindrales > CSP1-4 > UBA5189. Next base: position 5,842 of record JAYTWS010000172.1, on the reverse strand, counting down.
TCAGGTGCGATTGCAGACGCCGTCGGAGCTCATGAGCCTTCCCTGCGCCGACTCTTGCGGTTCCTCACTGCGATAGGTGTTCTCACCGAAGACGGTGAGGGACGGTTTGCCGCGACACCGCTTGGCGAACTGCTGCGGTCGGACCACCCGCGTTCCCTGCGCAGGGCGGCACTCTTGATGGGCGCTCCGTTCATCTGGCGTCCGTGGGGTGAACTATACGAAACCACTGTGAGCGGCCAGCCCGCCTTCGATCGCGTTTATGGCGAACCGTTCTTCGCGTATCTCGGGCACAGCCCGGAGGACGCTGCGGTGTTTAACGAACTCATGACAAGCAGCACCAACCTTACGGCCACCCTGAGTGCGTTCGACTTTTCAGGCTTTACCAAGATCGTTGACGTCGGCGGGGGCCAGGGAACCCTCCTCCGAGGCATCCTCGAACGTTATCCGCATGCCACCGGCGTCTTGTTTGACCTGCCATCTGTTGTGGCGGATGCGCACAAGCTCAAGGATCCAACGATGTCGGCTCGATGCGAGATCGTCGGGGGAGATATGTTCGAGGCTTTCCCGCCTGGCGGCGACGTCTATGTCCTGAAACGAATCGTCCACGACTGGAGCGATGCTGAGGCCATCCAGATCTTGCGCAACTGTCGGCAGGTGATCAGTGAGCAAGGACGCATCCTGCTTATCGAGAGGATCATCCATCTCAACGACAGCTCGCCCGACTTGATGATGCTCATCCTCGTGACCGGTCGTGAGCGAACGGAGGACGAATTCCGGGAGCTGTATGCGGCTGCAGGCTTCAAGGTTGGCCGGATCATTCCTGCAGGTGAGCACTCGATCATTGAAGGAGTCCCTGTGTGAGGTGTCGGGGCCGGGTCGGCACTCTGGCGTGGATTCGTTGCGCTATACCGGTGGGCGCCCGTGTATCGGCGCGCTGAGGCTGGCGGTCTTTCGGTCGCCTACCAGCGGGCCGGCGACGGTCCGGCGCTCGTCCTCTTGCACGGGTTCACCCACGACTCACGGGTCTGGCGGCCACAACTCGAGGGCCTGTCAGACCAGTTCGACGTGGTCGCCTGGGATGCCCCGGGCGCGGGTCGGTCGGCCGACCCGCCGGAACCGTTCACGATTGGTGATTGGGCGGACTGTCTCGCCGAGCTTCTAGGCGCCGCCGGCGTCCAGACCGCACACGTCGTCGGTTACTCGTGGGGCGGACTCCTCGCCCAGGTGTTCTACCGTCGCCACCCCGCGCGGGTCCGGTCGCTTGTTCTAGCCGATACCTACGCGGGCTGGAAGGGCTCCCTCCCCGAACCGATCCCCGAGGAACGCCTGGCGGCCTGCCTGCGAGATGCCTCGCTGCCACCGAGCGAGTTCGTGCCGAAGTACCTGCCGGGGATGTTCAGCGGATCCCCGACGCAGGGAGCCCGAGATGAGCTCGCAGCAATCATGTCGGACTTCCACCCGATCGGTTTCCGGCTCATGGCGAAGGCGCTGGCGCGCGCGGACACCCGAGACCTCCTGCCGACCATCCACGTCCCTACGTTGCTCATCTGGGGTGACGCGGACGCACGGTCACCACTGTTCGTTGCCCACCAGCTGCGCGATGCGATACCCGGCACTCGGCTCGTGGTCATCCCCGGCGTCGGGCACGTCAGCAATCTCGAGGCGTCGGCGCGGTTCAACGCTGAGGTGCGCGACTTCTGCATGTCCGTGGCGAGCACCTGATTTCGCGCCGCTGACATCCGCGGGCGGGCGCTGGTGCCGGGCGCTCCGAGCGCGCATCGTTCAGCTGGGCTCCAGGCTCGGGGTGACCAGCCATCCTTCGGCTCGTCCAGCGTAGATGAGCTGCTCGGTTGAGAGACCTGATTTCGCACGCAGGTCGGCCAGGTGGCGCTTCGCTGTGCTCGGCCGAATGCCCACCAGCGCGGCTTGCCTCCGGGACCGACCCGCCAGCCGTCACGTACGCAACGAGCACGTCCACCTGGCGCGGAGTCGCCGACTGCGAAAGTGCGCTGCGCAGATACCCGTCTCTCATGCGAATCGGCGCCGCGGCCAGCCACTCATCGCGGCCCTCCATGGGCATGTCGTAGGGCTGTGAGCGCGCGCTCGACACCTGTCGGGCGCGCCAGTAATGCCTTTTTCCGGCGGCGCCCAGCGCCGATCCCTGACCGTAATCGACCCGGCATGGGGAGCCTCACCCGACCGGTCGGTCGCCGGCGTCCAACGCCCTGTCTTTGGGCGGGGAGTGGCGTGCTATCGTCCATTCATGTCGCCCCGTGCCCGCCCGTCGATGAGGACGGAGCCGGCTCCCGTCGAGTCCCTTGACCTTCCGATGGCGCGCGATGCCATATCCGAGGGCCGGTGGACGGACGCCGTCGAGCGCTTTCGGGCCGCCGACGAACAGGGTCGACTGAGCGCGGACGACCTCGATTCGTACGGTGAGGCGATCTGGTGGACCGGACGGATCCGCGACGCGATACAGGTCCGGGAGCGGGCATTCGCAGCACACCAGGCGGGGGGCGACGTCCAGCGCGCGGCAGCCACCGCGCTGGCCCTCGTCAACTACCACAACAACTGGAACGGGACTGGCGTGGCGAGCGGCTGGGCCCGCCGTGTCGAGCGTCTTCTCGACGGTCGGCCGGAGTCGAAGGAACATGGGGGTCTCGCGCGAATCAGGTTGAACATGGCCCTCCATCATGGCGACCTGGATGCCGCTCTCGCGAGCGCAGACGAGATGCTTGCCATCGGATCTCGAGTGGGCGACCGTGACCTCGAGGTTATGGGGCTCCAGGATCGCGCCCGGGTCCTGATCGCAATGGGCGATGTGGAGGAAGGTCTGCAACTCCTCGACGAAGCCGTGGTCGCTGCCGTCTCCGGCGACGTTTCGCGATATAGCACGGCGGTCGTCTACTGCAACGCCACAATCGCCTGTGAAGATCTGACCGACTATCGTCGCGCCCGCGATTTCGCTCAGGTCGCAGAGCGGTGGTGTGCGTCACAGTCGATCAGCGGCTTTCCCGGGATGTGCCGTGTCCGGCGAGTCGAGCTGTTGCGTCTGCGGGGCGCCTGGGGAGAGGCGGAGTCTGAAGCGCGCAAGGCCTGCGTCGAGCTCGCCGACTTCAGCCTTGGATACGCGGCGGAGGGCCACTACCAGATCGGTGAGATCCGCCTGCGCATGGGCGACCTGACGGGGGCCGAGGCAGCATTCACCGAATCGCATCGCCTCGGGCGGGAACCGCTTCCGGGACTCGCGCTCGCCCGGCTCGCAACGGGAAAGGTCGCGGCAGCGGGAACGCTGCTCGCTGGTGCCCTGGCTCAGCCAGCGCTGGTCCCGCTGGAGCGGGCCAAGTTGCTCCCGGCCGAGGTCGAGGTGGCCGTTGCGCTTCACGACGTCGGCCGGGCTGAGCGTGCCACGACAGAACTCGAGGCGATTGCAGCCAAATACGGGACCGAGATCCTGCGGGCGCTGGCCGAGACCGCCCGAGGCACGGTTGCGCTCGCCAACGGCGAGGACGAGGTGGCGGTTGACATGCTCCGACGGGCAGTACGCAGTTGGCAGAGCAACGACGCCCCCTACGAGATCGCCCGGGCCCGCCTGCTTCTAGGCAACGCTTATCGGTCGGCCGGCGACGACGAGCACGCCGCTCTCGAATTGGCTGCGGCAACTGGGGCGCTGGAAGAGTTGGGGGCAGCCGGGGACCTCGCCCGGTTCCGTGCAGAGGGGTTCGGGGCCCGAGCCGCCGATACGCACGGAGTCGATAAGGCCCCCCGCGAGCGCAAGGCGACGCGGACCTTCATGTTCACCGACATCGTCGGGTCAACCGCGTTGATAGAGGCGATTGGGGACGAGGCCTGGCGGACACTGCAGACCTGGCATGACGAGACAATCCGTCAGCTCCTTCGCGAGCACGATGGACAGGAGATTCATCATGCGGGTGACGGATTCTTCGTCGCCTTCGAGCGCCCTGATGCGGCCATTTCGTGCGCGATCGCCATCCGCGAGACACTCGCGGCGCATCGGGATCGATCCGGATTCGCGCCGGCGGTCCGGATCGGGCTACATACGGCCGAGGCCGTTCGGACGGCGAGTGGATATGAAGGCGGCGGGGTGCACGCCGCGGCACGGGTCGGGGCGCTCGCCGCCGGCGGTCAGGTGCTCATCGCTCGATCGACTGCAGACGCCGCAGTACAGCCCATTCTGCACGGTCCCTGGCGGACGGAGCACCTCCGGGGATTCCGCGAGCCAATGGAGCTCGCCGTCCTGGGCTAGGAGCCGCCCCGCCGCCGCACTCCAACCGAAGGCTTCGCGGAGTTCGGGTCAGTGGGCCTGGTCGGCGTCGAGCGATCGGACGCGCTCGGCAAGCACCTCGAGCAGTTGCATCCGAACTTCCGGGTAACCGTTGAGCATCGAGTTGAACTCGCGATGGGCGAGCACGAGCAGTCGGCTCGGGGCCGCAGCCGTCACGGTCGCGTTGCGCGGGCCTTTCGACAAGAGGGACATCTCTCCCACAGGTTCTCCTGGGCCCCGGATTCCGATCGTCCGGCCGTCACGTTCAACGGTCAGGCTGCCGGAAACGAGGATAAACGCTTCCTCGCCACTGTCCCCCTGGCGCATCAGCACCTGCCCGGCCGGAACGTCCACCTCATCAGCGAGCTGTGCGACGCGTGCGAGATCCCGGGAGCTCAGCCGTGCGAAGAGCGGCAGCGCCTTCAGGACCTGGATTTTGGGGTCACTCGACGCCATCTCGTCCCTCTCGCTCTCCGACTACCTGAATGGGTACCACGCAGAGGATAGCGCCTGTGCTTCGGCGGGCGGGAGTAATCTGCCGAAGAACGCTTCGACCACGGCAGCCAACGCGTCGGGGTATGGTGCGCGGCATGGGCCGCGCTGTCCATGACGGCGTGTGTCGAATGACAGCCCAGTCAGGCATCGGCCTTCTCTAGCCAGCCGCCTGGCCGCTGCGAGCCACTCATCGCGGCCCTCGATCGGGATGGTGTAGGTTGAAAGCGCGCGCCCAACACCTGTCGGGCGCGCCATCCCGTTTGCCTCGTCGCGTCTGGTGGGTCTATGGATCACGGACGCGAGACCCGGCGGCTCGCTCACGGACTTCTAGGCTCGGTCGGACGATCCCTTCCATGCGGCCCCGAGCAGCAGTACCGCTGCGACGATTGCGAGCCCGATCGTGTCGCTGTCGGAGCCGCCCAGTTCCGAATCACGGATGTGGTTGGCCACGTGGAAGGCGGCGCCAACGCCCGCTCCGGCGAGCGCCGCGAAGATCGCATCGGTGCGCCGCCAGAGCGCCATCGCCAGGGTGGTTCCGATCCCCACCTGGAAGGCGCCGATGTCATGCAGGAAGTGAGCGTTGTACGGCTCGAAATGGGCGAACTGGTCAAAGAACGATCTGGGCTCCAGGAACGACCACGAGCCGAACACGAGGAAGAAGGCAGCGCCCAGCCCGGTCAGCACGGCCAGCAACCTGTTGCGGTTCATCGGGTGACCCTTTCTGACTGGGGCTCGATCTTGCAATCCATGGTTCTCATGGCGGGATCGGCGACGGCGTCGAAGAAAGCCATCGCAGGCGCATCAATGTCGATGCCGACCTGGATGATCACGAGAGACTCGTCCCGGGCTCGTCGTCTCGATTCATCCCCGGTAGATGGGACGGATTCCGCCAACGGCGGTCGTGCCTCCCCAGATGATCCCCACGATCAGACCATCGAAGGCGTGGTCCATCGACCAGCCGACCGGTGTCTCCTCGAAGGGCAGGCCGATCGCGTTGCTCAGGATGTCGGCGATAACGATCCCCACCGCCCAGGCAACGGCGCTCGCCACGAACAGGATCCT
>JAYTWS010000171.1:0-5433 GCA_043743315.1 Chloroflexota bacterium | reverse complement strand
GTGCCGGCGGAGCCGGCACCCCCGTTGTTACGGCGTCGTTTCGGACTACGCGTCGCCCGGGCCCTTGCAGGCGATCAACTCAGGCTTGGAATAGGTGGTCCAGTCCTGGATCGTCAGGCCGAGTGGCCAGGTCTTCGGGAGGGAAGCATCGGCCGCTGCGGCAAGGTCGGCCTTGCCGGCGTCGTTGTCGTTGCTCCACAGCACCGGGGTGACGTGGACGGTGTTGCTCGTGGGCTTCTTCCCGGCGAGGATCTGCAGGGCAAGCGTGACGCCCGCGCCGCCGATCGAGGCCGGATTGGTGACTGCGGCACCAACCAGCCCTGGCTCGTTGAGAAGCTGGGTGACAAAGCCCGCGTTATCCGCGCCGACGATCGGAACGTACGGATGGTTGGCGGCCTTGAGCGCATCCACGATGTTCGAGTCGACGCCCGACGTCCAGATGCCGTCGAACTTGGTGCCGGCGCTCATGATGTCGTTGATCTGCTGGGTTGCCGTGACCGGGTCCCACTTCGTGACCGCCGTGCTGGCGATCGTGATGCCCGGGTTTTCCTTGAGCGCACGCTGGAAGCCAGTGTCGCGGTCCGTGTCGGCCGGATGGCCGGCGATGCCGCGCATGTAGACCACGGCGCCCGTGCCATTCATGGCTTTGAACAGCCAGGTCGCGCCAAGGTAGGCGTACAGCTCCTGGTCGTTGGACAGGTTGTAGGCGGTGGGAGCGGTGACCGAGGCGTCGACGGCGATGACCGTGATGCCGGCGTCCGCTGCCTCCTTGATCGCCGGGTTGAGCGCATCCGGCCCGGACGGGTTGATGATGATCGCGTTGACACCCTGGGCGATCAGCGTCCGGATGTCGGATAGCTGGCCCGGCGCGTCAGTGTCGCGATGGATGATCGTGACCTTGGAGACATTGCCGGCCTTGACGGCCTGAGCCTTCGCCGAGCAGAGCATTGCCTCGCGCCAGCCGTTGCCGACGCCTCCGGCGTTTGAGAATCCGATCGTGTACTTGGTTGCCCCGCCACCGGACGCCGCCGGCGTCGCGTTGCAGGCTCCCGCGATGATCGCAATCACCGCCACGGCCACGAGGCCGCGTGCCACCTTGAATCGCTTCATGGACTTGTTCTCCTCCGTTGGCGCCGATCGCGGTGCCCATCGTGGGTCCTCGGCCGGCCAATCATCACTCGAATCCGTCGCGTGCGTCGCTCCGTCAGCCACCTCCTCGTTGACCGATCGCAAGTGCGATTCGCCGCGCATGCTCTCGATAGGCTGCCTCGAACAGGACCCGCGACCGGTCGACCCCGACCACACTTCCGCGGGTGAGGACCGGCGGCATGACCCCTCGCTCGACGAGCAATTGGGCGGTCCGAACCTTGATGGAGTTGACGATTGCGACGGCGGTGATCGTCGAGCCGGGACCCACCGGCGTGTCGAGCCCCTGGATGTCGATCAGCGCGTCGGCGTGCGGCGTGCACAGATCGATGACCAGGTCCGCCTCGTCGAGGAGGCGGCTCCCGACGACCGGATCGATCCCCGACGACATCGATTGCTGGACGGACGTGACCGCAATCACCTTCAGGCCGCGGGCCTTCGCGCCCCGGGCGAACTCGACGGGGACCGCGGTGGTCCCGCCCGCCGAGAAGATCATGATCACATCGCTCTCGCCGAAGGTGAAGTTGTTGAGGATGACCTCGGCCAGGCCGGGCATCCGCTCGATGTACATCGCCTGGCGCTGACCGTTCGCGCCCACGACCTGGGTGTGGAACGTCATTGATAGCTCCACGATCGGGTTGAATCCCGGGTACGAGCCGTACCGCGGGAACATCTCCTCGACCGGGATCCGCGAATGGCCCGTCCCGAAGAGATGGACGAGCCCGTCGGCCGCGATTGCTTCCGCACACCATTGGCTCGCCTGCTCGAGCACGTCCGCCTGGCTCGCAGCGAGGCGCTCGAGGAGCTCGATGGCCTCCGCCAGAAATGGCGCCGTCGGACCGGCACGTGACATCATGCGGCGGTCGCCGATGCCACGTCCGTGAGTGGCTCCCAGTGACCGCTCGCCATCGAGCGGTACGCGGCGTCGAGCACGGCGTTGACGATCAAACCGTCCCGGAATGTCTCGCGCGGCTCGGTTCCTTTTCGGAAGGCGCCAACCACGTCCTGCATCATGGCGTCGTGGCCGTGGACGTGGGTCTCGTCGGGGACCGGAAAGACCCACCCCGTGTCGGCGTCGGCCTTCTCGCCGATATAGCCGGCCGGCCGTTCGATGAAGGCCCGCAGGGCCGTCGCGCTGATGTCCTGGACGATCCGTCCGGCATCGCCGTACATCTCGAAGCGGCCCTCCAGGCCACCCTTCGAGGTCCACGAGACGTCGCAGGTGGCAAGCCGTCCATCATCGAAGCGAACCAGCAGCACCGCGTTGTCCTCGAGACTGGTTCTCCCGCCGTGGACGAGCGTCGCGCCCCAGGCGAAGACGTCGCGGATCAGCACCTCTTTGCCGATCAGGTAGCGGGCGCACTCGACGCCGTGCGAGGCCATGTCGAGCAACGCGCCACCGCCGGCAAGGTCGGCGTTCCAGAAATGGGCGGCGTGCGGGCCGCTGTGGCCCTCGCGGGCTCGGAACGTTGTCGGGCGTCCGATCGCGCCCGCCTCGATCATCGCCCGCATCTGCATCGTCTCGGTATTGAAGACGACGTTCTCGAGGTAGGCGTGGAAGACCCCGGCTTCGTTGACGAGGCGAAGCATCTCGCCTGCTTCCGCGGCGTTCCGACCGAGGGGCTTGGTGCAGGCGACGGCCTTGCCTTGACGCGCCGCGGCCCGGACTGCCTCGAGATGGAGGTGGTTCGGAAGCGACACGACGATCAGGTCCACCTCCGGATTCGCGCAGACGGCCTCGATTGAGTCGGTCGGCCGGCTCCCGAAGCGCCGGGCAAACAGCTCCCGCCGCTCCGCGCCAGCGCCCTGGTTCGCCACGACCCGGACATTCGGGACGTGGCGCAGCCCAAGGGCGTGGAACTCACCGATGAACCCGGAGCCGAGCATCCCGACCCCGACCGCACGCATCAGTATCCGGCCTCACTCGCGCCCGCAGCGACCCCGGCGGTCATCGGCCCGCCCGCCTTCCGCGCCCGGTAGTCATCGATGATGGCGGCGGTGGCCGTCGCCCCGATCCGCGTGACGCCCAGGTTCATGACGTCGATGAGGGCGTCGAGCGTCCGGACCCCGCCGGCGGCCTTGACCTGGATGTGGGGCGAGGTGCTCGCCCGCATGAGCCGGAGGTCCTCATGGGTGGCGCCGGTCGGCGCAAACCCGGTGGATGTCTTGACGAACTCGGCGCCCGCGGCCTCGGTGAGATGGCATGCACGGACCTTCTCGTCATCCGTGAGATAGGCGTTCTCGAAGATCACTTTGACGATGGCTCCGCGGGCATGGGCCACGTCGACCACCGCCTTGATATCGGCCTGGACCTCGGCGTCCCGACCGGCCTTCAGCGCGCCGATCTGGATCACCATGTCGAGCTCGGTCGCGCCGTCCCCGAGGGCCTGCTCAGCCTCGAAGACCTTCGTGGAGGTGAGGTGATTGCCGTGCGGGAAGCCGATCGTCGTTCCGACCTTGACGTCAGTGCCGGCCAGAATTGCGGCGGCTCGCCGGACATCGGCCGGGCGCACGCACACGGACGCCACGTCGTAGCGCGCCGCGAGCCGACAGCCGTCCTCGACGAAGGCGTCGTCCAACTCCGGGCGAAGGAGCGAATGGTCGATCGTCTTGGCAATATCGCGCTCGGTCAGGTTCTCGACGGAAAAGGTCATGTCAGTCACTTGATGTAGGGCCGGAGAACATCACGGGCGAGGAGGAACCCCCGCTTGATCAGCTGGTCCGTCTTCTCGAACCCGCGATCCTCGTGTTCGATGATGATATCGCCGTCATAGCCGGCGAGGTACAGATCGGCGTGGAACCGGGCCCAGTCCACGTCACCCAGGCCGGGGAGACGCGGGACCTGCCACCCGATCCCGGATGACAGCGTGCCGCGCTCGTAGAGGCCGTCGCGGTCGATGGTCAGGTCCTTGGCCTGGACGTGGAGGATGTGCGGCCCGAACTCCTTGATGAACCGGGTCTGATCGATCATCAGCCAGACGAGGTGCGATGGGTCGTAGTTGAGCCCGACGGTGTCGTCCCACTGCTCCAGAATCCGGCGCCAGATCATTGGCGACCAGGCGATGTTGTGGCCGCCCGGCCACTCGTCGCGGCTGAACAGCATGGGGCAGTTCTCGATGGTGATCATCACGCCGGCATCGCGTGCGAAGCCGACGATCGACGGCCAGACCTTGAGGGCTTCGTCCCAGTTCTCGTCCTGCGACTTCGCGCCGTCGCCGCCCATGAACGTGTTGACGTACGGAACGCCCATGGCGCTCGCTGCGCTGATGACGTGCTTGAGGTGACCGATAACCTGCTCGCGATGGACCGGGTCCGGATGGAGCGGGTTGGGGTAGAACCCGAGGCCGGAGATGCCGAGGCCCTTGGCGCCGATCTCCTCGACGAGCTCCGTTGCCTGCGCCTTCGACAGGTTGGCGACGTCGATGTGGGAGGTCCCGGCATAGCGGCGCGTCGGCCCCGTCGAGACGGGCCAGCAGGCGATCTCGATCGACTCGAACCCGTTGGCCGCGGCCCAGTCGGCGACCTCCATGAGCGGCGTGTTCGGGAACGGCGCGGTGAGCAGGCCGAGCCTCATCGGGCAACCTCCGTCGCTACGGCTGTGGCATGGGATCCGATCGACCGATCGACATCCACCCAGCGCGCCTCGCGGGCGCTCAGGGCGATCGCGTCGTTGACGAGCATCTCGTCATGGCCCGCGGCGAACGTCGCGTACGGCGGGTCAACGTTGGGCCGCCCGGTGACGACATCGGCATAAATTGCCCGGAAGAGCGCCCCGAACGTGTCCCCGAACCCCTCGACGTGACCGCCCGGCAAGGCCGACGCTGCCTGCCCCGCCGGCCCCATCAGGGCCGGGTTGCGCAGCAGGATCTCGTTCGGGCGATCGCGGTGCCCGAGCCACAGGTGGTCCGGCGTCTCCGAGTCCCACGCCGCCGCGCCCTCGGATCCATCGATCTCCCACTGGAGGGAGTTCTTCCGACCGGCGCTGATTTGCGAGACCGCAAGCGATCCGCGGGCGCCATTACCGAACCGCAGCAGGATCGTGGCGACGTCCTCGGTTCCAACGGGGCGCTCCACCGCGGCGCCGGAGCGACGGGTCGAGAACGTCTCGACCGGACCGACCGGTTCCTGGCGCTGGGTGATGAATGTGGCTAGGTCGGCCATGACCGCGACGATCGGCTGACCCGTGACGAAAGCCATCAGGTCGAGCCAGTGCGACCCGATGTCACCAACGGCGCGAAGCGCACCGCCCTTGTCCGGCTCGAGGCGCCAGTTCCAATCGGTCTCGTG
>JAYTWS010000170.1:0-6872 GCA_043743315.1 Chloroflexota bacterium | reverse complement strand
CCGGGCGGAAACGGTCGACGACGCCGTTCCGGCTCTCCTCGTCGAGGGGGTCACGAAACGGTTCACCGTCGGTCGGTCGAAGCGTCCCGTCCTCGCGATCGTCGACGTCTCACTCCGCCTCGAGCGGGGCGGGATCATCGGGATCCTGGGGGCGAACGGTTCGGGCAAGTCCACGCTCATCCGGCTCGTGTCCGGCCTCCTCACGCTCGACGAAGGTCGAGTCGAGGTCTTCGGTCACGACCTGCAGCGCGAGGAGATGGCCGTCAAGCGGCTCATCAACCGCGTGAGCGTCGATGCTGCCTTTTTCAAGAAGCTCAGCCCGATGGAGAACCTGCTCTTTGCAGCCCGGCTGTACGGCCTGGATGCGAGGCGGGCCCGGGGTGAAGCGATCGAAATCCTCGAACGGCTCGGCATCGCGCGCAAGCGTGTTGATCGACCGGTCGAGCAGATGAGTCGAGGGATGCAGCAGAAGGTCGCCATCGCGCGGGCCCTGCTGACCAGCCCATCGCTCCTGCTGCTCGACGAACCCACCACGGGCCTCGACCCCCGGTCGAAGCTCGATGTCCAGGCATTCATCGAGGATGTCCGGACGAACCACGACACATCCATCGTCCTGACGACCCATGACCTCGATGAGGCGGACCGACTGTGTGATCGGATCGCGGTACTCAACGACGGGCGTGTCGTCGCCCAGGACACCCCGGCAGGACTGAAGCGACTCGTCGCGGAGGCCCACGGCCAGGAGCCGACGCTCCACAACGTCTTCATGACCTACACCGGCCGATCCCTCGACGACGACGTCGAGGAGAATGCCGACGACCCGGCCGATACGGCCGAATGACGAAAGGAAACAGCATGTTCCGCAACGCCGACATCCGGCTGCGGCTCGTGAACGATCGGATCGCTCACGAACACCGCCACGCCGCGGAGGCGCGCCTGGCCGATCAGGCCCGGCGACGCCACCGTCAACCGCTCCGCCTCCGCGCGGCTCGCCAGCTGATTCAGCTCGGTGAGCGGCTCGAGTCGGAGCCGACCCTTCGCACCGCCCGGTCCCGCTGAGGGGCCGGGCAGGGCCCAAACCTCGAAAGGCACGTCCGATGACGCTCCTGACTCATGAACTGAAGGCCTCGTATGCCTTCATCGAACGAAACTTCTTCCTGACCAGGCGCTACTGGGGCTGGGAGGTCGCGTTCCTGGTCTACTCGGCCGCGGGCGCCCTCTCGATCTCATTGATCGGCGCCGAGTCGGGCAATCCCCGCCTGCTCCTGACCCTGATCGTCGGAGCGATCTTCTGGAACTACCTGTCGGTGGTGTTCAGCTGGATCGCCGAGACAATCGCTGTCGAGCGCTGGGAGGGCACGCTCGAGTACACGATGATGGCGCCCGTCCATCGGTCCACCCAGCTCCTGGGCTCGGTGGCCTACGCGATGGCCTACGGCGTCATCCACACGATCGCGATCCTGATCGCGATGCTCCTGTTCTTCCCGGATCTGGCCGCGGCGAACGCGAATCCACTCACGGTCGTCGTGTTCATGGTCCTTGGCTCATTCAGCTTCGTCGGGATCGCGATGCTTGCCGCGATCCTGCCGCTGCTGTACGTGGAGCGAGGCGCGCAGATGACGTTCGTCCTGCAGTCGGTGCTGCTCCTGGTGAGCGGCGTCTACTACTCGATCGACGTCCTGCCGGGATGGATGCAGGTGCTGTCGCACCTGTCTCCCGCAACGTACGCCATCGATGGCGTGCGCCGGGGCCTGATTGACGGAGTCCCGGTGGGCGACCTGCTCGGTGACGCCTGGCCGCTCGTGGTCATGGGGATCATCATGATCCCGGTCGGATTGTGGGCCTTCGGACGCGCCGAGAAGTACGCGAAGCGCACCGGCAAGCTGAAGCGAGTGGGCTGACATGGATCCCAACGTCGCCAACCCAAATCTCGTCCTCCGGGCCTATCGCGGCCCGGAGGACCACCCCGCCATGACCCGCGTCGCCGCCGCGGTCAGGGCGTACAACGGCGAGGCTGACCTCGGTACGGTCGCCGACATGGACAACCACTACGCCCACCTCGACCAGGAGGCCCTGCCCCACGACTGTGCCCTGGTGGAACTCGACGGCCAGGTCGTCGCTTACGGTCGGGCGTCCTGGCAGGACCTTGCCAACGGGGAAGGCCGCATTGACGCCATCCTGAGCATCGAGCCGGAGGTTCGCGGCCGGGCAGTCGAGGTCCTGCTGGGGAGCCACGCCGTCCGCCGTGCCGCGAGACTGATCGCGCACCGCGGGGCCGAGCGGACGTGCCGCCTCATCGTCTACGTCACGGGCCGCGATGCCGCGCTGGCGGCGTACCTGGAGGCCGTCGGCCTCCGGAAGGTCCGACGCGGCGCGCAGTTGATCCGGCCATCGCTCGAGGACATCCCAACCTTGCCTCTCCCCGCCGGCTTCGAAATCCGGCCGATCGACCAGGACGACCACGCCATGCATCGCCGGGTCTTCGACGCCGACGCCCGTGCCTTCGCCGACTCGTACGGGCAGGAGGCACCCTCCGAGGCGGCCTTCGAAGAGTTCATCCGCATGCCCGGCTTTGACCCCGCCCTCTGGCGCGTCGCCTTCCACGGCGACGAAATCGCCGGGCAGATTCTGAGCTACCGCGGTGAGCCGGTGCCGAACGGCTCGTGGATCGGTTGGACAGAGGCCATCTCCGTGCAGCGGGAGCATCGGCGGCGTGGCCTGGCGCGAGCGCTCCTCGCCGAGAGTCTGCGGGCCGTTCGTGACGCCGGGGCGACGAGCGCCGGGCTCGGCGTGGACACCCAGAACCCGAACCAGGCGCTGACCCTGTACCAGAGCCTCGGCTTCCGGATCGTGTCCGAGATGTTCGAGTATCAGTTGGGGCCGTTTGCTCCGGGGACGGGCCCGACGATCGACCCCGAGACGAGCTCGTGAGCACGTGGCATGCCCTCGAATCGATGGGTTGGCATTCAGGGCTGGCTGACGCCTTCGCTCCCCACGAACTGGCCGGTCGAATCGCCGGGCGCGTCGTCTCCGAGGAACGCGGCCACTTCGTCCTGCACGACGGTATCGACACCCGGACCGCGACGGTCACCGGCCGCCTCCGTCACGAGTCCGGCGGAGATCCGCTCGCCTACCCCGTGGTCGGCGACTGGGTTGCTGCAACCGCGGCCCCCGATGGAACCGCCACCATCCACAGCCTCCTGCCCCGGCGGTCGGCGATCGTCCGTCGGGCACCCGCCGACCACGGCAGCGGCGTCCAGGCCATCGCTGCGAACGTGGACGTCGTCTTCATCGTCAGCTCGCTCAACGCCGAACTCAGTCTGCGCCGGTTGGAGCGCTACCTTGCCGTGGCCTGGGAGTCGAGCGCGTTGCCCGTCGTGATCCTCTCGAAAGCGGACCTCGACGACAACGTTACCGGCCACCTCGCAGCGGTCGCGGCCGTCGCCCCGGGCGTGGAGGTCGTCGCAGCCTCCGCGGTCACGGGCGAGGGGATCGACGCCATCCGCGCCCATCTCACGCCGGGTCGGACCGTCGCCTTCATCGGCTCATCCGGCGTCGGCAAGTCCACGCTGGTCAACACGCTCGCCGGCCGCGACCTGATGACGGTCTCCGGGATCCGCGAAGACGACGCTCGCGGTCGGCATACGACGACGCGTCGCCAGCTCGTCAGGCTCGTCGAAGGACTCGTGATCGACACGCCCGGGATGCGCGAGATGAGCCTCAACGACGGCGCGGGCCTGGCGAATACCTTCGAAGACGTCGAGCAGCTAGCGGCGACATGCCGGTTCAGCGATTGCGCTCACGCGGCGGAGCCCGGCTGCGCCGTCCGCGTCGCCCTCGAGTCCGGGGCACTCGACCCGGACCGGTTCGAGGCATTCCAGGAACTCGGACGCGAAGCTCGTCGAGCCGAGCTCGCGAATGACGCTGTCGCGCGCAAAGCCGATCGTCGAAAGTGGTCGGCGATGATCAAGGGGGTCGAGCGCCACCTGGACCAGAAGTACGGACGAGACCGATGAGCGCCGCGCCGCGCATCGTTTCGCTGGTTGGCTCTCCCGCGATCGATGGGCTGGTCGCCCGGCACTTCGAACCGGACCGCGACTACGGCGGGGTGGCCGAGCTGCTGGTGGCGGCGAACCTCAACGATGGAGTTGACTGGCTCCCGACCGCCGAGGCCCTGCGTCACGATTGGTCGCACGCGTCCGGTCTGGATATCTCCGCGGATGTCCTCGTGGCTGAGGCGGCCGGGCAGGCAGTGGGCTTTGCCGAGCATTCCTGGAGGATTCGAGGCGGCAAGGTCTTTCACCATTTGGCGGTCGTTGTGCGCCCCGACGTACGACACCGCGGACTTGGGCGTGCGCTCCTCGCATGGGCGGAAGACCGGGTTCGGCGTTCGCTCGACGCCGGAACGGCGGGCAGGATCGATCTCCCCCACACTCTCGCCGGCTGGGCCGACCTGGAGATCCCCGAGGTGGCGCCATTCGCGGCAGCCGCCGGATACCACGTCGACGGATATGGCGTGATGATGACCCGCTCCCTGGTCGACCCGATCGCCGAGGTTGGGCTGCCCCAGGGCCTCGAGATCCGGCCCGTCCGACCGGAAGATCACCGCCAAATCTGGGACGCTGACACGGAGGCCTTTCAGGATCATCGAGACCCCTGGGTCCGGACCGAGAGCGACTTCACCCGCTGGTTCACGCAGCCGGACCTGAACACTTCCTTGTGGTTGGTGGCCTGGGACGGCGATCAGGTCGCCGGATCAGTCATGAACTTCGTCTTCCGCGACGAGAACGAGCGCCTCAGCGTCGAGCGCGGTTGGCTGGAGCACGTCTCCGTCCGCCGGGCATGGCGCAATCGGGGCCTGGCCTCGGCACTCATATCTCGATCCATGCGGATCCTGCGCGATCTGGCATTGGACGAGGTCGCGCTCGGAGCAGACGCCGAGAACCTGAGTGGGGCCGTCCGCCTCTACGAGTCGCTCGGGTTTCGGCGAGTCCGCACGAGCGCCGGGTACCGAAAGGCGATCGAGGTCCCCGAGGCCCGTTAGAACGGTAGCCGTCGATCACGGGCGACCATCTCGAGCCACGGTCGCTCGGCGCGGATCGTCGTCTCGCGCCCATGCCCGGGCAGGACGGCGAGCGGATCGTCGAACGTCGCCAAGCGGGCGAGTGAGTCGACAAGCTGCTCCTGGGATCCTCCGGGCAGGTCCGTTCTCCCCCACCCGCCGGCGAACAGCGTGTCACCGCTGAACAACAGCCCGTCGTCGGCCGCCCAGAGACAGACCGATCCTTCCGTATGGCCGGGCGTGTGGAGCACGGTCAATCGAATTGCCCCGAACCGGATCTCGCCGCCCTCCGCCAGGTCGACGGCCGGCACGCACGGCGGGATGTCGAACGGCGCCCAGAGCGGCGCCGGGTCGGTGAGGCGATACGCGTCGAGCGCGTGGACCGCGATCGGCGCCCCGGTCTCCGCGGCCAACGCCGCGTTCTCACCGAAGTGATCCCAATGGCCGTGGGTGGTCACGATCAGCTTCAGGGTCCAGCCGTTCGACCGGAGGTCACCGACGACGGCATCGAGCGACGGGATCGCGGTGTCGATCGCGATGGCCTCGCGGGTTCGCGGGTCGGCGATCAGGTGGACGTTCGTGCGCGCCGGCCCGATGACGCGCGAGATGCGCTCCAATCAGCCCTCGGCGACGATCTTCGACCTGATGCAGTCGAAGGCCTGTTCGATCATCTTGTTGGCGGTTCCGTCGATGAGCCGCGAGCCGACGCTCGCGATCATGCCGCTGATGTTGACCTCGGCCGCCCAGAGCATCGTGGTGGTCCCGAGCTCCGGACCGTCGACCAGGTTCATTCGGCCGAGCGCGTCCACGGCACTGCCGGGGGCCTGCCCATGGGCCTTGATGACCGCCATATCCGGCGCGTGCTGCTCCGCGATCTCGAGGTCGAGCACGAACCGGGCACTGATGAACCCGACGCCGACCTTCGCCTTCGCCCGGAAGTGCGTCGCGTCGATGACCTCGATGGATTCGACCCCTGGCCCGCAAGCCCCGACCTTGTTCGGGTCGGTCACGAAGGCGAACACCCGATCGCGTGTCGCGGGAATATCGACGGCGCCCGAGAACTCCATGCAGTGGCCTCCGACTGTTACGAGCGAGGCTCAGCCGGACCGGCCGGTCGGGCCTCGAGGAATGCGGGTTGCGATGCTACGCCCGCGCCGACGAACATGGCCGGATCATGGGCCAAGCAGGTCCCGCAGGTCATCGCGCAGCACTCGTACACGATGCCATCCCATGCCACTTCATGATCGTGACATCCCACAATGAAGATCGAGGTCGAGGTCCGATGAGCGCCCAGATCGTCAGCTCCGACCGAGTGACTGTCGGCGCTGCTCGATCAGCCGCCAGATCAGCGGCGTGAAGATGAGCTGCATCGCCAGGTCCATTTTGCCGCCAGGACAGACGAGGGTGTTGGCCCGGGACATGAAGGAGTCGTGGAGCATCGAAAGCAGGTACGGGAAGTCGATGCCGTGTGGGTCTCGAAAGCGAATGACCAGGAAGCTTTCGTCCAGCGTCGGGATGAATCGCGCGATGAATGGATTCGAGGTGTCCACGATCGGCACGCGCTGGAAGTTGATGTGGGTCCTCGTGAACTGGGGGCAGATGTAATTGAGGTAGTCAGGCATGCGCCGCAGGATCGTGTCGGTGACGGCCTCGGTCGAGTAGCCCCGCGTCGACTTGTCACGATGGATCTTCTGGATCCATTCGAGGTTGATGACCGGCACGACCCCAATGAGCAGGTCCGGGTGTGCGGCCACATCGACGCCGTCCGCGGCCACGCCGCCGTGCAATCCCTCGTAGAACAGCAGGTCGG
>JAYTWS010000169.1:0-3117 GCA_043743315.1 Chloroflexota bacterium | reverse complement strand
GTGCGCTATCGCGCCGCGACCTGGATCCAGATGGTCTTGGTCTCGGTGTACTGCTCGTGGGCATGGAGCGACTTGTCGTGGCCGCCAAAGCCGGACATCTTGAAGCCGCCGAATGGCGTCGTCATATCGCCCTCCGAGTAGGCATTGACGCCGACCACGCCGGCCCGCAGGTCGCGTGCCACACGATGGGCAATATCGAGCTCCCTCGTGTAGAGCGAGGCCGCGAGGCCATATGGGGTGTCATTGGCGATCGCGACGGCCTCCGCCTCGGTGTCGAACTCGATCACCGAGAGCACCGGCCCGAAGATCTCCTCCTGCGCGATTCGCATGTCGTTGCGGACCGAATCGAGGATCGTCGGCGGGACGAACCAGCCGCCGGTCTCCTCGAGGATGCGCTTGCCGCCCGTCACGACCCGGGCGCCCTCGCGCCGACCGATGTCGACGTATTCGAGAACCCGCTCCATGTGACCGCGTGAGATCAGCGCCCCGATCTTCGTCGCCGGATCGAGCGGATCGCCGACCGACCAGTGCTCGAGTTCGGCCGCCACGGCCTCCATGACTCGATCCTTGACCGAGCGATGGACGATCAGCCGCGAACCGGCACTGCAGTTCTCGCCCATGTTCCAGAAGATCGCGATGGCGACGTTCGCGGCGACGTTCTCAAAGTCCGTGACATCCCGAAACACGATCTGCGGGCTTTTGCCGCCCAGCTCGAGGAGGACGCGCTTGAGATTCGTCTCAGCCGAGTAAGTGAGGAATTGCCGGCCCACCTCGGTCGAGCCGGTGAACGCCACCGCATCGATGTCGGGGTGCCGCCCGATCGCTTCGCCGACCGTGCCGCCGGGCCCGGTGACGACGTTGAGGACGCCGTCCGGAATGCCCGCCTCGGCCCCGAGCTCGGCGATCCGCAGCAGACTCAGCGAGGTGGTCGAAGCGGGCTTGATCACGACGGTGTTGCCGGTAGCGAGGGCGGGGCCGAGCTTCCAGGCGGCCATCTGTGCCGGGTAGTTCCACGGGATGACGGCGCCCACGACGCCGACCGGCTCGCGCGTGATCGTGGCAATCGTGCCCTCGGGCGACGGCGCGACCTGTCCGTAGATCTTGTCCGAGGCCTCGGCGTGCCACCGAATACAGTTCGCGGTCTCGGGGACGTCCAGTCCGATGGTGTCGCTGATGGGCTTCCCCGCGTCGATGGTCTCAATGAGCCCGAGCTCGCGCCCGTTTGCCTCGATGAGATCAGCCCAGCGGATGAGGATCCGCTTCCGATCGCCGGGGCTCATCCGGGACCAGATGCCGGAATCGGCGGCTCGGCGCGCAGCCGCGACCGCCGCGTCGACATCGGCGGGCCCGCCCTCGGCGACCTCGGCGATGGGCTGGCCCGTGGCCGGGTTCTCGGTCACAAAGCGGCGGCCGCCGGCCGCACCTCGGAATTTGCCGCCGATGAACAGGTCCGTCCGGAGTTTCAGAGCGGCGATTTCGGCGCGGGCCTCGTCGATCTGGGGGATCAGCGTGTTGGTCATCGGTTGATCGTACGACGCGCGCGGCCCATGATCACGCCCATCTGTCCGACGGCCCTACCGGCCGGAGGTCATGGCGAAGGGCCCTCGTCCGCACTCCGGGTCTCGCTTGCCCCTGGCACCTCACGCGCCTCACGCGCCACGGCGGGTTCGGGCCCCTCGTCGGCGTCGTGCCTGTACCGTATCGACTTCACCCTTGCACGTGCCCGTTCCAGCGTCACGGATCAGGCGATCCTGTCGCTTCCCAAGCACCACACCAGGAGCCGTGTCCCGATGTCATCGCCCGATTCAATGCCCCCTCGTCGCGAGCCATGGACCGTGCGAGTCGCCATCTGGAGCGCCCGGCATCGCTGGCCGGTGATCGCGCTCTGGTTCGTGATGACCATCGGGCTGTTCGGGGCCAGCATCGCAGCAGGCGGAACCCGGACCCTCGACACCGACGCTGATCCGAGCGGGCCGAAGCTCGAGTCCCGGGAGGCGTACGACATCTTCAGTGCCGGCAGCGTCCCGGAGCCGCCGGCCGAGCGGTTGCTCGTGGTCGTGGACGGAGGGTCCGGGGCCGCAGCGGACCCCGCTTTCCAGGGCGCCATCGGCACGCTCGTCGACAACCTGACGGCGGCCCACGCCACCCTCGACGGGAGCGACGGGGCCACCTTCACGAGCGTGATCAATCCGTTCAAGGTGCCGCCGACCGCCGGCCTGATCTCGGAGGACGGGACGACCGTCCAGATCGTCGGGAGCGTCCCGGGGGAGCGAGCCGCCATCCAGCAGTTGCTGGTCCCGGTTCCGGCGATCATCGATACCGCCCGGGCCGCGCTACCGAATGCCTCGATCCACGTCGTCAGCAGCACGTTCATCAACGCCGACATCAACGGGCTGATCACCCACGACCTGGACAGCTCGCTCCGGATCACCCTCCCGTTGACGTTCGCCATCCTCCTCCTGGCATTCGGCGCGATCGTGGCGTCCATCATCCCGGTCGTCCTGGCCGTGACCTCGCTCCTCGCCGCCTTCGGTTTCATCGGGCTGTATAGCCACGCCGTGGGGCCGGTGAGCTCGAATGCGACGCAGCTGATCGTGCTCATCGGCCTGGCCGTCGCCGTCGACTACTCGCTGTTCATGGTCACCCGTTTCCGGACCGAGCGGCGCCATGGCCGGAGCGTCCCGGTGGCGATCGAGGTCTCGAGCAGCACGGCCGGTCGAGCCGTGTTCTTCTCCGGCCTGGCGGTTGTGATCTCGCTCGCCGGCCTGCTGACCCTCGGCATCCCGCTGTTCACCTCGATGGCCGTCGGGACGATCGCAGTCGTCCTCATCTCCGTCATCGGCAGCCTCACGTTCCTGCCCGCGACCATGGCCCTGCTCGGCGACCGAGTGAACAAAGGCCGTATTGCCACATGGATCCCGCGCCTGCTGTTGCGACTGCCGATCCCGGGACCGCGGCGGCTCGGTCGCGTCACGCTCGACTGGTTCGAGCGGCGAACGGAGCGTCCTGAGGGCAGCGGGCCATGGGCCCGCCTCGTGACGGGGGTCATGGCCCGGCCGGTCCTGATGCTCGGCGCCTCCGGCCTCGCGCTGATCCTGCTGGCCACCCCGGTGCTTC
>JAYTWS010000168.1:0-5049 GCA_043743315.1 Chloroflexota bacterium | reverse complement strand
GTTGGCGCGCGACGAATCGCCCTGGCCCGTGTCGCCCGCCTCCAGGCCCGCAACGATGGCTGCGTCTCCGTGACCGGCGGGGCCGTCCCTCGGCGGCGGGGCGACCGCGTCAGCCACCGATGGGGATCGGGGTCACCCAGTGCGACAGTGCCGGTGTTCGCCCGCGAACCGCATCGAAATAGGCGTCGCGGATGACCCGCGTGATCGGCCCGACCGAGCCGGACCCGACCTTGCGATGGTCAAGCTCGATGACCGGCGAGATCTGGACTCCGGTTCCACACAGGAACATCTCGTCGGCGATGTAGATCTCGGACCGATCGATGGACCGGATCTCAACGGGCAATCCGAGGGTGCCCGCGAGCTCGAGGATCGCCTTGCGAGTCACGCCCTCGAGGATGTCATCGCTGACCGGCGGGGTCAGCAGCAGGCCGTCCCGGACGACGAACATGTTCGCCGCGGACGCCTCGGACGCGTGGCCATCGGCCGTCAGGACCAGGGCCTCGTCGAAGCCGTTCAGCTCTGCCTCGGTCTTCTGGAAGGCCATGTTCACGTAGCCGCCGACGATCTTGCCTCGCGCCGGCAGGGCATCGTCCGAGTTGCGGCGCCACGACGACGTCATGAGGCGCACGCCCTTGTCGATGTCGATGTAGTTGCCGAACGGAACGGCAAAGATCACGAGATCGTGATCGAGGTGGTGTAGGCGGACGCCCACGGTCCGGGTCGACTTGTAGAACGACGGCCGGATGTACAGGTCTTCGCTGAGTCCGTTCCTCGACGCCGTCTCGACCACCAGCTGGACGAGTTCGTCCGTGGTAGGCAGGTCATTCATCAGCAGCATCCCCGCGTTTCGCCGGATGCGCTCCATGTGCTCCCGCAGGAAGAGTCCGTAGAGCTGGCGGTGGTCCGCATTCCAGTACGCCCGAATGCCCTCGAAGACCGCCGTTCCGTACATGAATGCATGGGTCATGACCCCGACCTTCGCGTCACGCTGCGGAACGAACTTGCCCTCGAAATAGCAGATGAGATCGTCGAGGGCGGGCGGGGCTTTCGATGCGGGTGCGTTCTCGGTCAGCATCTGACGAGGCTCCTGGCTGATCGCGGCAGCGGCCGCGGGACCGTATCAATTCGGCCGCGAGTATACCTCGACCACCAGGGGGCCCCGATCGGCGGGGTCGACCTCAGGATGGTTGGAGAATCGCCCCGATGACGATCGCGAGGTAGACCAGGTAGAACAACCCGCCGACCATGAGCCCGCGTCCAGTCAGTCGCCCGCGGCGGGCCATCGGGATGAAGATGACCGCGGCCGACGCAAACGCAATCGCCGCGGAGGCAAAGGCGACGTACGAGCCCGGGCCGATCACCCACGCCTGCGGAATGAACAACAGCGCGATGACCGTGGGCAGGCTGGCCTGGAAGACCATTGCCCCAGTGATGTTGCCCATGGCCAGGGTGTCCTTGCCCTGGCGCACCCAGATGATCGAGTTGAACTTCTCGGGCAGCTCCGTGGCGATTGGGGCGACGATCAGCGCCAGCAGGACCTCCGAGACGCCGAGCACCTGGGACACGTGCTCCACAGCGCCGACGAAGGCGATGGCGCCGATGACGATGAAGGACAGTGCAGCGAGGACCTGGACGCTCACGACCCGCAGCCGGGGCGGGCCGGGGTCACGCCGATGAACCGGATCGAGGCGACGGAAGCGGAGCGGCGCGAGATCCTCGAGGTCAACGTCCGGATCGGCCTCGAAGTGCCGCCGGACGTAGAGCACGTAGATGACCACGAGGACGACCGCGACCACGTACTTCGGCCAGACCGGCTCGACTGGCAGGAACGCCGCTCCGATGGCGAGGCCGTACGCGATCGCGAACGTGCGCATGTCCAGCCCGAGGACCGACACGTCCACTGGCATCACGTCGCCGGCGGGCCGATGCCGGGCCTGCCAGACCACGGCGACACCGGTCACGAACATCGCCAGTGTCGCGAGCATGAACGGCGCCCCGAGAATGGCTCCGACGCCGATTCCGTTCGTCGCAGCGCCGCTTGCGAAGACGATCGCGATGATCGGGATCATCGTTTCGGGCAAAGCCGTCCCGACGGCCGCCAGGACGGAACCGACCGCGCCTTCGGCCAGGCCCAGCTTCCGGCCGAACCATTCGATGCCGTTGGTGAAGAGCTCGGCGCCCGCCAGGATCAGGACGAAGGAGAGGCCAAGCACGATGAGATCCAACGCTCAGACTCCGATGCTGTTGCGGAGGCCCGGCGTCCCAAGGAGGACGCCGGTCAGGATGACGATCAGGACGAGGACGGCGATCGCGGCCATGCGCCGATCACCGAGACGAGCGTACCCGATGGCCGACACGGCGACCCTGGAGGCCGGCGTGAGCACGACGACCAGCAGGCCCAGCCACAGGAAGCCGGCCGGCCGCAACCCGACGAGGTCGGCGACCAGCCGGACCGGGTCGAGCGCAGGGGCAACATCGAGGGGCGATCGCCCGGTCACGAGCATCAGGACCACGCCGATCGCGATCAGCCCGATCGCGAGGTACGTACCCAGGCGCAGCAAGCGTGCGATCCGCCCCTCCATCCCGGGATCCCCCGAGTTCGGTTCCGGTCGCGGTTCGATCGGCTCGGCAATCACTGGATGCCCGCCGCGCGCCGGATCATCTGGAACGCCGTGTACAGGAGGACGGCCGTGAACAGTAGTCGCAGGGCCCGCAGCTCCACGCGATGCGCGATCCGCGAGCCGATTGAAGCCCCCACGAATACGCCGATGGCCGTCGGGCCGGCCGCATATGGATCGATGCCGCCCCGGAGGAGGTAGATCCAGGCGCTGGTCGAAGCCGTGATGCCGATGACGAGGTTGCTGGTCGCGGTGGCGACCCGCAGCGGCACGCCCATGACGACGTGGAGAACGGGCACCTTGATCAGCCCGCCGCCGATCCCGAGCAGCGCCGAAGCGACGCCCGCGAAGATGCTTCCGACGACCCCTGGCCCCAGGTTCCGAACGCGGTACCCGGGACCGGACAGGCGTGCGATGAACGACAACGTGGCGACCTCGGGATCTCGCGAGACTCCCGACGCGTCCGACGGCGGCGCGGACCGCGGCCTGAGCATGGTCAGCGCGACGTAGGTCAGCAGGGCCGCGAACAGGCCGGCCAGGATTCGCTCATCGAGCAGGAATGCGATCGTCCCGCCGAGCACGGCGCCGATCGCCGTGAACAGCTCGAGGGTCATGCCAAGTCGGAGGTTGGCCACACGCCGCTCGAGAAAGACACTCGCCGACGCGCTGCTCGTGACGATCACGCACACGAGCGAGACCCCGATCGCCTCGCGCAGCGGCAGGTGGAACCCGATGGTGAGGAGCGGCACGATGAGCAGGCCGCCGCCCAGTCCGAGCAGGGATCCGAAGATCCCCACCCCGATCCCGCCGACCACCATCAGGACGGCGACGTCCATCCGATCAGCGGCTCGAAGGGGTCATGGGACGGATGCCCACGACCCGGTCAGGGGCGCAGGTGCTGCGGGGCGTACGGCAGAAGCGCCACGATCCGCGCGCGCTTCAGGGCGACGGAGAGTTCGCGCTGGTGCCCGGCGCAGGTCCCGGTCTTGCGGCGCGGTTCAATCTTGGCCCGCTCGGACAGGAACCGGCGGAGGCGGTTGACCTCCTTGTAGTCGATGACTCCGGTCTTGTCCGCGCAGAACGTGCAGACCTTGCGACGTCGGCGATCCCGGTAGTCATCCTTCTTGCGTGAGCGTGGTGCTGGCATGAATTGGTCTCCTCGCCGCGCCCGTGAACGGGCGCGTGGTGGTCAGATGCAGGTCAGAAGGGAAGTTCGTCGATCTCGGTGTCGTCGTACCCACCACCGGAGGGCGGACCGCCGGCAGCGCCACCGGACGGAGCAGCCCCGCCGGGCCCGCCGGGGGCGCCGCTGAACCCGCCCTCCTGGTCACGCTTGTCGAGGCCCATGACGTTGTCGGCGCTCACGTCCAGTGACATGCCCTTGCGCCCGTCGTTGGTCTCGTACTCGCGCGTCCGGAACCGGCCGTCAACGAAGACACGGCTCCCCTTGCGCAGATTCTCGGCTGCTCGCTCCGCGCGATCACCCCAGACGCTGACGCGGAACCAGTCGGTCGCCTCGATCCACTCCCCGGACTGCTGGTTCTTGGTCGCCTGGTTGACGGCGACGCTGAACGTTGCGACCGGGCGGCCGTTGGGCGTGTACCGGAGCTCCGGATCGCGTCCGAGGTTGCCGATGATCTGGATCTTGCAAAGCGCCATCGGAAATTCCTCTCAGTCGATGGCGGCCGGAGCCGCCTCGCTCTCGGATTCGTCGATCCGCTCGGTCCCGTCGTCATCGTCCTCGTCCTGGGCGGACGGGAGATCGGTGTCGTCGAGATCCTCGGATCCATCCTCGCGCATGGCGCGCACCGGGCGCTCCTGGCGAACGAGGAGGTGACGCATCACCTCTTCGGTGATC
The DNA here is from genome assembly GCA_043743315.1 of Chloroflexota bacterium. Lineage (GTDB taxonomy): Bacteria > Chloroflexota > Limnocylindria > Limnocylindrales > CSP1-4 > UBA5189. The sequence goes on along the minus strand of JAYTWS010000168.1, from coordinate 573 downwards.
ATGAGGGTCCGCTCGATCTCGGCAATCGTGCCCGCAGCGCCCTCGAACAGGACGATGTGGTACGAGCCTTCGCGGTAACGCTCGATGGGATAGGCCAGTCGGCGACGCCCCCAGGGCGCGACCTTGATGATCTGGCCGCCATCAGCGGTGATCTGCCGGGTCGTGCGATCCACGATCGCGGCGATGCGCTCGTCGGATGCATCCGGGCGGAGCACGAGCATGAGTTCATATCGGCGCATCGGCCGTGTCTCCTTCCAATGGGGATGCCCCGCTGTCAGGATCGACGCGGAGCGGAAAGGTCGGCCCGGAGTCTAGCATGCCTCCCGCCGTTGTATTCTCAGCAGCCGTGGGTCGTCTGGCCCAGCTCGCCCTCCGAGGACCTCCGTTGGCCACCAGCCGAATCCTGCTGATCTCCGTGGCGCCCGATACCTCGGTCGCCGATGCTCTTCGAGCCTCCGGTCACGAGGTCGTGACCGCCATCACTGCCACCGAGGCCATCGGAGTGGGCTCCAAGGCCTCGAACGCTGAGGTCCTCGTGCTCGATTTCGTCGGCCCGATCGCCGAGTCGATCGC
>JAYTWS010000167.1:0-1583 GCA_043743315.1 Chloroflexota bacterium | reverse complement strand
CGCGGCTCGCGGACGACGAGGTGGAGCGCGTGACGGACGAGATTCATGCGAGGAGTCCTTCGGTGAGGCGCCCGTCGAGCATCCGCAGGCGCCGGTCGGCGAGCGCGGCGCTCGCAGGATCATGGGTGACCAGCACGAGGCTCGCGCCCCGGCGTCGGACAGCCGCCGAGAGGAGGCCGAGGACGACCTGGGCGTTCTCCTCGTCGAGGCTGCCGGTCGGCTCGTCGGCGAGGACGAGCGCTGGTTCAATGACGATCGCCCGGGCCACCCCGACACGCTGCCGCTCGCCGCCCGACAGCTCGTCGATGCGCGACTCGAAGGCCGCTCCGAGCCCGACCTCCTCGAGGGCGGCATGTGCTCGCTCCCGGCGCGCCCGCTCGGGGACACCGGCCAGCATCAGCGGGAGCGCGACGTTCTCGCCGGCGCGCAAGCTCGCGATGAGCCCGAAGGACTGGAAGACGATGCCCACCTGGCGCTGCCGCAGTCTGGCCCGCTCGGTCGCCGAGAGGCGGGCCAGGTCGTGACCCAGCACGCTGATCTCGCCGCGATCGGGCGCCTCGAGGCCGGCCAGCAACCCGAGGAGGGTCGTCTTGCCGGACCCGGAAGGTCCCTCGATGGCGACGAACGCGCCTGGCTCGACGTCGAGAGCAACGCCATCGACCGCGACGACCGGCTCCATGCCGGCGCTCGCGTAGCGTCGCGTCAGGTCGCGGCAGCGGATGAGGCTCATCGGAGCCGCCGATCGGCGACGACACGGCCATCGCGCAGCTCGACGATCCTGTCCGCCCGGTCGGCGACGCGCGGGTCGTGCGTCGCGACGACGATCGTGACGCCCTCGGCGCGATGGATCTCCTCGAGCAGTCCCATGAGAAGGTCGGCGTTCACCGAGTCCAGCTCGCCCGTGACCTCGTCGGCGAGAATGACCGGTGGCCGCGTGCCGAGGACAATCGCGAGCGCTGCTCGCTGCTGCTCGCCACCCGACAGCTGGGCCGGACGGTTCGAGCCGCGATCCTCGAGACCAACCCGGGCGATGATGGCCCGGGCCGACGCGCGATCCAGTGGCCGGTCGGCCAGCGCCGCCGCCAGCAGGAGGTTCTCCTCGACCGACAGGAACGGGATGAGGTTCTGGCTCTGGAACACGAAGCCGACGTGACGGCCGCGCACGCTTGCGCGCACGTCCTCATCCGCTCGCGAGAGATCGATCCCGTCAACGATCACCTTGCCGGCGGTCGGCCGATCGGACCCGGCAAGGAGCTGGAGGAGGGTCGACTTGCCCGAGCCAGAGCGGCCCATGATCGCGACGAACTCGCCCGCCGCGACCTCGAGATCGATGCCCCGCAGGGCGATTGTCTCGACGTCGACCTCCCGGAAGACCCGGATGACGTCGGCGAGGACGATGATCGGGCGGCTCGTTGTCGCCGTGGTCGAGGCCGTGACGACCCCTTCGCTCATGGTCACTGCCACGTGAAGCTCCCGATCATCTGCCTGAAAGCGTCGACGTTGTCGACCCCGTCGGGCGTCGAGAGGCTCACGACGGCGAGACCAGTCGGGCCCGGGACGTAGTAACGGTCGATGGTCGAGGG
>JAYTWS010000166.1:0-6011 GCA_043743315.1 Chloroflexota bacterium | reverse complement strand
CTGTCCCTGTCGGATCGAGTCGTGGTCATGAGCAGGGGTCGGGTCGAGCAGATCGGGACTCCGTTCGAGATCTACAACTTCCCGGCGACCCGGTTCGTGGCGTCGTTCGTGGGCCAGTTGAACGCCCTGCCGGCGACGGTCGTCGACGCGGGCGCCGGCCGGCTCACGATCGGGGGCCAGGAAATTCACGTCTCAGCCAAGATCGAGGCGCCCGCCGGTTCGGCGATGTCTCTGGCGCTGCGGCCGGAAATGGTGTCCATCGGCGAGGGACCTGACGGCTCGAATCGACTTGGCGGCACGGTCGCCGACGTCGACTTCCTGGGGGCCATCGTCCGGATGCGCATCCGGCTGGCGGACGGCGTCATGGTCGCGCTCGACGTGTTCAACGAGCCGACGCTCAAGCTTCCGACCATCGGATCCTCGATCACGATCTCGTTCCCTGCCGACGGGCCGCTGGTCATGGCCCCGGGCAGCGAGGCGGGCTCGGGATCGAGCGCCGCCGCCTGAGCGCGAGCCGGAGCGGCAGCGGGCGCGGATCCTACGGCGCGGATCCTACGGCGCCGGAGCCGACGCGGATCCCACCGCGCCGCGGCGCCCGCATGCCGCGTGGTTCCGAGCAAGGCATGAGCGGCGCTGTGACGGCGCGGTCGTGAGCGGCGCCGTGAGCGGCGTTGTGAGGACGCGGTCGTGAGCCCCGTTGTGAGCCCCGTCGGGCGCGCGAATCCGCTCGCCGGGATCGAGCTGGCGATCTTCGACAAGGACGGCACGCTGATCGACTTCCACCTCATGTGGAGCGACTGGGTGCGCGCCCTGGCCGGCGCCCTTGAGGCTGCCTACGGCGCGAGCCTCGACACCGTGGTCTTCCCGATGATGGGCGTCGATCCTGCGACCGGCCGGGTCTACCCACATGGCGCACTCGCCGCGACACCGATGGACCGACTTCGCTCTACGCTCTACGCGAGGTTGGTGGACGAGGGCATTGCGACGGACGTGGTCGCCCGGATCGTGGCCTCGGCCTGGCACCGTCCCGATCCGGTGGAGCTGGCACGGCCGATCACCGACCTCCGGGTTCTGTTCGAGGCGCTGCGTGCTTCCGGGACACGGATCGCCGTGGCCACGAGTGACGACCGTGAACCGACCGAGCGCACGCTGGCATACCTCGGGGTGACCGACCTCGTCGAGGCATTGACCTGCGCGGACGACGGGCTGCCGGTCAAGCCGAGTCCCGATGCCGTCCACTGGATCTGCCGGGCGCTGGGAGTGCCCGAGGCAGATACGGCCGTCATCGGCGACGCGCCTGCGGACCTCCGGATGGGCCGAGCCGCGGGCGTCGGGTTGGTCGTGGGCGTCCTGACCGGGGTCGGCGACCGCGCGGCCCTCGCCGATCTCGCGGACCTCGTCCTGCCCTCGATCGCGGAGCTCGCCCCAACCGCCTGACGCTTCGGCATGCGCGCTCCGATCGGCATGCGGGCTCCTACGGGTAGTGGCGCTCGACGAGACGGCGGACGTGCTCCAGCACGGCGGAACGGCCGACGACCGCCTTCCATCGGTGATCGCTCGGGCAGCACGCCTGCTCGGGATGACGCAGGCCGATCGCCTTCTCGGGATGCTCGGGCAGCACGCCTGCTCGGGATGACGCGGGCCGATCGCCTGCGCGAGTTGGGGTCCGACCTCGGCCAGGGCTACCTGTGGAGCCGCCCGTTGCCGCCGAGCAGCTGGACGTGCCCATGGCGGTAGCGGTCGCTCAGCGGCGGCTGCCGAAGAGCCTGAGCAGGAACAAGAACAGGTTGATGAAGTCGAGGTAGAGATGCAATGCGCCCAGGACGGCGGCCTTCTCGACTGACCCGGTCTGCGCCACGAGCACGCCCGAGCTGATCCGCTGCGTGTCGTAGGCGGTGAGCGCGGTGAAGATCACCACGCCGATGATCGAGATGATCCAGCTCAGCGTGCCGCTGGCGAAGAACACGTTGATCACTGACGCGACGATCAGCCCGATGACCCCGATGGCCAGCGTCCCGCCGATGCCGGCGAGGGATCGCTTCGTGACCACGCCGTACAGACCGGCCGCGCCGAACATCGCCGAGGCGGACAGGAAGGCCGCCGTGACGGATTCGCCGGTATAGAGCGAGACGATGACCGCCATCGAGAAGCCGAGCGTGGCGGCGTAGATCAAGAACAGGCCCAGGGCCAGCGTCGCGCTCATCCTGCGAATGCCCAGCCCGATGGCCCAGACCATGGCCAGTTGCCCGATGAAGATCGGGAGCATCAGCTCCGAGGCGGACGCGAGGACCTGGGTGTTCGACTTGACGACGAATGCGACACCGGCCGTCACGAGGAGGCCCGAGAACATCCACAGGAACGCATGACTGAGCAGTGCCGCAGCCATCGCTGGGTCGGGTCGAGTGGCGATCGGTGCGCTCGGTGCGGTGGATGACGTCGGAAAGTTCATGTGGCGCCTCCTGATCGGTGCTTCCTGGCGGTTGATCGGGACGAAGTCGGGGTTCGGGACGAAGTCGGGGTTCGGGCCGGCATGGCCGTCCGGGATTCTGCCTGTTCGGCGGCCCGTGCGAGCACCCAGATGAGATCGGCAAGCCGGTTCAGATACGGGACAAGATACGCACCCGGGACAAGACCCTCGCGACGCAGGCCCACGGCCCGGCGCTCGGCACGGCGCAGGATCGTCCGGGCGAGCTCGAGCGCTGCGCTCGTTGGGGTTTCACCCGGTACGACGAACTCGGTCGGCATCGTGATCGAGGCTTCTGCTTCGACCAGGATCCGCTCCACGTCCCGGAGCATGGCCTCGGACACGCGCGTTCGACCGTCCTCCAGGCGATCCCAGGCCTCGGGGTTCGTGGCAAGTTCGGCCCCGACCACGAACAGCTCGCGCTGGAACCGCAGGATCAGGTCACCCAGGCCACCGAGCGTGGGCCCGAGCGTGCCGACGCGCCGCTTCACGCCGAGGTTGGCGCGCGCGAGTCCGAGCGCGGCCACGGCCTCGTCGATGGTGCCATAGGCCTCGGTGCGGGGATCGTCCTTGGCAATGCGATCGCCGCCGAAGAGGAGTCCCGTCGTCCCGTCGTCGCCCCTGGTGGTCGCGACGATGGAGTCGATCGGGGAACGCCGGTTCACCACGTCAGCGTCGGCTCACCACATCAGGCCGGCTCACCACATCAGGCCGGCGTCTTTCGGATCCCACCGCTCGGCCAGCAGCGTCACCTTCACGGGATGGTCGACGACGGACTCGGCCTGCTCCTTGACCTGCGCGATCATCGACCCGGCGTATGGGCAGAACGGCGTGGTCAGGATCATCTTGATCTCGGTTTCTTCGGTGCCCAGGATCACCTGTTTGATCAGGGCGAGTTCCACGACGTTCATCCCGATCTCCGGGTCCACCACTGCTCGGAGTGCGTCGAGGATGGCGAGCTCGGTGGCCCGGCGCTCAGCGTCGAACGCGGGCGCCGGTGCTGCCGATGCGGCGGGCGCGGCCGATGCGACGGCGGGCGCGGCCGATTCGGCGGTATTCGCGGGCGCGGCCGATGCGGCGGGCGCGGCCGATGCGGCGGGCGCGGGGTTCGCAGCGGCGTCCGCCACAGGGGTTGCGGGCGTGGTTTCGGTATCGACGGCGTCGGTCATGGTGCTTTGGGCGCTCCGTTACTGGATCGTCAGCGTATCACCAGTCTGTTCGACGGCCCGCCAACGACCGCCCGGCCGTGCAGTCCCCATATACGACGAGGGGTCGTGGTATCGGACCCCGCGGCGTGATTCGCCCCCTAGTACGACCAGGGTTCGTACTAGGCGCAGGTATCAGCTGTAAGCCCACTCACCACTCGCCGCGGGCCATCAATCTGAGCACGAACGTGGCGCCAACCGGCTCGTCGGGGCCGAGAGCGCGGTTCGAATCATGGCGGAGCCGCACCTACCACGAACGGGTGTCGTATATGGGCCAGATGATCCGGCGTGCGCTCTGACATCACTCCACCCACTCGACCCGGATCGCCTTCGAGGCGGTGGGCAGCGGCAAAGATCCCGCCTCCGCACGGATGGCCTCGCGCTCGAAGCTCGAAAGACGTTGCCAGGGCTGGATCGTGAAGTCCGTGTCGGCGCGGCGCCAGGTCCCGACGAGTTCACCGTTGAGGAGGACGGCACCCGGCCAGACACGCGAGGTCCACAGGAGGCCACGCCGGTCGGATTCAGGCACCAGGAGCTCGCGGTCAGCTCCGTACAGGAGGTAGTACGCATCCCCGCTCGGGAGCAGGCGTGCCCCCGAGACAACCCGCGGCTGGGCACGGAGCGCCGCCTCGTCCGAAGCAAGGATCCACGCCTCGCCGAGCGGCGTCCGAACCGGCATGAGAGATCCGCGCAAGACATCGAAGGTCGCGCGGCCGACCGGCGGCCGAATCCCTGCCCATTGAGCGAACGCAGCGGCCGTGGTTGGCCCGAAGATGTGCAGATGCCGCCGCGCGAGCTCGAGACGCGCCTCGGCCGGGTCGATGTCGGGCGGCGGCACGGTCCAGATGGTCGGCTGTCGGGCCCCGTCCCAGCGAATCAGCACGGTGCCGGTCGGCGCCGCATATCGGAGCGAGTTGGGCTGCACGCCCAACCCGCGGCCCGCCTCGCCGTAGGTCATCACTCGGCCCGCCAGGTGGGCGTGTATTCGAGCGGCGGTCTGCACCGCCAATTGCCGATTCTTCGCGACGTCCGGCAACCGGCCAAGCGAGAAGACCGCGAGATCACGTGCCGCCACGACATAGGCGCTGAACCGCGGCCCCCAGAGCTGGACGAGCGACGGATCCTCCGAGGTGGAGGGTCCAGCGCCCTCGACCCGAGCGTGGATCGACAGGAGCGCCGCTCGCGGCATGCTGTCCTGAAGACCGGCCCACGCCGCGCGCCGTAGGGATTCCGGGCCCGCTGGCAGTCGCTCGGCCAGGCCGCCGACAACTCGCCGATGGGAAAGCACTTGCTCGCGGCTGAGATCAAGCGGCCGCTGTGTCAACGAGACCTCGCTCCCTGGTCAATCGATCGTCTCGTGTCCGGCACTGTCGTTCCTCGCGATGTCATGCTGCGTGCGCCGATACGCCCGTCGCCGATCGATCTCCGCCCCTGCCCCATGCAGACTGAGGGCGGGCCCAGTCAGCCGCTCTTGCGCCTGCCTCCGATTCGAGGCTACGCCTTGACCGCATCTGCGAGGATCGCGGCGGATCGGCGCACGCGTGCACGCTCCCCGCGTTCGGAACCGAGCGTTGCGAGCGACGCGCCCACGGCACCGATCAGGACCAGGACCCCGGGGTCGATTCGCGGGTCCAGCGTGGCCATCCTGAGGGCAGCGAGGACCACGCCAACACCGACGCCCACAAGGATCGAGTATCGCCAGGGCAGACGGCGCAGGCCGGCAAAGAAGACGGCGATCACGCCAAATCCGATCCCCCACACGATCGCCTCGATGATCGGCATCAGAAGTTACCTCTCATGCGCACAAGAGCCTCGTGTCGATGATCGTATCTCGCCCGGTCAACGCACCGTCACCCGCGTTCGATCAGTTGGCCGGGGACGGCGCACCGCAGTCGGGGGCTGATCCCAACTGCGTCGTCGGCAGCCGGACGACTCCAACGGCACTGCCCCCGCGGGCGAGGTCCGCTCGGGCGCCCGCATGGCAGCCGCGAATGTCGCTCGACGCCACGAGCCCGTTGCGCTCCCGGATGCGTGTACCTATCGTTATGCCGTGAAGGCCGACGGCAGAGGTATGGCCCTCGTAGGGGCGGCGATCATTCTTTCGGAGCGTGCTCTTCGGTTCCGACTCCGTCGCCAACACGAGCGCCCGAGGCATCACGGGCAGCTCCGGCCGGAACGGCCTCGGCCCTGCCATCTGTCGCGTTGGTCTCGCTGTCTGCTGCCGGCACCTTCCCCGGCGGGGGCCTGTGGGCAATCCAGGGCGCGACGCTCCTGATTTCTGTCGATGCCGGAGTGGACTGGCGTCGAACGGCCATGCCTCCCCCCGACTCTTACGGAATCCT
>JAYTWS010000165.1:0-8479 GCA_043743315.1 Chloroflexota bacterium | reverse complement strand
CCGGTCTCGTGCTGGACGGCCTCGACGCGGACGGCGGCCCGGATCTCGCGGCCACGCCGGCGTTCCTTCTCGACGACCCGGACGCTGGGGAAACGCGGTCCGCCGCGCGACCTGCGTCCCCTCGACCTGCGTCCGCTCGATCGACCGGCGCGCGGGACCGCATCGTGTACAGTCCGCCGCGCCCGGTCGTGGTCCTGGCCGCGGATCCCGGCGCGATTCCGATGGCCTCCATCTCACCTCGTCGCCTCCTCCATATCGTCGCGACGATCGCCCTGGCGTGGGGCGTGATCTCATTCGGCCGGCAGGTGACGACGGCCTCGGCGGCCTCGAGTCACGCAGATTCGTTGCGTGCCGCGAATGTGGCGATCACCGGTGAGGTTGCCGCGCTGCAGCAGGAGCTCGCGCTCATTCAGGAGCAGCGGTACGTCGACCTCCAGGCCCGGCTCTATCGGCTCGGAAGTCGCGACGAGATCGCCTTCGCGCTGGAGGGTGATGCGCCGGCGCTGCCCACCGATGCCCCGGGCTCAGCGGCCGTCCGCCTCGGCGCGGATGTGCGGCCTGTGAGCCCGTTCGAGCGGTGGATCGACCTCCTGTTCGGCCCGGGAAGCTGAGGGAACATGGTGATGTCCGGCCGCGGCGCCGCAGCCGGGGGCCTGACGAGCATGGTGCTCACCACGATCGGTAGCCAGATCAACCTGTCCTCGAAGGAGAGCGTAGGCGCTCCGGAGCTGGTCATTGTCCTCGGCGGCCCGTAGCGGCGGTGGGGTCGGGACCGTGCGGATCGACCGGCGTGCGACGCGCCTGCGCTAAACTATCGGCCGGCGGCGGAGTAGCTCAGTGGTAGAGCAGGGGACTCATAAGCCCTTGGTCGGTGGTTCAAATCCGCCCTCCGCTACCAAATCCCGATCGCGGGTCCCGCGTGGCGCATGTGCACGGATCGTCCGGCCCGCTGAGATGCGGGCTGCCGGAACCCCAGCGCTATACTCGGCTCAGGTCGAGCCGTACCATTGGCCCGCCCCTCCGGAGGCAAGTTCTTGAATCCCAGGTTCATGCGCAATGGCGCACTGATGATCCTGCTCGCCCTTGGCGTTGCAGCTCTTCTCTACACGTGGTTCAACCAGACGACCAGCTCGGCACCCACCGGTTATGGAACGTTCCTCAACCAGGTCGCGGCGGGTGACGTCAAGAAGGTCGTCCAGCAATCCGACACCCTGACCGTCACGAAGTCGGACGGCAGTACCTACACGGTGACCGTGCCGAGCATCCTGACGTCCGTCCTGGGCGACATGCAGCAGGCATCGAGCGATGCCGGGCGCACGCTCGACAAGTCGATCTTCGCGGCCGATCGCCAGAACGACAATGGCTGGATCCTGACCGCCGTCAGCGTGGTGCTGCCGCTCGTTGTGATCGGGGCGTTCATCTACTTCATGATGCGGCAGGCGCAGGGTACGAACAATCAGGCGATGTCCTTCGGCAAGAGCCGCGCCCGGATGTTCCTCGGCAACAAGTCGGTCGTGACGTTCGCTGACGTCGCGGGCGTCGACGAGGCCAAGATGGAACTCCAGGAGATCGTCGAGTTCCTCAAGTTTCCCGAGAAGTTCAACAGCCTCGGCGCGCGGATCCCGCGAGGCGTGCTCCTGGTCGGGCCTCCAGGTACCGGCAAGACGCTCATGGCCCGGGCCGTGGCCGGCGAGGCCGGGGTGCCGTTCTTCAGCATCTCCGGCTCCGAGTTCGTCGAGATGTTCGTGGGCGTCGGCGCGAGCCGCGTCCGGGACCTGTTCGACCAGGCCAAGCGCAACAGCCCGTGCATCGTCTTCGTGGACGAGATCGACGCGGTCGGCCGCCAGCGCGGTGCCGGCCTCGGCGGCAGCCATGACGAGCGCGAGCAGACCCTCAACCAGATCCTCGTGGAGATGGACGGGTTCGATACCAATACCGGCGTGATCGTCGTCGCCGCCACGAACCGGCCCGACGTGCTCGATCCGGCCCTGCTCCGACCCGGCCGCTTCGACCGCCAGGTCATCCTCGATCGACCCGACATGAAGGGTCGCGTGGCCATCCTCAAGGTCCACATCAAAGGCAAGCCGCTCGACAAGGCCGTATCCCTCGAGGGCCTTGCCCGGATGTCACCCGGCTTTTCGGGTGCCGACCTCGCGAACCTGATCAACGAGGGCGCGATCCTGGCCGCGCGCCGCAACAAGAAAGTCATCTCGATGCCCGAGTTCGAGGAGGCCCTCGAGCGAATTGTCGCCGGCCCGGAACGCAAGTCTCGGATCATCTCGGATGCCGAGAAGCTGATCATCGCCTACCACGAGGGTGGTCACGCGGTCGTCCAGCGGGTCCTCCCGAAGTGTGACCCGGTCAGCAAGGTGACCATCGTCAGCCGCGGCATGGCCCTCGGCTACACGATGGCCCTGCCGACCGAGGACCGCTACCTCCAGTCGAAGTCCGAGTTCGAGGACAAGCTGGCCGGCCTGCTCGGCGGCAACGTCTCGGAGCGCCTCGTCTTCGGCGATACGACCACCGGATCGAGCAACGACATCGAGAAGGCCACAACATTGGCGCGGCGAATGGTGACCGAATTCGGGATGAGCGATCGGCTCGGGCCGCTCTCGTTCGGCAAGCGAGACGAGCTCGTCTTCCTCGGCCGGGAGATCGGGGAGCAGCGCAACTACTCCGATGAGATCGCGCGGCAGATCGACGAGGAGGTGCGCGCGCTCGTCGATCGAGCCTACGAACGAGCCACCCAGGTCCTCGAGACACATCGGGATCGCCTGGAGAGCCTCGCCCAGAAGCTCATCGCCGAGGAAACCGTGGATGCGGAGGGGTTCGAGACCCTGTTCGCGGACCTCCCGCCCAAACAGCTGCTTCACGGCCTGCCGCCGCGCTCTCATAGCTCACCGGACGCGGGGGACGCTCCCTCGGATCGACCCTCTGAGCGGGACGTTCCGCCGGCTTCGGCGCCGGCCCCCAACCCGGCCTGAGTACGTTCGCAGGCACGATCTGACAGCCCCGGCCGGCGACTCCCTTCGGAGCGCCGGCCGAACCATGTGGAGACGACCGATGACCGCCCTCGACCCCGTCCTCGAGACCCAGCTGGCGGCAACGGAAGACGCACGTCACGCGTCGCTGCTCGAGTTCCTGCGCATTCCGAGCATCTCCGCGCTGAGCGAACATGCCGGTGACATCCGCCGCGCGGCCGAATGGGTCGCCCAGGAGCTCGCGCGGATCGGATTCGAACACGCCGAGGTCTGTGAGACCCGGTGGCATCCGATCGTGTACGCGGACTGGCTTCATGCCGATGGGGCCCCGACGGTCATCGTCTATTGCCACTACGACGTCCAGCCCGTCGATCCGATCGACCTCTGGCAGACGGCTCCGTTCGATCCGTTCATCAGCAACGGCCGGATCGTGGGCCGCGGATCGGCCGACGACAAGGGCCAGCTCCACATGCACCTGCGCGCCGCCGAGGCTCTCTTCTCGACGCGTGGCACGCTGCCGGTCAACCTCCGGATCGTGTTCGAGGGCGAGGAGGAATCGACGTCCGCGAGCCTGCCCGCCTGGCTCGATGCCAACCGGGGACGACTGGGTGCCGACGCGGTCGTGATCTCGGACACCGGCTTCTTCGAGGGCAACATCCCCGCCCTCACCGAGACTCTGCGGGGCATGCTCTACACCCAGATCGACGTGACCGGGACGCCGATCGACCTCCACTCGGGCAGCTTCGGCGGCGCCGTCGAGAATCCGGCCAACGCGCTAGCCCAGATCATCGCGGCCCTCAAGGACCGCGAGGGCCGGATCCAGGTGCCGGGCTTCTACGACGACGTGGCGACGCTCGACAACGCAACGAAGGCACGTCTCGCCGAACTGCCGTTCGATCCCGAGGCATTCCGCGCGCAGACCGAATCCGGACCGCTCCGGGGCGAGGCCGGGTACTCGGTCCTCGAACGGAAGTGGATGCGCCCGACCCTCGATGTCAACGGAATCTGGGGCGGGTTCCAGGGCGAGGGCTCCAAGACGATCATCCCGGCGCATGCCCATGCGAAGGTGAGCATGCGCCTGGTATCAGGTCAGGATCCTGAAGTGCTCTTCCCGAAGTTCGTGGCGTTCGTCGAGGCGGTCTGCCCGCCGGGGGTCACGGCAAACGTCCAGTTGCTGGGCGGCGGGAAGCCGGTCCGGACGCCGACCGATCACCCGATCGCGCAGGCGGCGGCACGCGCGCTGGAGGTCACTTTCGGCCGCGCTCCGGTGTTCATCGGGTCGGGCGGATCGATCCCCGTGGCCGAGATGTTCGAGCACCAGTTGAGCCTGCCCGTAATCCTCATGGGCTTTTCGAACCCTGACGATCATGCCCACGCGCCGAATGAATCAATGATCCTTGCAAACTACGAGACCGGAATTCGGACGATCTGCGTCCTGTGGGACAGCCTCGGCGCCGCGAATTCGGGCTGATCCGGAGTTTCTCACCCCGGACGAACGGCGACGAGAACCTCGCCACTCGGGTTGATGACGGGGCCCGCTCCGGTGCTACGATGCGGCCTCGGGCAACCACACGGGGAGGGTCAGGCGATCGTGGTGATCAAGACGAACGAATCCGCGGATACGGACACGGCACCGGAGACTTCGTCTGGCGCTTGGCGATTTGACGGCGTCACTGGGAGCATGGCTCCGCTGTCGGCGCTCGATGTCCTCGTCGACCTCAACGACAAGGTTGTCAGCGGGAAACTGGGCGAGTACCAGCCGGTCCCGCTCGGCCTGACGCCGCTCGACAAGACGATCGGTGGGGGTCTCCGCCCGGGTGAGCTCCTCCTGCTCGGCGGGGCGCAGGGCACGGGCAAGACGACGATGGCGCTCCAGATGGCTCGCAACGTCGCGGCATCCGGTCAGGCGAGCGTCCTGTACCTCTGCTTCGAGCATGACGAGCCCTACCTGCTGAACCGGCTCATCGCCCTTGAGTCGGCCCTCGCCCACATGCCCCAGAAGGCCGGTGCGATCAAGATCCAGGACGTCCGCAAGGAAATCCTCGGCTCGTGGTCGGCTGAAGGCGCCGAGCCGCCGAATCTCGCAAATAACCCGCGCCTGCGCCCATCGCTCGACCGCATCGCCCGCTACGGCCAGAACCTGTTCCTGCTTCGCGGCTCCGCCACCGCGAGCACCGTCGACAACATCCGCTCGCTGGTCCAGGAGTTCCGAAGACTGGCTGGCGACAAGCGCCTGCTCGTGATCGTGGACTACCTGCAGAAGGTGCCCCAGATCCCGGAACCGAACACCGAGACCGAGAAGGTCACGTTCGTGGTCAACGGCCTCAAGGACATCGCCCTTTCTGAAGAAGTCCCGATGATCGCGATCGTCGCGGCCGACAAGGAGGGCCTCAAGGCCTCGCGCCTGCGGAACTTCCACCTGCGGGGTAGCTCGGCCATCAACTACGAGGCCGACATCATCCTCATCCTCAACGAGAAGTACCACATCGTCGCGAAGGTCAACATCGAGTTCAACCCGTACCAGGCGCAGCGCTTCCGGGATTGGGTCATCGTCTCGGTCGAGAAGAACCGCGGTGGACAGGACAATGTCGACCTCGAGTTCGAGAAGCACTTCGAGTACTCCTGCTTCGATCCCAACGGGCGGACCGTGCAGGAAAAGTTGATCGAGGAACGCCTCTACAACGACTGACCGCTCGTCCGGGCGGGCGCGCGCGCATCCGCTCGCCGCGGGGTATCGTCGGTCGATGCACAGCGACGCGGAGTTTCCGGGGATCATCGAGGTCGTGGTCGAGATTCCGCGTGGGAGCCGCAACAAGTACGAGTACGACGAGGTCGCCGGGGTCTTCCGGCTCGATCGGGTCCTGTCCTCGGCGGTGTACTACAACTTCGACTACGGCTTCATTGAAGGCACGCGTGCCGACGACGGCGATCACACGGACGCGCTCCTGATCATCGACGAGCCGACATTCACCGGCTGCCACGTCTGGGCGCGACCGGTCGGGGTGCTTGAGATGCGCGATGAGAAGGGCGCCGACTACAAGGTCCTGTGCGTCGCCGACGGAGACGCCCACCAGGCGCACATCGAGGGCCTGAACCAGATTCGGCCGCATCGTCTCGTGGAGATCGAGCACTTCTTCGATACCTACAAGCTGCTCGAGGACAAGACCGTTGAGGTGCTCGGCTGGCGAGATCGCGTGCGAGCCCTCGAGATCCTCGAGATCGACCGCGCAGCGTGGAACCGGGAGAAGGGAACGGCCGATCGATGAGTCATGGCGCGGGCCCGGCCCGATGACCGAGCATCGACCGAACGGCCGGCCGCCGTTCGCCCCACCAGATGTCCCACGCCTGTTCGTGGCGATCCCCATCCCCGCCGACATCACAGCCCGCATCAGTGACCTCGTGGACGAGGTCAAGACCGCACTCGGGTCCGATGGCTCGCGAGTCCGCTGGGTCCAGATGGAGGGCCTCCACGTGACGCTCCGGTTCCTGGGACCAACCCCGAAAGGCCAGGTCGACGCGGTCGCCGCGGCTGTGGGCCGCGCTGCCCGGGCGGCAGCCGGTCCATTCGAGCTACGCGTCGGTGGCGCCGGGGCATTTCCTGATCCGGCGAAACCGCGGGCTTTGTGGCTCGGCATCCGCTGCGGTGCCGATGCGCTTGGCCGGCTCTCGACCGCGCTGACGTCCGCCCTCGTCGAGGCCGGATGGGCGATCGAGGACCGTCCCTTCCGACCGCATCTGACCATCGCCCGGACGGACGGCGTGCACGCCGGCGCGCAGGCCGGAAGCCTCCTCGTCGCGAACTCGGCCGACATGGATCTGGGGTTCATGGTCGATCAGATCGTCCTGTTCCGGAGCCACCTCGGCCACGGACCGGCTCGTTACGAGCGCCTTCACAGCGTAGCGTTCTCGTGACCGGGGCCGGACGCGGGTGCGTGGCGTGGGCCTGCCCGGGCAGTGCGTTGCGGGCCCCGGGCTTGACCGTGGTAGCGGGCGACCATCGGCTCGACCCTCTAGCATCTCGGCCTGACGGTCGCTGAGGGGAGCCTTCATGCCACGAATCATCTGTCGTACCTGCGGCCGTGAGGTTTACGCGACCGCGCCCATCGAGCAGCTCTTCGCCGACGAGCGCCGATGTCCGCGCTGCGGCGCACCACTCCAGAACGATCGACGCTCGACCGACCGACGCGAGGCGAATCGGCGGGAGAACCAGCCCGATGATCCTGGCCCACCCGAAGGCGAGGGCGAGCGCCGGGTCAAGGATCGCCGAGAGGACCGGCGAAGGGGCGGCGACAGTGGACCCAATCGACGCTCGAGCGGTTGGCTCGAGTGATTGAAGGCCCGCCCGCGAGGATCGCGTTCCTCGGGTTCGGGCTGATCGGCGGCTCGATCGCGAAGGCTCTTCATGCCGGTGTGTCCGACGGGCCCGGTCCCGGACGGAGCTCCCGCCCGCACCTCAGCGCCTGGACGCCCGGTGGTCACGGACCGGCGCAGGCGGTCACCGACGGGGTGATCGACCACGCCGCCAGGGCCGTACCGGAGGCGCTCGAAGGCGCCGACCTCGTCATCATCGCGGCGCCCCCACTCGAGGCGGTGGCGCTCGTCGAGCGACTTGGATCGGATCTCGAGCTGCAACTCGGCAGGCGCGCCATCGTCACGGACGTGACCAGCACCAAGCGCGCAATCGTGGATGCGGCGACCGCGCTGGGCCTGCCGTTCGTGGGCGGGCATCCGATGGCCGGCCGCGAGACCAGCGGCTATGCGGCGGCGGTTGCGGACCTGTTCGTCGACCGGCCGTGGGTCATCGTGGTCCCGGCGCACATGCCCTCGAATGCCGCCGACCCGGTCCGCTGGCTGGCGACGCGCTGCGGGGCGAGGCCCATCGAGATGTCCGCGGCGGATCACGACGCGGCGACCGCGGCGATCAGCCACCTGCCGCTCATTGCCGCGGCGGCGCTGGTCGAGGCGGTCGCGGGACGGGGCGAGGAAGCCTGGCGGCATGCCCGCACGCTCGCGTCCACAGGGTGGGCGAGTGCCACCCGGCTCGCGCTCGGCGACCCGCACATGGGCGCCGGCATCGTGGCAACCAACCGCGCCGAGGTGGCCGCCGGGCTCTGGTCCATGCGCGCATCGCTCGACGCCTGGCTCGCGGAGCTGGACCGGCCCGGCGGCCCTGATCCCGAGGCCCTCGAGGCCCGGTTGGCGGCGGCGCGCGCGATGCTTGACTCAGCAGCGAGCCGGGACGCATGAGCGACGGCGAACAAGTGCTCGTGGTCGATCGCGCGGTCCTGATGGCCGATCCCGGCTGGAATGGCATCCGGATCGACGGACTCGAGGCGTTCGACGGGATCGTGGCCACCCACGGACGATTCGTGGAACGTGCGGTCGCCGAAACGGATCGGCGCCTCAAGCAGGTGATTCCGTACCTCGTCCTGCGGGACGGCCCGGCGTACTTCCTGATGCGACGGACCAGAGCGGGTGGCGACGCACGCCTTCACGAT
>JAYTWS010000164.1:0-4304 GCA_043743315.1 Chloroflexota bacterium | reverse complement strand
GGCTGGATCACCACGTTCGCACCGTTCGCGAAGGACGAGCTGGGCATGCCGATCAACCAGGTGACCCTGATCTTCGCGATGTTCGGGTTGGGATCGATCGTCATCGGGCCGTGGCTCAGTCGAATCGCCGATCGCTCCGGGCGGCGCCGGATGATCGCGATCGGCTCGATCCTCGTCATCGCGAATCTCGGTTCGCTCATCGCGCACGCCCCGGTCTGGGCGGTCTTCGCAACGGCCGTCGCCGCGGGCGGGGGACTGGCGGCCGCGCAGTCATCGTGGTTCGCGCTTCTTACCCTGGCGACCGATGGCGGGCGACGCGGCCGATCGTTCGGTGTCGTCACGGCGCTGTCGAACCTCGGCGTGGTGGTCGGCGCGACGCTCGCCTCCGGAATTTGGCAGGACGCGGGGATCGACCGCGCCCTCCTCGTAGCGGCCGGGTTCATGGCTCTGGCGACGGCATCCCTGGTCCTGGTCCGCGAGCCCCGTGAGCCGGAGGTCGCGGTTCCTGCCGCTGCTTGATCCGGCTCGCTCCAGCTTGATCCGGCTCGCTCCTTCGTAACGGACGTCAGTCGAGATCGATCCCGTCGTTCCAGCGCCGGATTGCGGGCGCATCCCGATCCCAGCCAAGGATCGAGATCGTCGCGGTGTCGAGCGCCAGGGACCCTCCGGCGGCTGCTGGCAGGCCGATCCAGCGGGCTCCCAGGATCCGCAGCAGGTGGCCATGCGCGAAGCACAGCGTGACGCCGTCGATCGAACGCGCGCGTTCGATCACGCGATCGACGCGTGCGGCGACTGCGTCGAGGAGCTCACCGCCGGCCGGACCCTGGGACCAGATCGTCCAGTCCGGCCGGTCGGCCCGGATCTCCAGGGTAGTGCGGCCTTCATCGTCGCCGTAGTCCCATTCGAGAAGGTCAGGATCGATCCTGACGCGGTCGGCGAACCCGGCCAGTCGTGCCGTGTCCAGCGCCCTTGAGAGCGGACTCGAAACGACCACGGCGAATGCGTGGCCGGCCAGCCGCGGTGCCAGGTCGAGCGCCTCCTGACGGCCGGTCGAGGTGAGCGGGATGTCGGTCCGGCCCGTGTGGCGACCCGTTCGTGCCCACTCGGTCTCGCCGTGCCTGACGAGCCATATCGCGGGACCTGGCATCGTGGTGGGCTTGGGGGACGCTGGCACCGCGCCAGTCTAGTGGAGGCGCGAGTCGCCGGACCGAGCCGCGCCGGTGGCGTTGGTGGGGCAGTAGCCCCCGGGACTCCTACCGAGTCAGTCTTCTACCGAGTCAGGCTACTGCCGTCTCAAAGTCATCCGGCAGCGACCCAGGCATCGATCGCGGCGATGATCTCGGCCTGAACATCCGGCGCCGCGAATGAGTTCCTCGCGGCGCGCCGCTGGAGATCGGCGAGATCGTTGCGGGACAGCCCGGCAATGCGAACAACGTGTCGGAGCTCATCGGTCAGCGTGGTGTTCATGAACGGCGGATCGTCGCTCGAGATGGTCATGTTGACCCCGGCTCGCCAGAATGCGGCGAACGGGTGCGCCTCGAGCGACGGAAACAGGCCGATCTGGACGTTCGACGATGGGCACACGTCGAGCGGGATCTGCTCGCGTACGAGCCTGGCGAGCAGGTCCGAGTCCCGAATGGCCTGGACGCCGTGGCCAACCCGGTCGGCGTGGAGGATATCGATGGCCTCGACGACGCTCTCTGGCGGAGCCATTTCGCCGGCATGGACCTCGAAGCCCATGCCTAGTCGCGTGGCGGCATCGCGCAGGATCGTGAAGACCTCGATCGGTTCATCCGAATCCACCCCGTCAGGCACAGGCCGACGATCGGCGCGTCGGCGTCCTCGACCAGCCGGATCGTGGCCGCCGCCTCGGCGCGCCCGAAGTCGCGGATGGCGTCGACCACCAGCCCGATCCGGGTCTCGGGCCCGGCTGCCGCAAATCCGCGTCGAACCGCGGCCCACATTGCCCGCGGGTCCATCCCGTTCCGGACGAAGATCATCGCCGTGAAGATGGCTTCCGAGTACGCAATGTTCTGGGCGGCCTGACCCCGCGCGAACTCGGCGGAGACCAGCTCGAGATCCTCGGGCGTCCTGACGAACCCGTTCGACAGCATGTAGGCGTTGAGGAAGCCGCCAAAGTTGGCGTAGTGACCCGGATAGCGACCGTCGATGAGCCCCAGGGCACTCTCCGGGTCTGCGCCGTGCCTTCGAGCGAGCACGGACGCCGTCGCCTCGGTGATGGACCCATTGAGGTGTACGTGCAGCTCGACCTTGGGAATGGTCGTGATGTCGGGATCGGTCGCGAGAAGTGCCACGGGGCAGTCCTTCCTCAGCCGCTCGTGATCGGGGCGAATGCCGCGGATTGTCGGTCGGGTGACGACGACCGTCAATGGGCGAAGCAGCGCCTGCGTCGAGTTTGCCCCGCTCCGTCGGGACCTCGGTCGCGATGCGTTCAGTTGTTGGCGGTCGGATGCGGCTCCGCCTCGACTCCGTCAGTCCACGTACTGCAGCGGGGTGACCAGAAAGTCATCGGGCAGTTTGACGCCGGTTGCGTGGGTCGGGCAGTAGCCCCCGGGATTCTTGCTCAGGTACTGCTGGTGGTAGTCCTCGGCGAAGAAGAATTCCGGTGCCGGACCATTGGTGATCTCGGTCGAGATCTGGCCGAAACCGGAAGCCGTCAATTGCTCCTGGTACATGTCGCGGGATGCGATCGCAGCGTGGCGCTGCGCGTCCGAGTGCGGGAAGATCGCAGATCGGTACTGCGTGCCGGTGTCGTTGCCCTGGCGCATCCCCTGGGTGGGATCGTGGTCCTCCCAGAAATGCCTGAGAATCGCCGCGTATGAGATCACCGTGGGGTCGAACACCACTCGCACGGCCTCGGCATGGCCGGTCTTGCCCGAGCACGCCTCTCGATACGTCGCGTTGGGGGTGAAACCACCCTGATAGCCGACAGCAGTGACCCAGACACCGGGAGTCTGCCAGAAGTCCTTCTCGGGGCCCCAGAAGCAGCCGAGGGCCAGGTCCGCGATCTCGAACCCTTCGGGGTAGGGACCCGCGATGGGACGCCGGTTCACGTGATGCAGGCCGGGCTCCATGATCGGATCCGGACGACCCGGGAGTGCGGCGTCGGGGGTCGGCATGGCGGGACTGCGGGTCTGAAAGAACATCGGGATCCTCCTCTGATGTGATGCGCACACTCTATCCCGAGCTTGTTACGGATCGATGTCATCGCGTGCTAGGCTCGCTCGATGGGCCACGCTGCCGCCGAGCAACGGGAAACGACGGTTGGCGCCGTGATCTTCGATCTCGACGGCGTCCTCGTGGACTCCGAGATCTGGTGGCATCAGGAACGGGTCGACTGGGCCCGCCAGCTCGGTCTGATCTGGACCCACGACGACAGTTCGGCCGTCATGGGCGCCAATTCGAGGGCCTGGGCCCGGATCATGCGCGAACGGACGGGCCTGACCTCGGACGCTGACCCGGCCATCGAGGCTGACATCGTGGAGCGTGTCGTTCGACGGTATGCCGATGGGGCGCCCGAGATCGAGGGCGCGATGGCGACGGTGCGGTCCATCGCTTCACGCTGGCCAGTGGCAATCGCCTCCTCGGCGCATCGGGCGGTCATTGATGCCGCTCTCGATGCAACCGGCCTCGGCGGCGTGATCCCTGTCGTGGTGTCGTCGGACGACGTGGAGCATGGCAAACCAGCCCCGGATGTGTACCTCGCGGCGGCCCGTCAGCTCGGGGTGGCTCCAGCGGAGTGTCTCGTCATCGAGGATTCCCTCAACGGGGTTCGCGCGGCACGTGCGGCCGGGATGATCGTGGTCCTGATCCCGAACGCGAGCGTTCCACCGGCTCCGGGAGCAGACGAGTTCGCGGACCTGGTCCTCACCCGGCTGGCCGACCTCGATCCAGCCGCGGTGGTGCGCCGGCCCACGGTCTGATCGACCTGACATGGACCGCCCGAAACGGCCGCTGGCGACGCCGGATTCGCGCCTTCCGCGCTCGGACCTGCCGCGCTGGAATCGGGCAGTCCGCTACTACGTATCGCGTCTCGCAGTCGGGCTGTTGATGCGGATGCTCTTCCGACTCAGGGTCGAGGGGCGGGATCGGCTTCCGCCCGGCCCGGCGTTGCTGTGCTTCAACCACATGAACTGGATGGACCCGTTCCTGCTGTTCGCAACGCTCCCTCTACGCCCGCGACTGTTCATGTTCGGGCCGAAGGAGGATGACCTTCGTCTCGGTGCCAGGAACCGCCTGATGTACTGGACGGCGACGCCGGTCCCGTTCACGCCGGCCAAGAC
>JAYTWS010000163.1:0-1585 GCA_043743315.1 Chloroflexota bacterium | reverse complement strand
ACGCGCGCCGCAAGTTGCGCCTCGACCCGTTCCCGCAGCTCATCGAGGTCGTGGGCCGATCGAGCCAGGCCGCTGCCTTCGTTGTCGGCCTCGCGCAGCTCGAACAGCTGCGGCAGGGCGTCGCGACCGACCCGCTGGATGAACCGGCGGACCCCCGAATCGCCCCACGACGGTTCGTAGCTGAACATGTGATTTCGGATGAGATGCGCAACCCGTTCGATGACGGCCCTCGGGAGTCGGAGCCGATCCATGAACGCGGTGGCCAGCTCCGCGCCGACCGCGTCGTGCCCGAGGAAGTGCCCATCGGCCATCGTCGCGGGCTTGCCCATGTCGTGGAGGAGCGCGGCGACGCGCACGACAGGATGCTCCGAGGAAACCGCATCAACGGTTCGTACCGTGTGATCCCACAGGTCGTCGCCCGGGATCTTGTTCTGGGGGACCCCGCGCTGGGCGGCCAGCTCGGGCGAGATGACCGCGAGGATTTCGGTCGCGGCCATCAGGCGGAGTCCGACGGACGGCCGGTCCGCCGCGAGCAGTTTCTCCAGCTCCGCCGCAACGCGCTCCGACGAGAGATGGGCTACGAGGGACGAACGCGCCTGGATGGCCGCGAGGGTCCCCGCCTCGATGCCGAAGTCGAGGGTCGTGGCCAGTCGAACCGCCCGGACCATCCGCAGGGCATCCTCCTCGAACCGCTGGCGTGGATCCCCGACCGCTCGGAGGAGTCGCCGCTCGAGGTCGACGACCCCGTGGTGCGGGTCGATCAATTCCGGCGCTTCCCGCGCCGGCGCTTCGTGCGCCGGCGCTTCGTGCTCGGGCCTGTCGGGCTCCGGCGCTTCCCGCTCCGCCGCCGCGCCCGCCGCGCCTCCGTCCAGCCCTTCGCGCTCCGGCGCGCGTCGCTCGTTGAGGCCCGGGCGCCCCCAGGCGAGGGCATTGACGGTAAAGTCCCGCCGCGCGAGGTCACCCTCGATCGTGTCCCCGAACTCGACCCGATGCGGCCGGCGGAAGTCGGCGTAGTCGTGATCAGAGCGGAAGGTCGTGATCTCGAGGTACGCGTCGCCCTGACGCGCGGCCACGGTCCCGAACCGGTTCTCGTACACGGAACCCGGGAAGAGCTCGAGGATTCGGTCCGGGCGAGCGTCCGTGGCGAGGTCCCAGTCGGCAGGCTCACGCCCGAGCAGCACATCGCGAAGCGAGCCGCCGACCACGTACGCGGCGTGGCCGCCGGCCCACAGGCGCTCGAGTGCCGCCATGACGGGCTCCGGCGGGTGAATGTCCACGGCGGGCAGCCCGCCGATCAGTTCCGGCCGAGGAACAGGTACAGGCGCCAGGCCTCGTTCCGTTCGTCGGCCAGAAACGGCGTGAACAGCGAGTACAGGTCGCTACGCGGCTCGAACGGGGTTCGAACGAGGCGGAGCCGGGCCTCCTCGAGGGTCTTGCTGCCCTTTCGGTGATTGCACGACTTGCATGCCGCCACGAGGTTGTCCCAGGTGTGGCCGCCGCCCCGATGGCGCGGGATCACGTGGTCGAGCGTCAGGTCGTGCGCGATCCGGCCGCAGTACTGGCAGGTGTGGCGGTCCCGCGCGAA
>JAYTWS010000162.1:0-8280 GCA_043743315.1 Chloroflexota bacterium | reverse complement strand
TCAGGCCGGCGCGCCGGCCTCGATCGCGGCGTCCACCGGAACGACGAGCCGCATCGATCCGCCGTTTTCGTCGATCGAGAGCTCGATTCCGAGTGTCGCGGCGCGCTGCTCCATCTCCCGGGCCAGTTTCGCCGGCAACCTGACGATCGCGGCGCTTCTCGCCGCTTCCAGCGCTTCGACGTGCTGGGCACGGCGCTCGGCCACCATCTCGGCGATGGCCGGAGGCAGGGCCTCGCCCTCGGGCGGGATGTCGCTCTCCGGAACCGGCGAAGGAGTCCGTTCCGCGTGGAGTGTGATCGCCAGCGAGTCACCCCAGTCCATGCCCAGGGACATGCGATCCGGTTTCCTGCCCAGGAAGCCAGCGAGCGCCTCGTCGGTGATCCGGAACAGCGCGCTCTCCACGTCCACCGGCAGCCGGCGGTCCACGCCGATCGACTCGAAGTCGACCGTTACGCCGGCCCGCCGACCACGATCCCGGGCGGAGCGGCGCAGGGTCGGGACGAGGCCCAGGTCGTCGAGGACCATCGGCCGGACGTCGAAGATGAAGGTCTTGGTGGCCTCGAGGGTCTGCTGGACCATGGCCACCAGCTGGCGGAGCTCGCCGGTCGCGGAGGCCGGGTCCCGCCCCACCAACCGCTCGACGATCTCGGCCTGGAGGACGATGTTCGTCAGGCTCTGCGCGGGACCGTCGTGCATGGCCCGCGCGATCTCGCGACGAAGATCTTCCTGCGCCGACAGGACGAGCATCGACACGACGGCCGGCGCCGTCCCCGCGTCGATCGCGTCAGCCGACGATTCGAGCGGCTTGTCGTCGGCGCTCAGGGCGGCGTCGCGGCCGCTGGCGTCGTGCCCGGGTTTCAGCGAGGCGGATCGGACCTGTTCGGCCGCGGCACGAATGGTCTCCTGGAGACGGGCGATCGATCGCCGTTTGCCCTCGAGGATCTCGAGCTGGGCATCCATCAGGGCGGACCGCCGGGTCAACGTGACGACCTGCGTGGCGAGGTCCATCACGTCCTGGGTGGACGCCGTCTCGGCGAGCTTGGTCAGCTTGTCCGAGGCCACGGACCGGCGCGTCCCATGGTGCCCGGCCTCGGTCCGGGCCTGGGCGACCAGCATGTCGATCTCGGTGATTTCCCGATCGAGCGCTGCCGCGTCCTGCAGGAGCTGTTCGGCGATGTCGGTGGTCGTGGTCACAAGCGGTGGATCAGATCGAACCGTGATCGGTTCAATCCTCCGGCATCTTGATCCAGCCCTGGCGCATCGCGTAGACGACTGCCTGGGTCCGGTCATTGACCGACAGCTTGCGGAGGATCGAACTCATGTGGTTCTTGACCGTCTGCTCGCTGATCGTGAGCGTGTAGGCGACCTGCTTGTTGGTCATGCCCTGGGCGATATTGTCGAGGATCTGGACCTCGCGCGGCGAGAGCGGGGCAAAGATCGGCTGGGCTTCCTGGCCATAGATCGCCAGCTCGCGGAACTCCTTGAGGACGCGCGACGCGACGGACGGCTGCGAGAACACGGTGTCGTTGATGAGGTACTCACCGTTGGCGACTCGCCGGATGACGTTGACCAGGTCATCCGGGCTCACGTCCTTGAGGATGAACGCGGCCGCACCGGCCTTGATGGCGTCGAAGAGGGCGTCCTCGTCCTCGTGGGCGGCCAGGACGATGATCGACACCGACGGCAACTCGCGCTTGATCCGCTGCGTCGTCTCGATGCCACCCGGCGCTGGGAGCGACAGGTCCATGAGGATGATGCTGGGCGATGTCTCGAGCGCTGCTTCCATGGCGCTGCGCGCATCCTCGGCCTCGCCGACGACTTCGAGATCGGACTCCTTCGAAAGGATCTGGGCGATGCCCACGCGGAAGAGGACATGATCGTCGACGATCAGGATCCGGATCAAGTCCTCGCCGGGGTGCCGCCGACGCTCCGGGCCGCTGTACTCCATCGCGCTCATGTGGTCTCCTCTCGTCCGCCCGGAATGACAAGCCGCACCCGAGTGCCGTCCTCCGGCCCTGATCGTACTTCTAATCGCGCGCCGATCGATTGTGCGCGTTCTTGCATGAATTGGATTCCAAACGCGCGCCGCCCGGCCGCGGGAGCGTCGGATGGGACGAATCCGTGGCCGTCGTCCTGGATGTCGAGGACCAGATCGCCACCATCCTGGGCCGCCCGAATCGCCACCTTGGACGCGTGGGCATGTTTCCGCACGTTCTGGAGGG
Source organism: Chloroflexota bacterium (assembly GCA_043743315.1). Taxonomy (GTDB): domain Bacteria; phylum Chloroflexota; class Limnocylindria; order Limnocylindrales; family CSP1-4; genus UBA5189. The sequence goes on along the minus strand of JAYTWS010000162.1, from coordinate 6,058 downwards.
TCTCCTGGATGATGCGGAGCACGGCCATGTCCGCGGCCGCGGACAGCTCGTCGATCGCGGGATCCAGGTCCACGGCGATCGGGATGCCCAGGATCCCGGCGACCTGCTCGGCGGTATCGCGGACGGCCCCCGACAGCCCGAGGTCGGCGAGGATCGGCGGTCGGAGCTGGCTGACATAGGTTCGGACATCGGCCAGCTCGCGTCGGAGCACCTCTCGGAGCAGCCGGAGCTCAGCGCCTGCGAGAGCCGGGTCGCGGGCCATGAGCCGCTCGACGACCTCGATCTGCAGGATCGCGTTGGACAGGGCCTGGGCCGGGCCGTCATGGATCTCACGGGCCAGCCGAGACCGCTCCGCCTCCTGTGCCTCGAGGATTCGCTGTTGGAGGTCGGCGGAAGTCGTGGGGCCTGGGCCCGCATTGCCTGTCATGCGTCGGGAGTATACGGGCCCCGAATGGCCTCGCCGGGGTGCTTCGACCGCCACGGTCACGGGCAGGTGATTCGGAAGACGCGAAGGTCGTCGAAGAGGCCACGGCCGCTCGGATCGACGAGCGGAACCGGCTCGAAGCATCGGACCCCGACCGGATCCGTCAGGGCGATCGTCGGCCAGCGCTCGCCGGGATTCGTGCCACTGATGACGATGGTGGTGCCCGGAAACGCCCGGGCGAGGTCGAGCACGTCGGCCGGGGTCTCGTCGGGAAGGGCGAGGGTCTTCACGCCGGTTTCCTCCGCCAGCCAGATCGGCGAGCGGGCGATGACCGGGCCGAGGTCCGGGCCGATCGGGGCACCGGCGGCCGCGAGTGCCGCCGGGAGTGCCGCGAACTGATCCCTGACATCGTCGCCTCCGCGCCCGAAGGAAGGGATCAGCGCCACCGTGAAGAGTGCGCCCGCCGCCACGGTCAGGAATGGGCCGAGCCAGGCAACGGGACGGGTCCACCCGCGACGAACGCCGATCGTGGCGATCAGCCGATCCAGCCCAACGAGCGCGGCCACCATCAGCAGCACCAGGACGGCCGCCGACGCGTGAAGGAAGGTGCCCCACGTCGTCGCCACCGGGAAGAGCAGCGTTGTCGTGACGAACGTGAGGCTCGAAAAGAGGACCAGCAGTCGGACCGCGCTGGCGCGCCACGTTCCCGGAAGCGCGAGCATCCCGATCGCGGTGATCGGCAGACCAGTGACCAGCAGGACAGTGATGAGGTTGTGGACGAATCCTTCCCAGCGAAGCGCGAGCAGCGTCGGGAGCCCCGCCGCGAGGTACCGATCCAGCGTCGGTGGATCGGCCCACGCGAAGATGTCCCCACCGTGGAGCGACCAGGCGTTGGTCAGGGCCTGTCCCGGGAGCGGGGTGCCGAACACGAGCCAGTCGCGGATCGCCCAGGGCGCGAAGACCGCGAGCGCGGGAATGGCCGCGCCGGCCACGAGTCGGAGCCAGGCGGCGCGCGCCGGCCCGGGTGCCCCACGCTCGACTGCGAGGCGGCTGATGCCGAAGGCCGTGATTGCCCAGCCAACGGCCAGCCAGATCGCCTCGTTCCGCGTCAGAGCCGCCAGGCCGAGGGTCGCGCCCAGCGCCAGCACCCGGCGATCCGTGAGTTGTGCGCCCCGTGGATCACGCGCAATCCGCCCGGCGAGCAGGCACACGACCAGGACGAGCGCCCCGAATGGATTCGTCGAATCCGGCAGCGTCGAGTGGAACACCTGGGGCAGGAACACGGCCGTCGTGAGACCCGCCCCCAGACCGAGTGCTCGCGAGCGGCCGATCGGCAGCCCTCGCTCAGCGGCGACGTCCGCGCCGAGACGCCACGCCAGGATGGCGATCAGGGTCCCGACGAGGATCGACGACCACTGCGCCGCGGCGAACGTTGTGCCGAACAGCGCCATCGGAATGGCCGCGAGGAACGACGGCAGCGGCAGCCACACCTCGAATGCCGGCCGCGGGAACTGGAGCGGTGGCGTGCCGAAGCTCCAGATCGCGTTGGTCACCAGGCCGTGGCCCTCGACGAGGTTCCGGGCCACGCCCACGTAGTAGGCGGTGTCCTCGGGTCGGGGGAAGGTGATGAGGCCGGCCGCCCAGATCCGGATCGTGATGGCCGTGGCAGCGACCACGACGACCGAGAGCCAGGCCTCGCGCCGGGTCATCGGGCGGTCACCCCTGGCACCGCAGCGCGGATCGCGAGGTCACGGCGTTGATCCGCAGCGCGTATCGCCCGGCGTCGTGCAGACGGGATACAGCGCGAGGCGGGGGATGGTGTCGCCGTCGCTCACGGAGAAGGCCGCCGGCCCGATCCAGGTCGGCAGGATCTCGCCCTTCAGGACCGGCCCGAGCGCCTCGGCCGCGTCATCGCGTTCGATCACCAGCCAACGGACGTCGTAGGCGCGGGCGACCGCTTCGATCGTCTCGATGGGATCGTCCGGGCTGACCACGCCTGGCCGGCCGGTCCAGTACTTGAAGCCGCCGGCATCGATGGTCATGAGCCGATCCGTGGCGGGCACGCCCAGGCGGTCCAGTTCGGCGGCCAGCTGAATCCGCGGCTGCCTCGTCTCGTCCCAGCGAGTGATCACGGGCCTTGCAAAGACGACGGCGGTAATGATGACCATACCCACCACACCCCAGGTCATGACCGTGCCGCCGGTCCGCTCGTCCCACGTTCGGCGTCTTGAGGCAATCCAACGCACCAGCAGCAGCACGCCTTCGATGGCCAGGATCGCGGCATGCGGCGCCAGGCCGATGGCGGAGTGGATGAATGCGCCGCCGGGTACATGGAGGGGATACAGGAGTGTGGCGGTCAGGAAGACGACTCCGGTGTACAGGAACCACGGACCGAAGTCCCGCGAGCGAGCCCGCCCGATGGCCCCGACGAGCATGAACGGGATCAGGACCACGGATCCGATGACCACGGCGAAGTTGCCGATCGCCGAGCCCAGGCCGCCGAGGCGACTGCCGATGATGGTCCCCAGGCCCTGATCGAGGAACTGCCCGAGGCTGGGGTGGGCCGTGATGGAGTTCCACTCGTGGATGGTGCGGATCCAGAGGGCGGCGCCGCTCGAGCTGGTCGGCGAGATCGAACCAAAGACGGACACCTGGCGGGCCCACCACGGGCCCATCACCAGGAGGAACAGCCCAAGGCACGCGACCGCAGCCCAGAACGCAATCGGGCGGCGATCCTCGACGTGGACCCAGCTGCCGCTGCCGCGCCGGCTGCGCATCCATCGCCAGCGATCCCAGAACCAGACGAGCCCCACCGCGGCGCCGAGGAACACGCCGTCATTCCGGCCGAGCGAGGCGAGCCCCGCCAGCAGGCCCGCGAACGCGTACGAGCGGTTGTCACCCTTCAGGCCGCGGGCGGTCATCCAGATCGTGGCCGCCACCAGTGGATGCATGATCGCGAAGTTCTCGGGCTGGGCCATGAACACCGTGGCCGCGGCGGGCACGGCCGACAGCATGCCCGCGGTCACGGCCACCAGCGAGGTCGCCCGGGCGTCCCTGGCGATGGCCCAGGTCAACGGCGCTGCAAGCGATCCGATGAGGGCCAGCGGCAAGGCAGAGGCGAGGGCGGTCGGGCCGAGGACGGCGATGAACGGCACCTGGACGAGGCTCGCCAGCGGCAGCCAGTGCGCGTTCGATGGGACCGGGAGGGTGGGAACGTCGGGGATCCGGTTGCCGACCTCCGCGAAGATCCAGACGAAATCCACGTTGAGGCCGTGGCCCGCGGCAATCGCCCGGGCGACATCGACGTAGTAGTAGGAATCCGGGTAGGCAGGGTCGGGGTAGACGGCGATCAGCGCAAGGCGGACCAGCAGGGCAAGCACGAACAGCGCGACAGGGGTCCGCACGGCTGGGAGCGTAGCAGCCGTGGCGCGGTGCGACGCGGGCGGAACACGCACGACGCGGGCGGAACACGCACGACGCGGGCGGAACACGCCCACGGCGTCGCGCCTCGTACTATCCATCCATGGTCCTCAGCCCCAAGGGACGGCGGTTGGTCGTGATCGGCATCGCCGGTACGGGATACGCGCTGGCCGCAAAGCTGCTGCTCGAGCACGGGATCCAGAACGCGGGCGGTCTCGGCGGGATCGATGCCCTCGCGTACTGGCTGGCCGCCGGTGCCGCCTGGCACGGTGAGCCCCTGTACCGAACCGACATCATCGCGGTCTTCAAGTACCCCCCGCTCATCGCCCAGATCCTGGCTCCGTTCTCGCTCCTGCCGCTACCGGCCTTCATCTGGCTGTGGCGGCTCCTGGAACTTGGCGCCCTCCGCATTGCCGCCGGCTCCTGGGTTCGGGGCGGGATCGCGCTGCTCGTCTGGCCGCCGATCATCGCCGAGCTCGATGCCGGCAACATCCACCTGCTGATGGCCGCGGTCGTCGCGCTCGCGATGCGTGGCAACGCGGGCCTCGTCGCGCCTGCGTTCCTTCTGAAGTTCGCCTCGTGGCCGCTCGCGCCGATCGCCTGGCTCCGGGATCGCCGAGGAGCCCTCATCGGGCTCGCTGTCGCGGCGGGAGCCGTCGCAATCTCGTGGGTCCTGTCGCCTTCGGCGTGGCGCGATTACGTGGACTTTCTGGCAACGACGAAGGCTCCCGAGGGCTGGTACAACCTCCTCTCGGCGGTGCCGGTGCCGGTCCGCTTCGTGGTCGCGGCGGCGCTCGGGGTCGCCGCCATCCGCTTCGTTCGGCTGGCGCCATTAGCCGTACTGCTGGCCTACCCGATCGTATGGGTCCACGGCCTGGCGACCCTCGTCGCCGTCGTCACGCCGCTTCCGGCGCGGAGTCCTGACGAGCATGTCGCCGCCGAGGCAGGGTCTGTGGGGGCGGTCCCGCCGTCCGACCGATGACGCGGCGCCGTGCCCTCCGCGATGGCCTCGCGATCGGCGGGCTGCTGTTCGCTGGCTACCTGTTCGGCGTCGTGGCGCCATCCGCCGGCACGGTCGGGTTCGATGTCTTCGCCTACTGGTCCGTGGACCTTGCGCATCCGTACTCGCACATCGCGGGCGAGCTCGGGGCCTTCACCTACTCGCCGGTCGCCGCGCGGCTGTTCGCGCCGGCCGCACTCCTGCCCTGGCCCGCGTTCTGGTGGCTATGGACCGCGATCCTCGTCGGCACGGTGGTCTGGCTCGGCCGAGCCGGATGGGGCCGCTGGTCGGCTGGGCTCCTCGTCCTGGCGTTTCCACCGGTCGCGCTCGAGCTCTATCACGGCAACGTCCACTTGCTGCTGGCGGCGGCGATCGCGCTCGGCCTGCGCTATCCGTGGACCTGGGCCTTCGTCCTGCTGACGAAAGTGACGCCAGGTGTCGGCCTCGTCTGGTTCCTGGTCAGGCGGGAATGGCGGCAGCTGGGGATCGCGCTCGGGGTGACGGCGGTGCTGGTTGCCGTCTCGCTCCTCGTGGATGGGCGCCTCTGGCCGGAGTGGGTGGTGGATGGGCTCCTGCCGGTCGCTAACGGTCCGAGCCAGCAGTTCTACATCGGCGTGCCGCTCGTCGTCCGGCTTCCCCTCGCCGCACTGCTCGTCGCCTGGGGGGCAAGGACGGATCGGACGTGGGTGCTGCCGGTCGGGGCAGTGCTGGCGCTGCCGATCCTGTGGCTCTCCGGGTTGTCGATCCTCGCGGCGATCCCGGCGATGAAGGGCCGGGGGCCCGCCCTTGAGACGAACTACGCCGAATCGAGGTCCTGAGCCGACTCCCGCGAACGAAACATCAGGCACGAGATGAGGCCAACGAGCGCCCACGCGACGAAGGCGATCGGCGACGCCCGCACAAGGTTCCCGACCAGCGCCAGTCCTCGCGTGGTGCGGGGCGCAAATGTGAGCGCCGGCCTGACGGCGAGGAGCAGGATCGAGAAGGCATAGAGGAGCGAGTAGGGAGCCAGCAGCAGACCCGCGAAGAGCGAGGCGACAAAGCCTCGCGTCTCGTCTCGACGGATGGCCCAGAGGGTGGCAACGATAACGACGACCATCGCGACGAAGGTCAGGGGCGTGATGGGCCAGAGCGACGAATTGCTCTGAATCGACAGGATGAACGTCCCGGCCACGGTCTCTCGACCTGCGCCGGTGAGCACGGTGAGCCAGGCG
>JAYTWS010000161.1:0-6990 GCA_043743315.1 Chloroflexota bacterium | reverse complement strand
CGGATCGAGAAGGGCTGCGCGGCCGGACGGGACGAGCCGGCCTGGAAGGCGCTGCTGGCCGGTGCCTGAGGTCGATGAGGCCGATCAGGACGATCGGCGCCGCGCTCGAACGCCCAGCCCGATCCCGAGGGCCACGAATGCCGCGCCGATCAGCGTCCACGTCGGGTCGCCCGTCATGAAGCTCCGCCCGGCGGTCAGGATGCCGAGACCCTGGAGCATCCAGACCAGCCCGGTCAGGGCGACCGCGATTGCGAGCACGGCTCGCAGTGGCGACCGTCTCGGTGCTCGCTGATCATGCATCGGCGTAGGATGCCATCCACGGCCGATTCGAGCGGCAGACCGGAGGGTGCAGCGTGTCCACCGACGATCATCCCGGAGAACCCATGAGCGATCATCGTCGGAGCGGACGGATGACGATCGGCCCGCGAGCTGCCGCCCGGATGTCCGGCGATCCGACGATGACCGAGGATCGCAAGCTCCTCGAGCCCTCAGCGCGTCCGGCCTTCCTCAACACAGACCCCTGGCGGGCGCTGCGGATCCTGTCCGAGTTTGTCGAGGGATTCGATGCCCTGGCCACAGTTGGCCCCGCCATCACCGTGTTCGGCTCCGCCAGGATCGATCCCGACTCACCGACCTACGCGACCGCCCGTGAGATCGGACGGCGGCTGGCCCAGGAGGGCTACGCGATCATCACGGGGGGCGGCCCGGGGGTCATGGAGGCTGCCAACCGCGGGTGCCAGGAGGGCGGGGGACTGTCCGTCGGCTGCAACATCGAACTGCCCCACGAGCAGTACACCAACCCGTACATCGACCTGAGCGTCGAGTTCCGCTACTTCTTCGCGCGCAAGACGATGTTCGTGAAATACGCCGACGGCTTCGTGATCCTCCCCGGCGGGTTCGGGACGATGGACGAGCTGTTCGAGGCGCTCACCCTCATTCAGACCGGCAAGATCCGCCACTTCCCGGTCATCCTGGTCGGCACGGAGTTCTACGGCGGACTGCTCGATTGGCTCCGCAGCAGGCTCGTCGCCGACGGCATGATCGATGCCGAGGACGTTGACCTGGTGACCGTCACCGACGATCCAGAGGAGGTCGTGCGGATCGTGAACCGTGCGTCCCGTCGACGGCCCGGCGCTCGCGAGGCCTGACGGCGCGCCGACCCCGATGCCGTGCACGAGCGGTTGTCCAGGCCTCTGCCGAACGGTGGGTACGTCCTCAGCTCAGCGGGATCGCGGCCTCGATCATCCCGCCCGTGACCCGGACGGGGTAGTAACGGAACCGACGAACCCGCGTGAGGCTGCGTGCCTCGGCCTTCTTGCCGGGAACGTCGGATTTGCCCTCCCGGCCACCCGGTGTCCAGACCGGGTGGTATCGCCCGTCGGCGTCGAGCCCACCCGTGGTCGGCATCTGAACCGGGTCGCCCGTGGACAGGTCGAACCGCCCCTCATGGAGGGGACAGGCCACGACACAGCCATCGAGCTGTCCAACGCTCAGCGGGGCGGACATGTGTGGGCATCGATCGTCCACCGCGACGATCCCACCGGTCGTGTGGGCGAGGAGCACGTCCAGGTCGCCAATCGTCACCCGCCGCATCGCGCCGAGTTCGAGGTCCGACGTCCTGACGAGGGCCACCCACCCAGCCGAGGCCGTCCCTGGCGCGGCCAATGACGGAAGAAACGCCGCGATCCGTGGTTCAGAGCTGCTCATCGACCTCAGCCTAGCGCAGGACATGAATCGACCCCGTCGCACCGAAGCACAACGGGGTCGAAGGTGGTCCGAATTCCTGGCTACGGCATCGAGACGGACGCACTCGCCCCGGACGGATCGGGGGCGGTTTCGCGCCGCAGCGGCAGCTCCCGCATGAACAGCGCGGCCACGAAGCCGAGGATGGTCGCTCCCACCGCCAGCCAGAAGGTATGGGCGATGGCCAGGCTCATGGCGTTGTTGAAGGCCTGGTCGAACTGCGGCACGAACGGCTGGATGACTCCCTGGAATGCCTGCGGCACCCCGCGAAGAATGGCCTCGCCGAAATTCTGACCCACGCCGGTCTGGCTATTCAGGTCGATTCCCTGGCCGGACGCGAGCGCCCCGTTGAAGGTGGCCTGGAATTGCGCGATGAGCGGCTTTGCCTGCTCGGGCGCCTGGTTCGCCATGGCCGCGAAGACCGTGTCCGTCTGCGCCGGCAGCTCGTCGGTCAGGCCCTGCCCGAAGAGCGTCCCGGCGATCGCCAGGCCCACGGATCCGCCGATCTGGCGGAAGAAGGTCAGGTTGCTGGTCGCGACGCCGAGTTTCGAGAACGGCACGGCATTCTGAACGATGATCGTGAACACGGACAGGGTCGGCCCGATGCCGAGGCCGGTGACGAACATCCACAGGAACAGGGTCGGATACGGCGTATCGGCCTGCAGCTGCGTCATCAGCGTGATGCCGACGGTCATCGAGAGGAGTCCGGCGACCACGATGGCCTTGTAGCGGCCGGTCCTCGAGACGAGGGCACCGGCGACGATCGAGCTGCCGATCAGGCCGATCAGCATCGGGAAGATGAGGTAACCGGATGCCGTCGCGGTCTCGTGCCGGACGACCTGGAACCAGCGGGGCAGGAAGATGATCGCCCCAAAGAACCCGAAGCTGACGAAGAACGTCGACAGGATCGACGACACGTACGTCCGGTTCTTCCAGAGGTCGAGCGGAACGATCGGCTCCTTGGCCCGGGACTCGACGAGCACGAACAGCGCGCTGAGCGCCAGACCGATCCCGATGAACCCCCCGACGAACCAGTCGCTCCAGTCGCCGGACTGCTTGTTGGTCAGCCCGACCAGCAGGAACCCGATCGCGACGGTGAACACCAGCGCCCCGAGGTAGTCGAGGGTGCGCGACGCGTCAGTGCGTTTGATCGTCGGGAGGAGCTTCCAGATGACCGCCAGGCTGATGAGCCCGATCGGAATGTTGACGAAAAAGATCCAGTGCCAGCTGACGTTGTCCGTGAGGAAGCCGCCCAGTCCGGGACCGATCAGGAACGAGATCCCAAAGACCGCCCCGAACAGGCCCTGGTACTTGCCGCGTTCGGCGGGCGTGAACAGGTCACCGATGACGGCGAGTGCGATCGGGAAGAGCGCCCCGGCCCCCAGGCCCTGGATGCCCCGGAACAGGATCAGCTGCCACATCTCCTGGCTCAGTCCGGACAGCGCCGATCCGATCAGGAACAGGCTGATACCGATCATGAGCATCGGACGCCGCCCGTAGATATCGGACAGCTTGCCGTAGAAGGGCACCGTGATCGTGCTGGTCAGCAGGTAGATGGTGACGACCCAGGTGTACAGGTCGTTGCCGCCGAGCGACGTCACGATCTTGGGCAGGGCGGTCCCGACGATGGTCTGGTCGAGCGCGACCAGGAAGAGGCCGAGCAGCACGGCGCCCAGGATCTCCAGCTTCGAACGCTGGCTCAACCCGAGGGCCGGATCCTCGGCGAGCGATGGTTCACGCGCGCCGGTCTCGGCGGGGAACGATTCCATGGACGCTAGTTCCTCTCTGTCTGCCCGCCCTGCGGCGGATGCGTGTGGCTGGACCCGTGGTCGGGTCCCATCTCCGATTCAACGGCCCTGCGAATGGCGGCCAGCGCCCCGGCAACGCCGGCGAGCTCCGCGCTATCCAGGCGCCCGAGGATGTTGCGCAGGCGATCCTGCTTGATGGCCTCGATGGTTTCGAGCGCCTGCACGCCGCCGGGTGTCAGGCGGACTTCGACGACCCTGCGATCATCGGGAACGCGAGCCCGCTCGATGAGCCCGCGCTCCTCCATGCGATCCACGATCCCTGTGGCACTGCTCATGGACACGTCGAGCATTTCTGCCAGCCGGGTCATCTGCAGCTCGCCGTGATGCTCGAGCAGCCACATGACGTGCATGTGCGCCATGCTCACCCCGGCCTTGACCAGGCGGCCCGTGCCAGCGCAGCGCAAACCCGCGATCATGTCGTGCAGATCGGCGACGATCGACCCTGTGGTCGTTTCGTCGGCCCGAATAGTTTCGACTGGATCAATAGTTCGCATTGAGCGAACAATCTACGGTATCAGCCGACGATGGTCAAATGGCCGGGCGGCGGGGGTGAGCGATGCGCTTCGCACTGATGATCGAGGCCCAGCAGGGCCTGTCCTACCTCGACCAGCTGGCGATCGTGCGACGCGCTGAAGCGGCGGGTTTCGAATCGTTTTTCCGGAGCGACCACTACGCCAGCTTCCCCGGTCCTGCCGACGGACCGACGACGGATGCGTGGGCCGTCCTCGCGGGCCTCGCGCGCGACACGGAGCACATCTCGCTCGGCGTGCTGGTCAGCCCGGTGACCTTCCGCCATCCCGGCAACTTCGTGAAGGTCGTCACGACCGTCGACGAGATGAGCGGCGGACGGATCGAGGTCGGCGTCGGGGCCGGCTGGAATGAGGCGGACCACGCGCCACTGGGCCTCGCGTTCCCCGATATCCGGTCACGGGCCGATCTGATGGAGGACCAGCTGGCGCTCCTCCACGGATTGTGGACCGAGCCCGATGGATGGTCCCTTCACGGTCACCAGTTGACGGTCGAAAGCGGATTCCTGCGCCCACGCCCCGTCGATCGGCCGGACCGACCGCACGCTGTGAACGGCACCGTACGGCCCCGGATCATCGTGGGTGGCGAAGGCTCGCCGCGTGCCTTCCGCCTCGCGGCCCGATACGCGGACGAATTCAACCTGAGCTCATCGTCGCCGGACCGTGCTCGTGAGCGCTTCGCCCAGCTCGACGAAACGTGTCAGGCGATGGGCCGCGATCCCTCGACGCTGACCCACTCGGCGATGGTCGGTACGCTCATCGGGTCCGATGCGAACGAAGTGGATCGACGGCGAGGAGCGCTGCTTGGAGCGCTCGGGATCAGCGGTGATCCGCCCTCCGACTGGTTCGAGGCGCGCCGCCAGCGCTGGATCATGGGCACCCCGGACGAGGCCCGGGCGGCCGTCCGCCGGTTCGAGGCGGCCGGGGTCGAGCGGCTCATGCTCCAGACCTTCCTGCCACGGGACCTGGAGATGGTGGACCTCATGGGCGCCGAAATCGTCGCGAAGGGCTGATCGGGACGACGGGCGCGGTCAGCGGGCTCGCATCGCCCCGACCGTCAGTCGGGAGGCCGGGCCGCGTCCTCAGGAGCGGGCGAAGGTGATTTCCGTGTTCAGGTGGAGGCTCGCACCGCCCACGAGCATCACGAGTCCGTGCGCTTCGCCTTGGACGAGCCGTCGCAGGCCCTGTGGGGCATGTGTCTGTGGCTCGATCGCCACGGCATTGATGGTCGACGGGCTGGCGGCGACAATGCACAGGCCGCCGTCCGAGTTCGCCCGCAGCGACGCCCGGATGCCGAGGTCCGGCCATCGAAGCTCCGCAGCCGGGTCCCCGATGTCGAGCCAGGTGGCATCGAGATCCGGCGCCAGTGGACGCGACGCTCGCAGGTCGAAGTCTCCGGCGACGGGGACGATCTCGGAATCGGGATCGACGTTCGAGACCAGGACGCGGGTCGCGTCAATCCGCACCTCGACCGGGCGGCGGAACCAGGGATGCAATCCAAGACCTGAAGGCATCGGCTCGTCCGAGAGATTGGTCAGCGCCTGAGCGAGGCGGAGCGTTGAGCCGGCGATCTCGACGCGGAGCGTGGTTTCGTATTGCCAGGGCCAGCCATCGCCGCCACCACGGATCGAGAGTGATCCATCGGGGCGGACCGTCCACGCGGCGGCGTAGACCTGCCCGTGGATGGCGGTCCCGTCCTCGGCGTTGCTCGCTACCGAGACCACCGAGGACCCGATCCGGGTTGGATCCTGCGGGATGCGGTTCGCCCACGGGGCCATGACGTAGCCGCCCCACCAGAACGGATCTCGAGCATGTTCCATCGGATCCGCGGGCGTCCGGAGGACATCGTGGCCGAAGACGCGAAGACGGTGGAGGCGCGCGCCGAGGCCGGGCAGCAGCTCGACGCGCAGCGGCCCGTCCTCGATGACGAGGAGCTGGTCCACCGGCACCGCTCCGGTCGGCGACCACTCGGTCGCCTCCCCAGGGGAGATGCTCATGCGACAGTCATCGCGATCTCCGGCCTGAGCAGGAACGGCGGGTCGAGTCTGGCCGGGTGCAGGTCGGTGGGCAGCGTCGGCGCGACCTCCGGTTGAGGGAGGATCGCCAGGTCGAGCTGGGCGAGGCGGGCGGGCGGCATGCGGGTCACGGTCCTTGGGGATTCCAGGGCTTGGCGACGCGCTCGCCCCGCGTGATCATCGCAAACTCGCTCGCTTCGATGTGGATCCACGGGCCCTTCTCGCCGTCCGGCCACTGGACGCGGACATCGGCCGAGCTGGCGGGCCCGAGTCCGAGGTGGATCCAGCCGACTTGGCCCCCCGCATGGCCGCCGCCAATCGTCACCTCGCGCTGGGTGGTCTGATCGCCGATGCGGACCTCGATCCAGGCGCCGATCGCGTCACGATTCGATCCCGGCTGCTCGAGTCGGACCGCCGCCCAGTTGCCCATCGGTTCGGGTGCGACGGCGGTACCCGAACCGACATTGCGCCAGATCACGACATCCGCGCCGTAGTTGACGAGGACAAGATCCAGCAGGCCGTCGAGGTTGAAGTCGGCCAGCGCCGCGCCGCGACCGCGGTCATAGGTCACGATTCCGGCCGCGTCGGCCGCCTCGCTGAAGGTCCCGTGCGGACTCCCGAGGAAGAGGTTGCTCGGGTCGCGCTGGGCGAAGTCCCCCTGGCTGCCGACGTTGCCCTTCGAGACGTACAGATCGATGAAGCCGTCGTTGTTCACGTCGGCGAACTCCGGGTGCCAGGCCGTCGAGGGAAGCGGATCGCCGCCGGTCACCGGACTCGTGGCCGTGACCCCGCGCTTGAGCGCGATGTCGCGATAGGTCGGCCGTCCGGGGCCGGCAGTGAGCGTCTGAAGCTTGTTGTCGCCCTGGCTCGTCAGGTACACGTCGGGATAGCCATCAC
>JAYTWS010000160.1:0-22018 GCA_043743315.1 Chloroflexota bacterium | reverse complement strand
TCGGGATCGATGAAGAACTGGGTCGGCAGGGCGAAGACGCGGTACGTCCGAAAGATCGCCGCGCTCACGTCGGCCCCGATCACGTACTCGAGTCCGTACTTCTCGGCGTAGCTCTTGCCTTCCTCGACCGTCTGCTGGACCTGGACCGCGATGAGCGACAACCCTCGCTCCCGATATGCGCGGTCCATATCACGGAGCGTCGGGGTCTCCGCCTGGCAGGGCGGGCACCAGCTGGCCCAGAAATTGAGCCACACCACCCGCCCGCGGAGGTCAGCGAGCCGGATGGGCCGGCCATCCAGGTCCGTGAGCTCGAACGCGGCCCCCGAGTCGGTCGTGCCGGTCAGCTCCGGGGCCTGCTGCCCCACCTGGAGACCGGGAACGGCGGATCGGAGGAGGTACGCGGACGCGACCGGGTTCGGGAGACCGGGCGTCGTCGAACCGAGTGGCGCGGTTGCGATGCTCAGGAGAATCGCCGCCACGACGACGATCCCGAGGGCGCCGGCGACCTGGCGGATACTGAAGGGCCCGACGCCACGGCGCCGGCGCGGTTCAGACTCGGCGGCCACGGCCAGGTCGGCCGGGTCGGTGGCGGATTGCGAGCCCTCGCGCGCCATGACGGTCAGATCGAGGTGTTGAAGGGCACGAACCGTGCCAACAGCGCCAGCCAGTTCATGATCATGGCGACGCCGATCAGGGCGACCAATAATCCGCCCACGAACGAGACCGTGCGCCCGTGGCGAAGCAGGGGTCGGATCAGGGCGGGTGATTTGTCGTAGACCGCGGCGATGACGATGAACGGGATGCCGAGGCCAGCGGTGTATGCCACCAGCAGGATCACGCCCTGTGCGACGCTGCCGCTGGTTGCTGCCATCGTCAGGATGCCGCCGAGGATGATCCCGATGCACGGGGTCCAGCCGATCGCGAAGATGGCGCCGAGGCCGAACGACGCCAGCCACCCGCCCCGTGCGCTCACGATGCGACCTCCGAGGCGGTCGCCGAGCGAGGGTCCCGCTACGGTCCCACCGGGGCTCGCGAACGAGGTCGTCCCGGTGGCGGTTGCCATGGAACCGGCCGCGCCGATGTCGAGCGGGCGCCAGCTTCGGTCGAGCGCCGGGATCCGGAGGATGCCCGCAAGGTTGAGGCCGAGCAGGATGAGCAACGCGCCACCGATCTGGCGCAGCAGCGGCAGGAAGTCGACCAGCGGCCCGGCCAGGTAGGTCGCCGTGATGCCCAGCACCGTGAAGATCGACCCGAAGCCGGCGACATACGCCAGGGCGTGCCTGACAGCGAGCCAGCGGCTGACGGTCGCACTGCTGCGCCCGACGACAGCGACGGCCGTCAACTGGCCGACGTAGGCCGGCACGAGTGGGAGCACGCACGGCGACAGAAAGCTCAGGAGCCCGGCTCCGAACGCGACCGCGATCGTGAGGTCGCTATGCATGATCGCCTGCCCGTGCCGTGCCGTTGTAGGCATTCGACGAGGGCGCGGCGGGCCCGCTCGCGGATGGGCGGTCGAGGACATCCGCGAACAACCGGCGCAAGCGCGCCACGCTGGTCGCCAGCTCCAGCCGACCCGATCCGAGCTCGATGACCGGGATTCGCTCGAAGAGCTCCCGATGGAGGGCTGGATCCTCATCGATATTCCGCTCGACGATGGCCGGTATGGGCATGCCGTGGGCTCTTCGGTCCTGAATGAGGAGGTCGATGGCAGCCCGAGCCTCCGAGCACAGCCCGCAACCCGGACGCATGTAGAGGACGAGGTCGGGGAGGGGAGTGGTCACGCCCGGCATCCTACAACCGGGCGCCGATCACGACGCAGTTCGGAGCCGCGCGATCCAGGCATGGAGCCCGTCGGCCGCCGGGTGCGGAGCCCGCCTGTGCGGAGCCCGCGGGGCAGAGAGCCGGTCGGCCGCGGCCCGCCGACGGCCGACTCTGCCCGGACCCGTCGGCGTGGTCGGGTACGATTGACCGACGCCCCCGTAGCTCAGTGGATAGAGCGCAGCCGTCCTAAGGCTGGCGTCGGCGGTTCGAATCCGTCCGGGGGCGCCAGTTATCAGCCGCCCGTGCCCTCCGAGCGGAAGTAGTGCAGCCCCGTGGGCGGCCGGACCTCGCTCCGCTGGCTGACGCGATGGCGATCGGAAGCGTCCGCCCACGTCATGTTCTCAGGCAGTGGGTTCCCAGCGGTAGCGCACATCCGGCTGGCGCTCCAAGTTCCCGGAACCATCGGTCATCTCGACAAGGACGAACTCGTTGCGCTCGTAGAAGCGCCGTGCTCGTGCGTTGACTTGGAAGGTCCACAGCTCCAGCGGGCCGTCCGACCGCCCCTTCGGCACATCGAGAAGAGCGCGTCCAATCCCTTGTCCGAGCCGGTCCGGAGCGACGTAGAGCTGATCGACCCAACCCGGCGAGAGCGTGAGGATCCCGACGACCATCGATCCATCGATTGCGACCCAGGTCTCCATCTGCACGACGAGGTGATTTCTCACCCACGCTCGTACCTCGTCGTCCGTGTGCGCGCGCGGCCCCTCGTAGGTCGCGGCGTAGGACCCGAGGAAGACCTCCGCGGCTGCGGCCGCGTCCGCTGGCTCGGCACGACGAATGGCAATCATCGGCCGAGCGTAGTCGATCCTCGAGGCCCGGCTGAGCCCGGCGCCAAGATGAACGGGCCACGGGCGACACACCTGGCGAGGTCGAGGCCGGGGCGCCAACCGCGAGGCCGCGAGGACTCGAGACCCTCTCAGCCGAGGACGGCGCGCAGAGCCACGTCGAGATCGGCCCACAGGTCCTCGACGTTCTCGATGCCGACCGACAGTCGACACAGGGTTGGCCCGACGATCGACGCGTCGCCGGCGTAGCGCGCACGGCGCTCGATCAGCGATTCGACGCCCCCCAGGCTGGTCGCGTGGGTGATCAGGCGCAACCGGGCGAGGAACGCCTCCGTCTGCTCGATGGTGCCTGCCACCTCGAACGAGAGCATCGACCCGGACCCGTTCGGCAGCACGCGTGATGCGCGTTCGTGCTGCGCGTCGCCGGGCAGGCCCGGATAGTGGACCTTCGCGATAGCGGGGTGGGCTGCGAGCCGCCGCGCCAGCTCCCCAGCCGACGCTTCGGCCCGGTCGAGCCGCACGGCGAGCGTGCGCAGGCCTCGCAGCGCGAGGAAGGCATCGAAGGCGCCCGGGATCGCCCCGTGGTCATGGCGGTACGTCGCCAGGAACGACGCATAGCCTGCCTCCCGGCACACAGCCGCGCCGAGCAGCAGGTCGGAGTGTCCGCCGATGAGCTTCGTGGCCGCGTGCAGGACGATATCGGCACCCAGCTCCAGCGGACGCTGGCGCAAAGGCGTGGCAAACGTCGCGTCCACGACGCTGAGCGCACCCCGCTCCCGTGCACCGGCAGCAATCGCGGTGATGTCCGCGACCACGATCAGCGGGTTGGCGATCGACTCCACCCAGACCATGTCCGCGCCGTCGGCGGCGGCGAGGACCGCCTCGGTGTCATCGGCTGCGACGGTGCGGACGATCAACCGGCCCTCGGCCTGCATACGGTCGAAGATCGTGCGGACGCCGTGATAGGCCACCGACGCGAGCACGACGGTCCCGCCCGCGGGCACCAGGGCGGCAATCGCGGTGGCCGCTGCCATCCCAGAGGCGAACGTGACGGCGGATCCTCCGTCCAGCGCGCCGAGCGCCGCCTCGAGCGCACCCCATGTCGTGTTGCCGTCCCGGCCGTACTCCAGGCTGGCGTCGTGGACATAGGTCGAGCTCAGGGTGATCGGCGGGTTCATGGGCGCACCGGCCAGGCGCGCGGGCCGACCGGCCTGCACCGCGACCGTGTCGGCCGACCACGCCTCGTCAAGATCCAACGGCGCGGGATACAGCGGTGCGGTCATGGTCGGGGCTCCGTTGCTTCGTTGAAGGCGCCGCGGGGAGGCGTGACGCCATCTTGACCGCTCGGTTCGGTGACCGTAGCCACGCAACGGGCGCCTCGACGATACTTACGGTGACGCTCGGCGGGTGACGGAGGTCCCGGAACCGGAGCGGTCCCGCATTCGGTGAGGATGGCTCGGATGGCACACCCGGCGGTCGACCAGCTTCGATTCGCGCGCGCCGAATGGCGACGTGGATTGCGCGGCGTCCGCGAGGCGGACGGCATTCGACGCCTGGAGCCGATGAATTCGATCGGCTGGATCGTGGCCCACATGGCGTGGCACGAACAGCGGTTCTGGCTCACGAGGCTCGCGGGCACGACCCCCGTTCCCGCGCTCAACGACATCGCGGCCAACGGCGGACCGCCGACCACGCCCTCCCTGCGAGCGATGCTCAAGGCCTGGAACCTGGTCACGCGTGCTGCCGACCTGGAACTCGATGCCCTCGATGAAGCGGCGATGCACCGCCCGCTTGGCGGATCGCCGGCGCGGCTCATCGGGGACGCACTCCTCCGCGTGACCTACCACTACTGGTTCCACACCGGCGAAATCCTCGCGATCCGCCAGCTGTTCAACCATCCTCGTCGGCCGGAATTTGTCGGCGACATCGACACGCAGGCGCCGTATCGCGCTCCGGTGGGCTTGTGAACCGAGCATTCGCGCCCCAGGCGATCCTCGATGCAGCCCACGCGCGCTCGGCGGCTCGGGCCGAACGGCGCTGGGAGGATGCCGATCGACTCCGCGACGAGATCGAGGCTGCTGGGTGGCGCGTCATCGACAGCGGCATCAACTTCCGCCTGGAACTCGCGGGACGGCCCGACGCGGTCGACGACGACGGCGTTCGGTTCGGCAGCTCGGCATCCGTTCCGAGCCGGATGGACGAGCCCGAGCAGTATCGAGCGTCGATCGTGCTCATCGCGACCCACCATGGACGGCTGCTCGGGCGGGCACTCGAGGCTGTGCTCGCCACGAGAGGTGAGCGTGATGAAGTCGTCGTGGTCATCGACGGACCTGACGCCCTGACGGACCCGCTGCCCGACCGCGTTCCCGCCGCGTGCGAGTTTGTCCGAACGACGGCGCCCCTTGGATCAGGGGCAGCCATCAACATCGCGCTGCGCCGGGCCACGGGCTCGGTCGTGGTCCTGCTTGGGCCGGGGCTCAAGCCGACCGGGGACCTGGTCAGCCCGCTGGTCGCGGCGCTCGAGGATCCAGACGTTGTGGTCGCGGGTCGGCAGGGCTTCCGGACGCGAGACCTGCGCCGCGCGGCGGAGCTCACGGTGACCGGCGACGCGACGGTGATCAGCGGGGAGGTCCTGGCGTTCCGTCGTGTCGACGGCCTGGCGGCGATGCCGGTGGACGAAGCCTTCGTGAGCCCAGACCACCTCGATCGATGGTGGAGCCTCACGCTGCGCGGTGCCACGGATCCCGGCGGATCACGTCCGCCAGGACGAGCCCGGGTCGTCGCTGACCTGCCGGTCGGCCGGATCCCCGGGGATGCGATCATCGGGCCTGCGCCGGACGCCACCCGGCTGGAACGTCGCAATTTCTACCGCCTGCTCGAGGCGTTCCGTGACCGCGAGGACTTGCTTGCCGAGGTCAGGAACACTTGAAACCTGCCCGAATTCGTGATTCGCCCTAACGAACCCGCAACGTGTTCGTTTGTGTTCCCAAGAGGCCCCGTGTCAGCGCACCGTTCCCCCGGCGGTGTGACGCGGGGCCTCCCGATGTCCGGCCACCGATACGTCCGCCGTTGGCGCGACCCCTGGCCGGATGGGTCCCGGCCGAGGCGACCTATACTCCGGCCATGCGCCGGTTCGTGTGTGTCGCTGCCCTTCTCGTCGGCTTCTCAGGAGAGCGCTACGTACGGATGGCGCGGCCCCGCATCGCCGTCCCCATGGTGCAGCCGGTGCGCCTGGCCAAGGGCGGAGGAACGGTTCGCGGGCCGGCGTGGTGGCTACGCTGAACCCTGGTCGGCGTTCTGGGGGGCGTGGCCTCAGGCTGGCAACCGGGATCGCCGTGCTGGTTCTCGCGGCGTCGGCGAGCGGCCCGATCCTGCCCGCCGCCGCCGGTGCGAGTCGAACCGACGTCACGATCCCGGCGGGGGAGCCTACGAGCCTTGACCCGGCCCGCCAGAGCGACATCGGCTCCGCCGCCTACTCGGCCCAACTGTTCGAATCGCTGACGACCTTCGATCTCGGGCTCGCCCTCCGACCCGCCCTTGCGCGCTCCTGGGACATCTCCGATGACGGGCGCCGGATCGTGTTCCATCTCCGGGCGGGACTCACGTTCTCGGACGGCGCGGCCCTGACGGCGGAGGACGTCGTACGAAGCTGGCTGCGAATCATCGACCCGAAGCGACCTTCGCAGCTCGCGTCACTTCTCCTTGATGTCAAGGGAGCCGCGGACTATCTCGAGGGGCGGGCGACGGATGCCGGCTCGGTCGGGCTTCGGGCCGACAACCTCGACGTGATCGTTGACCTCGAACGTCCCGGCGCGGACTTCCCGGCGATCGTCTCAAGCCCGACCTTCGGCGTCGTGCCGGCGCAGGTTTGGCGCGATGGCTCGTCCGTGGATTCGGCCGGCGTGCCCAGCAGCGGGGCCTACGGCATCGAGGCGATCACGGCCAGCGAGTTCACCCTGAAGGCCAATTCCCGGTACTGGGCCGGTCCCGCAGCCGTGACCACGGTTCACCTGCTCACTACGCTCGCGGGCCGGAGCCCGGTGGCCGCGTTTGAGGCCGGCGACGTGGACTACACCCAGATCAGCGCGACGGACGCATCCTGGATCCAGTTCGATTCGACTCTTGGACCGCAGCTTCGCCTCGTCCCTTCGATGTCGCTCACGTTCATCGGGTTCACCGTCGATCGCCCGCCATTCGACGACGTCCGGGTTCGCCGGGCGTTCGGGGCCGCCATCGACTGGACACGGATCACCGCATTGGCCTCGTTCGGCGACAGCGTGACGGCCGACAGCATGGTGCCCCCCGAGATCCCGGGCGGCGGGGATCGGAACTGGCTCCCGGCCCATGATCCCGCCCTCGCACGAGAGCTTCTGGCGGCCGCCGGATATCCCGGAGGAGCCGGGTTCCCGGACGTGACATTCGCGGCCGGTGGCATCGGGCCGGCCGAGGGGATCGTCGCCGACCTCCGCAAAGAACTCGGCCTCTCCCTTCGGCTCGAGGAACTGGACGATCACTTCGGCCGACTCCAGGACGACCCGCCGGCCATGTGGTCGCTCGGCTGGGTCGCCGACTACCCGGGCGCGAACGACTTCCTGGGCGTGCTGCTCGAGACGGGAAGCACGAACAACTATGGGCACTGGTCGTCGCCCACCTTCGACGCGGCGATCGTCGATGCCCTCGGGACTCGTGACGCCGCTGTGTCGCTCGCGGCCTACGAGCGGGCCCTCGGTATCGTGCGGGACGACGTGCCGGTGGTCCCGCTGGCCTATGCCGACGGTTGGGCGCTGTCGCGCGATGGGCTGCTTGGGGCGGACGAGAACGGGCTCGGGATCATGCGACTGGCAGGCCTGGCATGGCGCTGAAGACGCGGTTCGGCGACCGGCTGCGCGTCCTGCTCGGCCTGGTCGTGGTGATGTCTGCCCTGGCCGCGACCGCCGGCCCCGTCCTCGGGGCACAGCCGGGTGTCACCGCGCCGACCGCCAAGGTGGTCTTCCTCGACGCAATCACGTTCAGCGGGAGCGCGACCCTCACGGCCGACGTCGTGCGCGTGGAGATCGTGGTCGATGTCGAGGGTTCGACGCGATCGATCGTGGCCGAAGTTCCAACCACGGTTTCGTCCGGCCAGGCATCGCTTTCATGGGTCCTCGAGACGCAGGGCGGCTCCCTCCTCCCGAATACCGACGTCACCGCGCGGTTCCGGCTCACCCTTGCCGATGGCTCGTCCATCGTCGGCCCTTCGGTGTCGGTCCACTACGACGACACGCGGTTCACGTGGAAGACCGTCACCGGCGAGTTCGTGACCGTCCATTGGATTGATGGGGGCCAGACCTTCGGCCTGCGGGCGATGAAGATCGGGGACGATGCCGTCCGTTCCGTCAGTGCGCTGCTCGGTGTCACGGAACGTGATCCGATCGACTTCTACGTATATGGTGATCGGACCGCGTTTTACGACATCCTGGGCGCCGGCACGCGCGAGAACGTTGGCGGCGAGGCGCATCCCGACATCCGCACCCTTTTCGCCAACATCAGCCCGGATGCGGTCGACGATCCGTGGGTCGGTGTGGTGATCCCGCACGAATTGACGCATCTGGTGTTTGATTCCGCCTCGCAGAACGCGTATCACTACCCGCTCCACTGGCTCAACGAGGGAATCGCCGTATACCTCTCCGAGGGGTACACGGCGAATGATCGGAACGCGGTCGGATCGGCGGTTCAGGCGGGCAACCTCATGCCGCTGCGCGCACTGGCGTCCCAGTTCCCGACGACCCAGGACCGGTTCTTCCTCGCCTACTCGGAGAGCGTGTCCGCGGTGTCGTTCCTGGTCGACACCTACGGGCGGGATGCGATGGTCGGGCTCGTCCGGTCGTACGCCGGCGGCGTGTCCGATGACCAGGCGTTCGTGGCGGCACTCGGCGTCGATGTCGCCGGGTTCGAGGCCGCCTGGCTCGAGTCCATCGGTGCCGCGGCGCCAAGTCCGTACGGCCCCCAGCCAGCTCCAGCCGGGCCGATCCCCGTCGAGTGGGGTGGCACAGCCCCGACGCCAGGTCCCGTTGACGGGGGGCCCAGTCCAACCCCCGGCAGCGTCGGCGGCGGCTCCGGGATCTTGCCCGGGTCCCTGGCAACAGGGATCGCCGGTGCACTCGTGGCCGTCGCGGTCATCGCGATCTGGGCTCGACGCCGGTCGGTGCGCGCGCTCGGCGCCCGAACGAACGACCCCACTCGTGCCGACTCCGCGTGGCCGGACGCGGCTGAATCAGACGCCGCCGGACCGGGTGCCGCTGAACGAGACGCGGCTGGTCCTGAGCAGGAGGGCAACCCCAAACCGGGCTCCGACTCGGATGCGGGCTCCAACCCCGACGGGGACCCGGAGGCAGGCCCCAACCCCGACGGGGACCCGGAGGACCGCGCATGAGCGGTCTCGTCGGTCGGCTGCGCTCCGTGCCAAGCTGGCAGGTCACACTCTCCGTCGCCCTGATGGTCCTCGGCTTCCTCGTCGCGGCCCAGTTGAGCGCCGAGGGTCCCCGCATCCGCTACACGAGCCAGGAGCGGGCACCGCTGATCGAAACGGTCCTGGGCCTTCAGACTCGGCAGGACGCGCTGAAGGCGCGGATCCTCGACCTGCGTGGGCAGATCAGCGCTGCGGAAGGCCAACTCCCGGGCTCGGCCGCGCAGGAGAAGGCCCTCAACGCAGACCTCGAGCGCTCCAGGATCCAGGCTGGCCTGGTCCAGCTGCAAGGGCCGGGGCTCGTCTTCCGTCTCGAGGACGCGGACGCCGGTGGCGGCGTCCGGACGGATGGGTTCGTCACGGCACGAGACGTGCGGATCGTCGTCGAGGAGCTTTGGCTCGCCGGCGCGGAGGCGATCGCGATAAACGGGGAGCGCGTCGTGGTCACGACCGCGATTCTCGACATCGGCAATGCGATTCTCGTGAACAGTGCCTATCTCGCGCCGACCTACGAGATCCGGGCCATCGGGCCGTCCGAGCTGTACGGCCGGATCTCGTCCGCGGCGGCGTTCGTGGAGTACGTCCGGGATCGCGTCAGTCCGTCGGGGCTCCGGCTGTCCTTCGCCGATCTGGATTCGATCACGATCCCGGCCTACGCCGGCACGGTGGGCAGCCGCTACATGCGTATCGCGCCGGACGGAACCTGACCATGCATCGCTCACGGAACCGAATCTCCATCGCGCTCGTCACGTTCATCCTCGGGGTGCTGGTGATCGCCCAGATCCGGAGCCAGGCCGTGAATGCCGGCCTGGCCAACCAGACCGCGCAGGACCTGACCCTCCTCGTCGCCAACCTCAATACCCAGAACGAGGAGCTGCGTGGCGAGGTGGCCACGCTTGAGCGTCAGCTCGCCGCCCTCACGGATGCACGAGCGCGTGGCCAGAGCGCGGCCGGGCAGCTGCGCGAGGACCTCGATCGGATCCAGGCCTGGGCCGGCCTGCGGGCGGTGACGGGATCCGGCATCTCGGTCCGCGTGAGCGGCGAGATCGACGGCCAGGGCGTCGAGGACTTCCTCAACGAGCTCCACAATGCCGGCGCCGAGGCCATCGCGATCGAGGGCGTCCGCATCGTACAGGGGAGCGTGGTCGCTGGTCCCAGGGGTGCTCTCTCGGTCGAGAACTCGGCGCTCGGCGCCTCGTTCGAGATTCGGGCCATCGGCAGTTCACAGATCCTGACCGGTTCACTCACGAGGGCTGGTGGGATCATCGCCCAGCTCGGCGTGGCCTTTCCGAACCTCACGATCTCGGTGACGCCGCTGGACGTGGTCACCATTCCCGCGACGTCGCGGGACCTGAGTCCGATCCATGGTCAGCCGAGCCTCTGATACCCTCCCGGCGATGCCTGAACGACCCGTCCTCGAGCTGTTCCTCGGCGATATCATCGAACTCCGACGTCCGCACGCCTGTGGGGCCAGCACCTGGCTGGTTGACCGTCTGGGGGCCGACATCGGGCTCCGCTGCCGTTCCTGTGGACGGCATGTCCTCCTCGCCCGGCGGAGCGTGGAGTCGCGACTCGCTGCATTCATCGAGCGTGGCGATCCGGCGATGTCCGAGGCTGCCCGCCCGGACACGGCACGCACGGCGTGATGGCTGAGCCGCCGGCGACGACCGGCGGGACCGGCACCGCGGCCGTCCTCAAGAACCGACCCTTCCTGCTCCTGTGGCTGTCCCAGCTGGCGACGCAGGTGGGATCGAACATGGTCCTCTACGGCCTGACGGTCGTGGTCCTCGACTCGACGAATCTCTCGTCGGTCGTCTCCCTGTTGTTCCTCACGTTCCTCGTCCCGGCCGTGCTGTTCTCCGCGGTTGCGGGCGTCTACGTCGATCGCATGGATCGGCGGCTCGTCCTGGTCGCGACCAACGTCCTGCGAGCCATCGTCCTCGTCGCGATCTGGGCCGTGAACGGCGATGTGACGCTGATCCTCATCCTGAACGTCGTGGTCTCGTCGCTGACGGTGTTCTTCGCACCTGCCGAGGCGGCGATGATTCCGTACCTGGTGCCGCGGCACCAGCTGGTCAGTGCCAACGGCTTGTTCACACTCACCCTTAACGGGGCCTTTGCCCTCGGATACGCGCTCCTCGGTCCCTTGATCGTCAAGGTGGCCGGTGGGCCGGCACCGGTGATCCTGGTGGTGGCGATCCTGTACGGGATCTCCGCGATCTTCTGCGCCACCCTCCCGGCGAACCCACCGTCACCGGACGCCGGCGAGAAGTCGGATCGGGTCCACGAGGCCGGCGAAGCGGTCCAGGGGACCTTCTCGCAGCTGTCCGAGGGTGCCGCCTACATCCGGTCGCACCGCGCCATCAGCTGGTCACTGGTGTACCTGGGTATTGCGGCCTCGCTCGTCGGAGTGATCGGCGTGCTCGGGCCGAAGTTCGCCCAGGCGACGCTCGGGCTCGGGACGCAGGACCTGATCCTCGTCGTTCTGCCGCTGGGGACGGGCATCGTGATGGGTGTCCTGCTCCTGAACGCCTATGGCCGCTATGTGCCGCGCCGCCGCGCCATCGAGGGCGGGCTGATCGCGCTCGGGACGCTGCTCGCGATGCTCACGGTTGCCGGCCCGGTGAGCCGGGCCCTGGCCCGGGTGACGCCCGGCGTGAGCGATGTGGGGGCCGTCACCACGCTCGTCGCGGTCGTGATCGTGATGGCCTTTCTGGCCGGCATCGCATACGGAATCGTCGCGATCTCCAGCCAGACGCAGCTCCAGGAGGACCTGCCCGAGGAGGTCCGCGGCAGGGTTTTCGGGGTCCTCAACATGCTCGTCTCGGTCGGGAGCTTCCTGCCGATCATCATCGTCGGGCCTATCTCCGACCTCATCGGGACGACCGAGATGCTCCTGATCGTGGCGGGCCTGATCGTCCTGTTCGGGATCCTGTCGATCACCCGACGCGGCCACCTGATGCCGGCCGAGGAACGCGCGACGGCCGGGACGATGATCCCGAGTCACGCGGTCGATCCGATCGGCGTCGTCCGGCGCACGGACGAATTCGATGCGCCACCGCACAAGGATTCCGAGGGCGATGCCTGAACGCATGATGCCAGCGGGAGCGGCCGTGGGACGACAGCCCGGGCATGCGGCGCCCGAATCGGCCGCCGGCGCTTCGATCCACACGCCTGCCGTGTGGCGGATCGCGGCCGCCGTCGGGCTCGCGGGTGGCGTCGGCGGAGGTTTCGCTGCGGCCTCCGGATCCATCGACCGTTGGATCGTCGGCACCTTCGCCGCCGTCCTGATCGTGGGACTCGTCCCGATCCTGCTCGGCAGCCGCCGTCCACCGGTCACGCTGGCGACGGCTGAACCGTCTCGCGAACCCCTGCCGACGATCCTCGTCCTGATCGCGGGCCGGAACGAGGCGACGGTGCTGCCCGCGCTCATCGGGGACCTGGCCGCCCAGGATCATCGCAACCCAGACGGGTCCGTCCGGTTCTCGGTCGTGATCGTGGACGACCGCTCGACCGATGGAACAGGTGCTGCGGTCGCGGCGGCCATCACGATGCAGGGCATCACTGAGCTCGTCACGGTCCTCCGTCGCGACGAGGCAGGCGCGGTCGACGGCAAGGGTGCGGCGCTCGCCAGCGCGGAACCGGAAGCGAGCGATCTCGACGTCGTGGCGATCCTCGACGCGGACGCGCGGATCGGGCCGGCGTATCTCCGAACGGCAGCGCGATACGTGGCGGCCGGGCTCCCGGCGCTGACCGCGCGCCGACGCACACTGCAGGTGACGCGGTCGGTCCTGAGCCAGATCCAGGCAGATGAGCAGACGCAGGATGGAGCACTCCAGCGGGGCCGATGGGCATCGGGCGGGTGCTCGGAATTCCGCGGCAACGGGATCGTCATTCGAAGGGACCTGCTCGCTGCCGTCGGTGGCATTCCGACCTCCAGCCTGACCGAGGACCTCGACCTGTCCACCCGACTCGCCGCGGAGTGCGGCCTGACCGTCGGCTGGGCCCTTGACCTCGAGGTCTGGGAGGCCCCGGTGCCGGCCTGGCGCGGGCTGTGGCGACAACGCCTGCGTTGGAGCGAAGGCGCCATCCGGCGGTTCCTGGCGTTCACGCCGAGCGTCCTCCTGAGCGCCCGGCTCCCATTCCGCGCCCGCTGGGACTTTGCCGCCTACGGCGCGCAGCTGGCGGCGCCGCCGCTGATCCTCGGGGCGATCGGTGGGGCGGTGGCGTTCGGGAACCCGGCGTTCCCGGGCGCCCTCATCGGGAGCTACCTTCTCGCCGGCGGGGTGCTCGCGTTCGATGCGCTGCGCTGGGAAGCGCAGACGTCCGGAGCTTCCCTGGGTGTCGCAGAGCGGCTGGCCCGGTCGGTTCGCGTGGCGCTCTTCAGCATCGTCTGGGTGATCGCGGTGAACGGCGCCCTCTGGCGGTTGGCGACCCGTCGCGGCTCGGTTCGGTTCGACAAGACGGCCCGCTCCGGCGCGCCGGATGACTCCACTGCCGCGACGGCCGAGCTGGCGCCGATCCGGGAGCCGAACCCGCGATGAGCACGGTTGCGGTCATCTTCACGGGCGGCACGATCAGCATGCGGCGCGACCCGCTCCTCGGCGGGAACGTTCCGTCGCTCGATGGTGCGGAGATCCTGGCCCGGACACCGGGCCTCGATGCCATCGCCGACGTGCGGGCGATCGACCTGGGCCGAACCCCCGCGAGTCATTTCTCATTCGGCCAGTTGTTCGAGATCGGGGCGACGATCCGGTCGGCACAGGCCGATCCGGCGATCGATGGTGTGGTCGTGGCCCAGGGGACCGATGTCCTGGAGGAGACGGCGTTCCTCTGGGACCTCATCCTCGACGATGTCACGCCCGTCGTGGTCACTGGAGCGATGCGATCCGCATCCGAACCGGGATATGAGGGCCCGGAGAACCTCCGGAACGCCGTCCGCGTGGCCGCGTCTGATCGATTCCGGGGAGCCGGCGTCGTTGTCTGCATGGCCGGCTCGCTCCACGCTGCGGACGACGTCACCAAGACGCATGCTTCCAGGCTCGATACCTTCCAGAGCCTCAATGACGGCCCGCTCGCGTTCATCGGGGACGACGGCCTCACATCCATCCGCACGAGGGGCCCGCGCCGCGCCGTCCGGACGGTCATTGCCGCCGAGCCGGTCCGCCTCATCACCGCACACGTGGCGATGGACGGGTCGATTATCGAGGCGTTGTCGTCGATCGGCCTCGCAGGGCTCGTGGTCGAGGCAACCGGAGCCGGGAACACTTCCGCAGGCCTCCTCGACGCCGCCCGACCGCTCATCGACGCGGGCGTCCCGGTGGTCCTCGCCACCCGATGCGCGGCCGGGGCGGCCGGCACGGGGTATGCCTTTCCCGGCGGCGGTGCCATGTGGGTCCGCGCCGGAGCCATGCTGCCCGGCACCCTGAGCGGCCCGAAGGCCAGGATCGCACTCAGCCTGGGCCTTGGCGCCGGCCTCGATCGCCCCGCCCTCGCCGACCTCCTTCGCGGACCCGTTCCGGAGGCCTGACATGCCACTCGAAATGCTCGTGACGGGGCGGATCGCCACATTCGCGGGTCCGTCCGGCTTTGCCTGGGTCGAGGCGATCGGCATCCGGAACGGTCGGGTCGCCTTCGCCGGCAGCGCGGTCGACCTCGATACGCGGGCGGACCCGCATACCGTCCGCCTGGAGCTCGAACCCGGCGAGATCGCCATCCCGGCGCTGACCGACGCACACGCGCATTTCCTCGATGCCGCGCTTGCCACCGAGCACGTCGACCTGACATCGGCACAGACGCTTGACGAAGGGCTCGCCCTGCTGGTCGAGGCGGATCGCGCGCTCCCGGCTGGCGCTTGGCTCCAGGGTGGGGGATGGGACCAACGTCGCTGGGGGCGTTGGCCGAGTGCGGCCGATCTTGATGGTGCGATCCCGGGCCGCAGGGCCGCCTTGTGGTCATTCGACCATCACGCGGTCTGGGGCAGCGGAGCGGCACTCGCAGAGGCTGGCCTCCATGCGGACAGCCCGGATCCGGACGGCGGCATCATCCGGCGGAATCCCGACGGCGCTCCGGAAGGGGTGGTCCTCGAGAATGCCTGCGTCCTGATCATGGGACTGGTCCCGGCACCGGACGAGGCAACCCTCACCCGGACCCTGCAGCGATTCGGGCGCCAGATGCTCGCGCTCGGGTTGGTCGGCGTCCACGATCCCGGGAACGTGTCACCGGATGTCGAGCTTCTCGCGTTCGATGCCTATGGGCGACTCGCCGATGCGGGCGACCTGCCGGTGCGGGTCCATGCCAGCCTCCGCCCCGAGAGCCTCGGCCGCGTGATCGAGCGCGGCATACGTAGTGGCACGCCGCTCGGCCAGGATCCCGAGGGCCGCGCCCGTGTCGGCTGGTTGAAGCTGTTTGCCGATGGTACGCTCGGTTCCCGCACTGCCGCCCTCCTGGAACCGCGCGAGGGATCGACCGATGTCGGCGTATTCCGACAAGGCCCCGAGGAACTCGCGCGGCTCGTGAGCCAGGCGGCTGATGCCGGCATCGCCAGCCAGATCCACGCGATCGGTGATGCCGCCGTCCGGGCAGCCCTCGACGCTCTCGTCCCGTCCGCGGACACGGTTCCATTGATGCCCCGGCTCGAGCACGTCCAGCTCGTCCATCCAGCCGACCGGAACCGCTTCGCGATCCACGGAATTGCCGCTTCGGTGCAACCGATCCATCTGCGGGAGGACGCAGAGTCGGCTCGGACCGATTGGGGGCCACGCGCCGAATCGTGTGGCTACACCTGGCGTACGCTCGCCGACCATGGGACCACGCTCGCGTTCGGAACCGATGCGCCGGTCGAACCGGTGGATCCGTGGCCGGGCATAGCGATGGCCGTCCTCCGCCGTGACCCGTCATGGGGCGCGGACGCCGAACCGTTCGGACCGCACGAGGCGCTCGACCTGGAGGCCGCGCTTCGCGCGGCCTCCCTCGGGCCGGCGGAAACCACGCGCGAGGTTGATCGCGGGCGCCTGACCCCGGGATCGAGGGCCGATCTCATCGTGCTGCCCGCCGCGCCACGGGAACCGGACCAGCCGGGATCGTCGTTTGCCACCGTTCGTCCACGCGTCGTGGTCATGGACGGCGACGTTGTGCTCGAGCGCTAGACGCCTGCAGGAACGGCAATGGCGGCCTCATTGAACAGGCCGTTGAGGATCCTCGAGGTCGAGGGGAAGGCGTGGATGGTGTCGGCAAGCACGTCGAGGTCGATCCGTGCGCGGATGGCCAGGACGCACTCATGGATCGCCGCCGACGCATCAGGACAGGCCATCGCGGCGCCAACGAGCGTGCGGGTCGTCCGGTTGATGACGATCGTGACGTGCCCGAGTTCGGCCTCGACCGAGTAGCCCTTGGCCGTCTTCGGAAAGTCGGCGACGAACTCGACGGCATCGATGCCGCGCTCGATGGCCTCGTCGAGCGTCACGCCGACCGATGCCGCCTCGGGATCCATATAGGTCGCGCGGGGCAGCGCCCGGTAGTCGGGGCGGATCGGATCGCCGAGGGCCATTCGAACCGCCAGCTCGCCCTGGTAGTGCGCCTGGTGCGTGTGGAGCTCGGGCCCGGCCGGGTCGCCGATGAGCCACAGACCATCCGCCAGGCGCAGGCGGCCGTCGCGGGCAAATGGGGTCCGGCCACTGGCGTCGATCCCGTAAGCCTCGAGGCCCATGTCCGAAAGATCCGTGACGCGACCAACCGCGAGGAGCACGGCGTGGCCGTCGGCATGGGTCCTGTCCGACAGATCGATCCGGTGGGAACCATCGGCGCCGCCGCCGACATGCGCCGCGGTTGCCCGGACGTTCAGGCGGACATCGACGCCGTCGCGAACGAGCGCCGCGAGGATGACCTCGGAGTTGCGTGGATGGTCGGTCGGCGCGAGGCGGGGGCCGGACTGGACGATGATGGTCGGGACGCCGAACCGCGCATAGACCTGAGCCAGCTCGCAGCCCGTCGGACCACCGCCCAGGACGAGCAGCGAGCGAGGCAGCTCGCGCGCCAGGGTGGCCTGCTCGTTGGTCCATGCGCCGATGGCTTCGAGGCCGGGAATCGACGGACGACGGGACTCGGAGCCGGTGGCCACCATCACGTTCGCAGCGGCCAGTCGATGCGTCGAGCCGTCGTGGGCCACTTCGACGACACCGCGCTCCGCGATCCGTCCGGTCCCGCGCCAGATGGTCGCGCCGGCATCCCGAAGGGACCGCACATGTGACCCGTCGTCCGGTTCGGCGGCCCCGGCGGCGCGATTGACCATGTAGTCGCGGCGGTCCGAAGCCCGTGCCCAGGGATAGCGTTGCGAGTCGGCGGCGTGTTCGCCCGCGGCGTGGAGAAGCGCCTTGGAGGGCACGCATCCGATGTGTGGGCAACTGCCGCCGAACCAGCGGTGATCAACGATCGCGACGCTGGCTCCGCGGGCGAGCGCCATATGGGCCGCCGCCTCGCCGGCCGGCCCCGCTCCGATGATCACGAAATCGATTGGATGCTCAACCATGAAACTCTCCGTTCATCCGGGTGCCGGGTCGCGCTGCCGCCGCGCCTCGAAGGCCAGGACGGCCGCCGCCACCGATACATTGAGGCTATCGGCCGTTCCGGCCATGGGGATCCTCACACCCTGGATCGCCGGTGCGAGCCAGGCATGGGACAGTCCGTCCGCCTCGCTCCCGAGAATCAAGGCGATCGGTCCGGTGAGGTCGGCCGCCGTATACGCCATCGAGGCGTCGCCATGGGCGGCGATCGGGCGGATCCCGTGGTCCATCAGCCAGGCGATCGTGGCGCTTGGCGTCGCGGCCGCCACGGGCATCGAGAAGACCGTTCCAACGCTCGCCCGGACCACGTTCGGGTTGAACAGGTCCGTGCCGCCGATCGTGATCACGGCCGCGCAACCGGCGCCGTCCGCCGTCCGGAGAATGGCCCCAAGGTTGCCCGGCTTCTCGACGTCCTCGGTCACGAGGATCAGGGGGTCCGGACCCGGCTCCAGGGCATCGAGGCTGCTGGTCTTCGTGCGCACGACGAGCACGAGCCCGTCCTGTCGATTCCCGAAAGCGAGTCGATCGTGGACGCGCTCGCTCACCTCGATCGTCGGCATCCCGGCCGCCTCGATCACGCGGAGTGCATCGCTCGCCTCGTCGGTCCGGACGAGTCGCCGGCAGATGAACGCCATGTCGACATCGACGCCGGCCTGCAGCGCGCGGAGCACCTCGCGGGCGCCGTCCACCAGCGTCTGGCCGAGCGCAAGGCGGTGCTCGCGATCGCGCAGGCGCAGGGCGGCCTGAACTCGCGGGTTTCGTGGGCTGTCGATGACCATGTCGGGACCCATCATCGTGGGTCCGGGCGGAGGGGGTCGAGCAAGGCGACCCACCCGAGCGACAAGAGCGCGCCGGACTCGGCCTCGATCTCGAGGCGGCGCGGCCGAGCCAGTGGCCCGGCGAGCGTGGCGTCCTCGAGCACGGCCGCCAGGCGCCGACCGTCCCAGGCCGAGGTATGCGCCGAGAGCACCCAGAACGCGTCGTCGTTCGCGAGCCCGCGACAGGTCTCAAGGAGCGGGCCGAGGTCCCGATCGAGGAGCCAGCCACGCTCGTCGGTGCCTCGAGCTCCGTGGCCATACGTGGGTGGGTCGATGACGAAGCCGTCGTACCGGCGGCCCCGGCGTACCTCGCGCAGGACGAACCCCATCGCGTCATCGACGATCCAGCGGATCGGCCGCCCGGCCAGTCCGGAGAGCTCGGCATTTCGCCGGGCAGCCTGGACGGCGGGTCGCGAGGCATCGACATGGGTCACCCGGGCGCCTGCCTGCGCCGCGACCAGGGAGAGCAGCCCCGTGTGCCCGAACAGGTTCAGCAGGTCGGGTGGTGCCGCGTCACGGGCGGCGAGGCGGGCGCTGACGGAACTCCGGAGCGAATCGGCATACGCCGCGTGCTCGGGATACAGCCCGACCTGGCCGCCTGATCCCAACTGGGCCTCAAGGGTCACGCCGGCGATGGCGACATGAGATGAAGCGTGCTCGGGCCGCGCACCCTCGGCGTCGGCCCAGCCTCGCCCGGCTCGATACGTGATCGCCGCGCCCCAGTAGGCGGAACCGCGTCGTGATTCATCGGCCATCGGAGCGGGACGATCAACGATGAGTTGACCGAAGGCCTCGAGGCGGCGCCCACGCCCGCAATCGAAGAGCTGGTACCCGGCTGCGTCGTCCATCGCCGCCATCATGGGGCCCGAGTCGCGGGAGTGCGAAGCGACGGGCGTGCCCGTCCGAGAAAGCCAAATTCGCCCTTCGGGATGTGGCCCCTGCGACTGTGATCCCGCGGAGATTGGCATACGTCAGGTCGGATCCGACGACGCTGGCATTCGAGAAATTGGCGCCAGCAAACCCCTGACGCCACAGCTGCGTCCCCGAGAAATGCAGGTCGTTCATTGTCGCGCCGGAGAAGTCGACGTTGTCGATTTGAAGTACCGGTCGACCTTCCCGGAGCGGCTGGGATCGATTTAGGACGCCCGGGCCTTCTGCGCCGACTTCTTCGCCTGGTACCTCGGCGAACACCGCCGCAGCGGGATCGCGATCTACACTCCGGCCTTCGTCCATCACGGGCGCGCGAGCGAGCTCGGCCAGGTACATGCGAATGTCCTTGCCGCCGCCCACGCCGGTCACCCCGACACCTCGGGGCCGCGGCCGGCGTCGACGACGCGACCCGCGAGCGTTAGGCGTTAGCCGCCAGCCGCCGGCTCCGAAACCTGAACGAGTGGCGGATCCCCTCTCCATGGCGCGCCCTGGCCGGTCTGGAATCGTTCAAGTAGCGAAGCCACCTCGTGAGATGCGAGCTTGACACCTTCGGGGTAGTCGAAGCCTGCCCCCGCATATCCACCAATAGCCATCTCAATCACCGTCCCCGATATGTCCGTCCGGATGATCTGGACGTTGCAATCGGCGCAAGCAAGAGGCTGGCCTGTCACGTCCTGGGCAATGTAGGTGGTCAACTGAGCGTGCAGGAGGCGCTGACGAAGGGCTGCGAAATCTTCGTCGGTGAGTTGGATCGACTGGTACTCGGCCGGCTCGAAGAGAGGGGCAATGTTGGCGGTGACAAGCCCAGAGTCCCAGACAGTGACACGCGCTGGGACGAACGACGTCCGCTCCGATAATGCCTTGAACGTGCCCGAGGTTGCCTCAACCAACAGCGCATCGCCCAGCGTCTCGGGCAGGTCATTTGCGGATGGCGTCTCGGGAGGCGGGAATGACGGGCGCGACGCGCTCGATGACGGATTCGAAGTCGGATTGGTAGCACAGCCTGTCGTGGCGGCAGCGGCAAGGATCACGAGCAGCAACAGGCGCATATCCGGACTCCTATACGGCCCGGGCGTCGAGCGGTTCCCCCACTGCGACGCCCGGTTCACGGGACTACTTGGCGCACACCTCGTCGGGAACCCGAACTCGGATCGCACTCACGACCCATCCGGCGTCCGAATTCGTGACGATGATCGTTCCCTTGAGGCCTTCTGAATCACGCGTCTCAAACACGGCCTCAGTATCGGAGCGGCTCACCTCACGTGCGCTCGCCATCGTTGCTCCCACGGCGTCCACGAAGGCGTCCGTTCGCAGGTCAGCCCCGTTTGGGGCGGGTTGCTCCTTGCGTACGCTCGCGGCGATGGCGTCGACAGGCCCGATCTTGCTGCTTGGTAGGTCATCAGGAAAGGTTGTTGCCCAGCAGGGGTCTCGTGCCACATCTGGGTTCGCGGCCTGGACGATGCCGATCCCGACGACGAGAACGGCCACACTGAGGAAAAGCGCTCGCGCATAGGTCTTCACGATCGCCTCCCGCTCAGTGGTAGACAACTTGGAGCCGGAGGGACTCGCGGTCCCACGCCTCCAAGGTGCGACGCTCAGAGCGCCATTTGTTCGTTTGGGTATTGATGCTCGTCGAAGGACACATCGTGTGTCGGTAAATCGGGCGACCGTAGGTGTCGGTCTGCGTGCATTGGGCAAGAGCCACGGCGGCAACGTCGTGGCCGTTAGGGAGGTCCTGGGGATGAGCCGCGACGCCAAAGGCATGACCGAGTTCATGGGCAAACGTCGAACCGACGTCGTGTAGTTTGCTGCAGGTATACGCCGGCGCGGTACTGTTGAAGAAGCAGTTTCCCAGAGCGCTCGGCGGGTGTCGTCCTGAGTGAACCAGTCCCCTCGAGGATTGATGTAGATGTAAACCCAGTTGCTATCGTCGTCGCCCGGGGCCGTGATCACGCACCCCATTTCGCCGCCGAAGCCGTAGAACACCGTTTGACCGAACGGAGTGTTGACCGGTGGCAGCATGTATCTGATGAAGATGTCTGACGCCTGCGACGTCACCTTGACGAGGTGCAGGTTCGTGGGCGTGCCAGCGAGCGCGGAGTTCCAGCGTCCGACGGCATCGAGGACGCGGTCCGTGAAGGAGTTCTTCACCCCGTCGCCCCAGCCGTCCACGGGCATGGGATGGAAGCTGTCGTAGCTCCAGGTCAGGGTGCCCCCTGAAGCCTCAGCTTCCGCCCAGTTGCACGAGCTCCAACTGTAGTCGAGATCTGAAGCAAAGACGCTCGCTGGGACAGCCGTAGCGAGGAGCGCTGCGGCCGTCGTCGCCGCAAGCAATGGCCGCCGCACCTTCCCGACTCGGCCTCGCAGTCGTTGGAAGAATCTCATCCGCTACCTCCTCTGACTTCGCGCGCTCGGCTGGTCAGCAGACGGCTGACCCGAGGGCGGCGTAGTGGCGGCCGCTGAGCTGCGGCTGATTTCGCGATGGGGTAGTCGAAGAGGAGCCGCTGGCGCAGCTCGTCTATCTGGCTGCCGGCCGGGCGGTTCGACGGCCCAGGCGGAGTGTCGAAGCCGAGTGACTCTGTCAGGTCAACTGCCGAGTGATTCTGTCAGTCGTTGCTCGAGCTTGCTGCCGGGTGTGACCCGCTTCCAGGGATGATC
>JAYTWS010000159.1:0-3700 GCA_043743315.1 Chloroflexota bacterium | reverse complement strand
CGACGTGTCGGCCTCGGACGATGCGGTCGTGGATGTCGTCGGCGCGGCGATCCAGATCGTCAAGACCGCCGGTGACGCCGCGGACGGTGCCGAGTACGTGACCGAGCCTGGCACGAACAACGTCATCTACCACTACCTCGTCACCAACACCGGCGATGTCGATCTGCTCGACGTTCGTGTGATCGATGACGCCGGCACACCCGGCGATACCAGCGATGACATCGACGTCTGCACGATCGCGAGCCTGCCGGCAGGTTTCTCAGCACCCTGCTCGATCACGCTGAGCATCAGCGTTACGACGACCAACATCGCCGTGGCGGCCGGCCATACCGAGCAGCAGCCGGACAAGGCCGTCGCGGCCAGTGACGACGCCGTCGTCCGGGTGCCCGGCCTGACGATCGACAAGTCGTTCACCGGCAACTCGGCCGGAACGTCGACTGGCGGAACGGCGCTCGCCCTCGTGGGTGACACGCTGACCTACACCCTTGACTACGTCCTGACCGACGGTCCCGTCACGAATGGCGTGATCACGGACACCCTGCCTTCCGGGCTCGGCTACGTCACCGGATCGGCCACGAACAGCGCCGAGTTCACGTTCGTCGGTTACGACGCCGGGACACGGACACTCTTGTGGACTGCGGCCACCGTCACGACCGGTGGGTCGGTGACCTACCAGGTCACGGTTCTCGTCGGGTCGTTCGACCTGCCACAGCCGCTCGTGAACAGCGCGACCATTGACAGCGACCAGACCGCCCCCGACAGCGGGACCGCGGAGGTCGGAATCCAGGGAGTGCTCGCCGAGACCGCACCGCCGACGCTTCCGCCCACCGACACCATCGACAACGACGCAGGATCGAGCACCCCGGGCCTCGGCCTGATGCTCGCCCTGCTCGTCCTCATCGGGATCGGCGTGGTGACGGGGCAGCTTGTCCCGACCCCACGCCGGCTCCGCCGGGAGGAGATCCGCCGGCGCTAGCCAAGGAGCTCTCTTCCGGGACCTGAACCTCGGGTCCCCGAGACCTGGACGGGGCGCGCTTGCCTGAGCGCGCCCCGTCTAATCATGTCCGGGGACTTGACCCCGGGCGACTGAGACGTGTTGAGCTCGAGAACTCGATCGCGATGCACATATTGGTTCGCGGCCGGGTCGTGGGCGCGCCGCATCGTGGGTCGGTTTTGGGTGCGGTCCAAGGAGGTTCGGGATCAGCCAACGGTGATTCTGACCCGTACCAATTGGTTCGGCGTCGCCGTACTATCGACGTGTCTTTATCGGCCGCGTTGTCAGCGGCCGAGCAGGGCCCTTTGCGCTCCCTGCGTTTGCCGGGGGCGCGCCAGGCAGAGGAGTGGTCCTCGCCATGCTTCGGGGGAGGCAGCGCATGTCGGTTTCCGTTTTCGTGTCGCATCTCGGTTCCCGGCCCCGTCGAGGGTTGACCCTGGCGCTCGTCGCGCTCTTCTCTTGTTCGTTGGTCCTGCAGGCCATGGGCGCTGCAACTCCCCGAACGGTCCTCGGCGCTCAGGAGGTGGTCTGCGGGATTACGCCACTGGACGTCGAAATCATCATCGACAACTCGAGCAGCATGGACACGGGTTCGCCGTCGCGCCTGACCCGCGCCAAAGCCGCGGCAATCCAGTTGGTCAATGACCTCGACGCCAACGGCGGCGTCGGTACCGGCGGTCTGCATCGCCTGGCGGTCACGACCTTTGGCGGGACCACGGCCGTGGCCCTCGAGACGCCGCCCGACGCGCGGTGGGCGTCCAGCGCCGCGAGCCTCACGGCATCGACCGGCATCGGTTCCATCACCTCGAGCGTCGGCACGCCGCTCAAGGCAGGCATCCTGGCCGGTGGCCTGGATCTCAGCACCAACGGCCGCCCCGCGCCCGCGCGACACATCCTCGTGCTGATCTCGGACGGGAAGCCGAATCCCGCGGCCACCCAGACCCCGAGCGCCGGCGACATCGCCACCTACCTCGCGTCGGCGGACGAGGCCTTCTCGATCGGGATCGACCTCGATACCGCGCTGATGGCAAGTCTCGCCACGGACGCCAGCCACTACTTCCCACTGACGAGCGCCTCGGGCCTGCCGGCTGCGTTCGCCACGATCTACCAGAAGATTGCCTGTCCGAGCATCGCGCTTGAGAAGTCGGCATCGCCCACCACGTACAAGGCGGTTGGCGATATCGTGATGTACACCTACAAGGTCACGAACACGGGCGACGTGGATCTGCCGGGGCCCGTCACAGTGACCGACGACAAGGCCACCGTGACGTGCCCGGACGGCGATCTCGCGATGGGCGCCGTGATGACCTGCACCGCCAGCTACGTCATCACCCAGGCCGACATTGGGGCGACGTCCGTGACTAACACCGCGCAGGCGCATGCCGGCGGCGTTGACAGCAATACCGTGACGGCGACCGTCACGCTCGCCCCGACCCAGTCCATTCTCTCGGAGACGTCTCCGCCGACTGCTCGGCCGACGCTTCCGCCCACCGATGCTCTCGACCACGATGCTGGTTCGAGCACCCCGGGCTTCGGCCCGATGCTCGCCCTGCTCGTCTTCGCCGGGATCGGCCTGGTGACGGGGCAGCTTGTCTCGACCCCACGCCGGCTCCGCCGGGAGGAGCTCCGCCGGCGCTAGCCATGGAGCCCACTCCTGGGACCTGAACCTCGGGTCCCCGAGACCTGGACGGGGCGCGCTTGCCTGAGCGCGCCCCGTCTATTCACATCCGGCCCAGCCCCGATCCGACCTCCCGGCGACGATCCCACGGTCGTGTCCGCGCGTTCGGTGCACCGATGCACCACCGAAATCGGCAGTTAGGTGCGGTTCTGCGCAGCGGGGTTCAGACGGGTGACGTTCACAAGTACTGGACACCGGCAGGACCATCGGCGATCCTGTGCATCCGCTGCATTTATGAATCGTCAGGCAAGAGCCCAATCATCCAGTCTGATGCAGCTCAGCACTAACCTCGGAGGGGACCGATCGATGGAACGCAATCACACGGCTCGGCGCGTATCGATTATCCGCAAGATCGGATGGCTGGGCGTCGCCTCGATGCTCGCCCTGGCAATGCTGGCACCCGCGGCAGCACCCACGCTCGCCGCTGTGAACGGTGCGATCTGGACTTCTCTCGGCGATGGCTCCAGCGTGAACGCCAATATCTATGCCGCCAAAGAGGACGTCTACCTGAACGGAGGCCCTCAGAACTGTGGCAACGGTGGTGGGCTCCCAAATGGGGACTACTACTTTCAGGTCACGGACCCGAGCGGCGCGACACTCCTTTCCTCGGACGCACTAAAGTTCCGTCAGGTTCAGGTCGTAAATGGGGTCATTGCCGGGATCTCCGGGGCCGGGAATCACATCACCGGCACGGGTGGCTGCAACGGTGGTCTACCGGTGCAGCTACAGCCGTACAACACCACACCGAGCAACGGTGGTGAGTACAGCGTTGACCTTGCTACGCTGGCAGACGTTGAGGACTGCGCGGGCTTCAATGCAAACTCCGTTGCCTTCAACTTCCTGGCATGCACGAATGGGAAGAACGACAATTTCAAGGTCCGCCTTGCGGCACCGACCATTGCGATTCAAAAGGTCGCTGATCCGATCATTGTTCCGGCGAGCGGAGGCGACGTGACCTACACGTACACCGTGAGCAATCCCGGTGATACCGCCCTCGCCCAAATCCGTGTGGAAGACGACAAGTGCGA
>JAYTWS010000158.1:0-27599 GCA_043743315.1 Chloroflexota bacterium | reverse complement strand
GGAGAGCTGCGGGTGGGTCTCGCCAGTGGCTCGGCGCGGTCCAGGCGACCTGAGTACGGACCGCGGGTCATCGCCTCCCGTATCTACACAGCCTGCGTGATGTCACGGCCCGTCGCCCAGAGCCATTGGTCACCAAGGCTAAGGGGCGGT
The DNA here is from genome assembly GCA_043743315.1 of Chloroflexota bacterium. Lineage (GTDB taxonomy): Bacteria > Chloroflexota > Limnocylindria > Limnocylindrales > CSP1-4 > UBA5189. The sequence goes on along the minus strand of JAYTWS010000158.1, from coordinate 27,449 downwards.
GACTATGCGCACCGACGTCGGAGCGAGTCCGACGCTGAGACACTCCGGGTTCCGGCGCGTCAGCTGAGTGGCCGGCCGCAGCGCGGGATTGCCGCCCGGACGCCAGGTAAGGTCCGGAATGGTGCTCGTTCGGTCGCCGCTCCGCTGGACGCTTGTGACGGGACCGTGGGCGGCGACCCGGAGCCCGAGGTCGGGCCAGGCTAGCCGGGAGTCGCGTATCTGCAGCCTACTAGGCAAAACTGCGGTCAGAACTGCGGTCAGGCCCCCGTCCGGACGAACCGGCGGGGCCATTTCACGCTCAGAATATGGTCGGGGCGGCGGGATTCGAACCCACGACCACCAGTCCCCCAGACTGGTGCGCTACCAGACTGCGCCACGCCCCGACAGGCGTCGAAGTCTAGCACCCAGCGAGCGAGCGGCCCGAAGCGGCCGAAGTCGGCGGGGGTGCCCACTCACAGCCCGAGGATTCCGGGCGTGAGCGCTAGTTTGGGCTCCGGTGCTGGCTCTGAGCGGACGTTCGGAGCGAACGGGGGTTTCCGCGGGGCAGCTTCGCCCGCTGTGAGCAGGCGTCGCGCCGTCTGGACGGGTGATTCGCTCGAAATCTCGGGCTCTGAGCAGGCAGGGCTGTCCACGCGGGCCTCGTCCACGCGGGCCTCGTCCACGGGAGCCTCGTCCCCGGGAGCCTCGTCCGCGCGGGCCTCGTCCACGCGAGCCTCGACGAGGGAGTGATGACGCTGGGTCACTGAGTCGCGCTCGAAGGTGGCCATCGCTAGGCGTTGCAAGGTGAACGATGACCGTCAGTCATCGACAGGTCTCGAGGGCGTCCGCCTGGGAGTCCGCCGGATCGCTCAGGCCCGAATCGGTGACGCACGGTCAACACCGAGAGCGCGTCAGCTGCCCCGTTCCGCCCTGGCCAACCAGGCCGATGCATCGGTCAGTTCGTCCCTGGACTCGCGAGCCAGCAGATCCACGAGACAGCGCTGGACGCTCTTGCCCTCGAACAGCGCGTTGTGCACCTCCCGGGCAATCGGCATGTCGACCCCGAGGCGCGTCGCGAGGGCGATCGCGGCATCGACCGTGTAGGCGCCCTCGGCGATGCCGGGCAGCGACGACTCGATCTCGGACCAGGCGCGGCCTCTGGCCAGCTCCTCGCCGAGTCGATGGTTTCGCGAGAGCTTTGATCCACACGTCGCGATGACGTCGCCGATCCCCGCGAGCCCGGCGAAGGTCAGCGGGTTCGCACCGGCGGCGACCCCTAGGCGCATCATCTCCGCCAGGCCGCGGGTCATCAGGCCGGCTTTGCCGTTGTCCCCGAACCCCAGGCCGTCAGCAGCACCAGCCGCGATCGCGATGACGTTCTTGAGCGCGCCGCACAACTCGACACCCAGCACGTCGGTGTTCGTGTAGAGGCGGAATTCGCGGCGTGACAGCCGAGCGACGATCCGCTCCGCGAGCGCCTGATCCGACGCGGCGACGACCGCCGAGGCCGGCAGGCCCGAGGCGATCTCGAGCGCGAGATTCGGTCCGGACAGCGCCGCCACTCGCTCCGGGGCGATGCCACCGGCCTCCGCGATGACCTCCGTCATCCGCAGCAGCGTGCCTGGCTCGAGGCCCTTCACGACCGACAGGACGTCGGCGCGATGGGGAATGGACGGAGCGATCCGGATCATGGTCTCGCGGAGATGCGTCGAGGGCACCGCGATGATCACGAAATCCACCGTCGCCAGGTCGGCGGGGTCAGCCGTTGGGCGAATAGCCTCCGGCAGGTCGATCCCGGCGATCCGGCGTTCGTTGCGCCGCTCAGCGACAAGTCGCGCCGCCGTCTCGGCCGAGTGGCAGAGCAGCGTCACCGGCTCGGCCTTGGCGATGATCAGGGCGAGCGTGGTCCCCCAGGCCCCGCTGCCGACGATGGCCGCGCGCGCCGGCCGTTCGTCACGCATGACCGTGCCCGTCCGCCACCGGATCCGTCAGCGCCCGGAGGCATCCGCCGGCCGCCGCACGGCCGGCCGCCGCACGGCCGGACGCGGGGTGGCCGGACGCGGGGTGGCCGGACGCGGGCGCCCGGCGCCGGCGGCGTTCGTCGCACCCTTGGTCCGCTTGGCCGGACCGCCTCGTTCGGGCTTCCGCTCGATCCGCACTCCGGCCCGTTCGCGGAACACCAGGCGGAGCGGTGCGCCGAGGAACCCGAACGTCTCGCGCAGCCGGTTCTCGAGGTAGCGCTGGTAGCTGAAATGAACGTTGGCCGCCTCGCGGGCGAAGAACACGAACGTCGGCGGCGCAATCGCGGCCTGGGTCGCGTAGAAGATCTTGGGCCGCTTGCCCTTGACCATCGGCGGTTGCTGACGCTCGGAGGCAGCGGTCACGACCCGGTTCAGCTCGCCCGTGCCCACCCGCCGCCGACGCTCAGCCCAGACGTCGACGGCCAGCTCCAGGACCCGCCCAATTCGCTGGCCGGTCCTGGCCGAGATGCTCACCACGGGCGCGAAGTCCAGGAACGGCGCCTCGTGGCGGATCCACTCGACGTACGTCTCGAACGTCTTGCCGGTCTTATCCTCGACCGCGTCCCACTTGTTGATCGCGATGACGAGGCCCTTGCCCTCATCAACGACGTAGCCCGCGACGTGCGCGTCCTGCGCCGTGAGACCGTCAACCCCGTCCACCAGCAGCACCGCCACGTCACAGCGGGCAATCGCGCGGATGCTCCGGAGGGTCGAGTAGCGCTCGGCCGCGGGACCCGAGGCCACTTTGCCGCGGCGCCGGATACCGGCCGTGTCGATCAGGACGACCTCGGTCCGGCCCCAGGCCACCCGAGAGTCGATCGCATCCCGAGTGGTGCCCGGGATGTCGCTGACAATGGTCCGCTCCTCGCCAAGCAGCGCGTTGATCAGGCTCGACTTTCCGACGTTCGGCCGACCGACGAACGCGATGGCCGGTGGGGTGTCGTCGCTCGACGCGGCGAGCATGGCATCCCAGCGCGCGGCCTCGGCCTCGTCACCGGAGAGATCGCCGGCATCGAGGGCGTCGTCGGCCGTCGCAGCCTCCTGCCCATCTTCGAGTTCGTCGCCGTCTTCGCCGACGATGAACGGCCGCAGGCTGCCCTGGGCGACCGAGTCGGCGAACGCGTCGGCTTCAGCGGCCCGCGCCCTGCGCGCCAGCTCGGCCTCCGACTCGGGCGGGAAAGCACGGACCAGCTCGTCGAGCAGATCGGCAACACCTCGCCCATGGTTCGCGGCGATCGGATGGGTGTGCTCCCAGCCGAGGGACCAGAACTCGGCCGCGTCGAGCTCCCGCTTGGGGTTATCGGCCTTGTTGGCGGCCACGAACACGGGAACGTGGGCCAGGCGCAGGAGTTCGGACGCCTCCTGGTCGGCAGGGGTCAGCCCGGCAATCGAATCGACGACGAAGACGATGACGTCGGCCTCGGCAATAGCCAGCCGAGCCTGGACCTGGACCTTGGCCTCGATCGGATCGTCCGGATCGATCTCGAGCCCGCCGGTGTCAACGACGATGAAGCGGCGCCCGTTCCATTCGGAATCGCCATACATCCGATCGCGGGTCGTCCGCGCTCGATCCTCGACGATCGCATGACGCTCGCCGAGGATCCGGTTGAAGAGCGTGCTCTTGCCGACGTTCGGCCGCCCGACGATCGCGACGACGGGAAGCGTCCCACGGTGCGCTGGCACGTCAGCCCGCACTCGCGGGTGCTGGGAGCGAGGTCGTGCGGCCGGCAGGATGCGCCGCGACCACGAAGGCCGCGTCGGCGAGCTCGGCCGCCCTTTCCTGGGTCTCGGGCGTGCCGCCGATCTCGAGAATGCGCTGGGCGACTGCGTGGAGATCTTCGATCGGGGTGGAAGTCCCGCCGGTCACCCCGACCACGCGGCGATCGACGAACGGGTTCGGGTCGTCCAGATCCCGGACCGATTCGATCTGGAGGGCCGGCGTCCCGGCGATGCCGCACAGTCGGGTCAGCTCCTTCGTGTTCGCCGACGAACGCCCTCCGACCACCACCATCAGGTCGACCTGGCTCGCCGATTCGAGTGTGTCCTGCTGGCGCCGGATCGTGACCGGGCACACGGTGTTGACGATCTTGAGCTCGTGGCTCCGTCCCACCATGAACGCCGCGAGCTTCTCGAATTTCCAGGGCGGCTGGGTGCTCTGCGAGATCAGCGCCATGCGCTTCTTGGCCGGGATCTTGGCCCAGTCCTCTTCTTCGTCGACGACGATGGCATCAGGCGCGAAGCCCAGCAGGCCGACGACCTCGGGATGCTTCGGCGTTCCGAGGAGGACGATGGTGTAGCCCTCCTCGACGAGCCGGCTGAGCTCCCGTTGCTCCTGAATGACCCAGGTGCAGGTGCCGTCGATCACCTCGAGGCCGCGTTCGGAGGCGCGCTCCATCACTTCGGGCCGGACGCCGTGCGCACGGATGACCACCGCGGCGCCGTGATCGACGTCATCGAGCGTATCCACGGTCCGGATGCCAAGCGCCTGAAGGTCCCGGACCACGCCTTCGTTGTGCACGACCTGGCCAAGGGTGTGCGTGACCTTGCCGGCCGCGCTCGCTTCCTTGGCCTTGTCGATAGCCTCGCGGACGCCATAGCAGAAGCCGGTGCGCTTCGCGATGCGGATGTCGGTGACGGTTCCCATAACGTTCCGGAGTATCGCACGGGCGTCCGCAGAGACCCTCAGTCCGGGGTCGGGTGACCGTAGATACCACGCTGGCGTTCGGGCAGCAGCTCGGCGATCCGCCGCATGATCAGGTCGGTGCCCGCCGCATTGGCGCGGCGACGGGAGGCCGAAGCCGATGCACCGACGGCCGGCGTGCCCTCGCCCCCTGGTCCCGCCTCGAGCGCATCCCCCAGCCGGAATGGCGTCCCGATCCGGACCGTGACGCTGGGCGTGCGCTGCGGCATCCGGGTGCCGCGTGGCCAGAGCCGGTCGCTGTTGGCGAGCCCGATCGGCACGATCCAGGCGTTGGACCGCGCGGCCAGGACGGCGACACCGTCCTTGGCGAGTTGCAGCCGACCGTCCGGGCTCCTGGTGCCCTCGGGAAACACGGCCAGGATGTGACCCTCGTCGAGGATGCGCATGGCGGTGCGAAAGGCGTCGACGTCGGCGGCCCCACGATCGACAGGATGCACGCCGCCGTGGCGGGCGAGCCACGAGATGAACGGCCACTCGAAGACCTCGCGCTTGCCCATCCAGTTCATGGGACGCCCAAGCCGGGTGTTGAGGAACCCACCGGTGAGGACGGGATCTGAATTCGAGGCATGGTTCGCGGCCACGAGGACGGCCCCGGTCCGCGGGAACAAGGCCAGGTCACCTTCGATCACGACGCGCGTGAACAGGCGGGTCACCACGCGCATCACGAACGAGGCAATCCGGATGATCCAGGTGACGCGGGTGGCGATCGGTGTCTGCTCGATCGGCGAACGACGCGGCACGGCCGCGCCCGCGCCCCTGGGCCCTGACGCGCGCGGCGGCGCGGCGCTCGGCCCGCCGACGGGCGTGGTCGCCGGCGCGTCGAAACCGACGGGCGTGGTCGCCGGCTCCGAGCCGCCGGTGGCCGTTTCGATGGCCGCCACGACGCGGCCGACCGTGTCCTCGAAGGAAAGCCCATCGGTCCTGATGACGATCGCGTCGTCGGCCCGTCGGAGGGGCGCCACCGCACGTGATGCGTCGACCGTGTCGCGGTTCCGAAGGTGCGCGAGGATCTCGCCGGCCGCGGTATCGCCCGGAGCGATGCCACGTTCCTCGGCGCGCCGCCGGGCTCGTTCCTCGACCGACGCATCGAGATAGATCTTCAGGTCGGCGTCGGGCAGGACGACGGTGCCGATATCCCGGCCCGCCATCACGACGGAGCCACGCCCGGCGATCTCACGCTGGCGCTCGAGCAGCGCCGCCCGCAGCTCCGGCACGCGCGCATAGCCGGAGACCGCCTCGTCGACGGCCGGCGTCTGGACCTCGGCAGTGACGTCCCGGCCATCGAGCGTGACCACGGCGTAGCGTCCCCGATCGTCCGCCTCGACCCGGATCGCGTCGACCAGACCGACGAGGCCGGCCGGATCGGTTTCCGGAATGGCCCGCTGCCCGGCCGCGAACGCCACGGCCCGGTAGAAGAGGCCCGTGTCGCAGAACCGGAGCCCGGTCCGCGAGGCCGCTTCGGCACCGACGCTGGACTTGCCCGAGGACCCCGGGCCATCCATCGCAACGATCGGCCTGAGACGGTTCGCGGGTTGGTTCAGTTCGGCCATCACGGGAGCATACCGGTGCGACCCGGGTCCGGTGGTTCAGGCGACCTCGCGCTTGATGGTCGCTCCGGCCAGGACCACGAACAGCGCGGCGATCCCGGCCAGGACGAGGACGTCGAGGCGGACCGCCGCGTCGGTCAGGTCCGCTCCGCGCAACATCACGGCCTTGAGGCCATCGACGGCGTAGGCCATGGGGAGCGCATGGGCCACCACCTGCAGGACGTCGGGCAGGCGATCGACGGGCCAGAAGATGCCACCCAACAGGCCCTGCGGAATAATGACCAGGGGAATGAACTGGATGATCTGCAGTTCGCTGCGGGCGAACGTCGAGAGGAAGATGCCCAGGTTCACCGCCCCGAGTGATAACAGGATCGTGATCAGGAACGCGATCACCGGACTGCCGGCGCTCTGGATGGCCAGGCCGATCGTGAACGCCGGCAGAGGCCCGATGGGCGGGACGTCGATGCGGCCCAGGACGAACAGCGTCAGCACGATCACCTGGAGGGTCGCGAAGAACCCGAACCCTAGGCTGTAGCCGAGGACGATCTCCGCCCGCGATACCGGCGTCGAGAGCAGGCGCTCCAGCGTCCCGCCAACCCGCTCGCGCAGGAAGCTGATGCCGGTGAGCATGAACACGAAGAAGTAGCCGAAGTAGGCCAGGAAGACCGGGGCGAGCGCGTCCAGCGTGTCCGCATCGGCCGACAGGAAGATCGTCTGCCGATCGATGACCGGCACCAGGGAATGGCCACCGCTGGCGACCGCCAGCTCGCCGGCGATCGTCCCCATCACGCCCTGGAGGGCCCCGAGGGCTGCCCCGTCCACCGCCGGATCCGTCCCGGGCGTGATCACCGTGAGGGTCGGGCGCCGGCCCGCGCTGACATCGGCCAGGAGCGATCCCGGGAGAACGACCGCGATGTCGGCGCTGCCATCCCGGAGGGCGGCCCTTGCCGCCTCGACCGACGTCGTCCAGCTGACGACCTCGATGCCATCGGGCGCTCCGGTGGTCGCACCGATCAGGGCATCAACGATGCGCTGGCCGGGCTCCCCGGCCTCGTTGGCCACGACGACTGCGACGGTCGCGTCCTTCTGGTCGCGGATCACCCAGCCGAGCAGGGCCGTCACCACGAGCGGGACCACGAATATCAGCCCGAGTGTTCGCTCGTCGCGTCGGAATCCCTGTGCGATCCGGCGCGCGACGGCGAGGATTCGCGCGCCGCTCACGGGCGAGCACCAGCCAGCGGGCGGCCCTCGGCGTCGAGGCCAGCGAAATGCAGGAACGCGGCTTCGAGGTCCGGCGTGCCCGCTCTCGCACGGACCTCGGCCGACGTACCGCGGACGAGGACCCGTCCCGCGCGCACGAACACCAGCTCATCGCAGCGATCCGCCTCATCCATCACGTGGCTGGCCACGAGGATCGTGACTCCGCTGGCCGCGAGGCGCCGGAAATGGGCCCAGAACTGGGCGCGGAGTGCCGGATCGACCCCCACGGTCGGTTCATCGAGCAGCAACACGGCAGGCTCGTGCACCAGGGTGCAGGCCAGCGACAGCCGGCGGCGCATGCCACCGGACAGGTGCATCGCCGGGGTGTCCCGACGATCGCCGAGCTCGACGAGCTCGAGGGTCCGATCGATGACGCCCCGATCCATCCGGCCCTCGAGACGAGCGAAGAACGACAGGTTCTCGGCAACCGAGAGCTCGGGATAGATCGCTTCGGCCTGGGGCATGTAGCCAATCCGCCCGAGCAACGAGCGATCGGGAACTTCTACGCCGAGCACCCTGGCGCTGCCGGCAGTCGGACGGGCGAGGCCCGCCAGCATCCGGATGAAGGTCGTCTTGCCCGAGCCATTCGGTCCCAGGAGCCCGTAGATGCGGCCCGGCTCGAGCACGAGATCGATGCCGTCGACGGCAACGACCGAGCCGAATGACTTGCTAAGACCGGAGGCCTCGACCGCCGGTGCGGGAGGAGTCATCGCGACGGAGGATAGTCCTCGGGACGACCCTTTGCACGCTGATTTCGCTGCCCGCGACCGGGCTTCGGGTGGCCTTGCGACGGCTCGCCGCTCTTCGGGCCACCACGGCGGGTTCGCTGGGTGGCCCCTTGCCCAGCGGCTTTCGGTGACGGCGACCGGCCCACAGCATCCGTCGGTTTCGGTGCGGGCCGTCGCGGGCCGCTCGAGCCTGGGGCACCCTTCTGCCGAACTGGCTTGGGCGGCGTACGCTCGGCGGCGACCCCCGAGGCCCGGCCGGGGCCACCCCGGAGGAGCGCCGCCTGGGTCGAACCGGGGCGCCCGGGCGGCGGCGACGCCGTGCTCATGCTGAGTTGGCGGACCTCGGGCGCACGCAGGAGCCGCGCTCGGCCGGACGGGAGGCGATCGATCCGGACCGTCCCGATCCGGACACGCACGAGGCGTACGATCGGCGCACCGACGGCGGCGAACATTCGACGCAATTGCCGCTTCCAGCCCTGGGCCAGGACCGCTCGGTACCAGACCAGTTCCGGGGTCGGGGGCGGATGGAGCAGATCGGTCAGCGTTCGTGTCTCGATCGCCGTTGCCGGCCGAAGCGGCGCCATGAGCACGGCGCGACCCTCGTCGAGCTGGATGCCCGCCTTGAGAAGCGCGGCTTGCTCGTGGTCGAGGGGTTGCTGGAGCGCCACCGCGTATTCGCGCTGCACCTCGAACCGCGGATGGAGGACGTGATCCGCCCATGTCCCGTCGTTCGTGAGCAGGAGCAGGCCCTCGGAATCAAGATCGAGGCGGCCGACCGGGTAGAGCCGCGTTCCATCCGGGTTCAGCGCGGTGGGAACCAGCTCCAGGACCGTCGTTTCCGCGTACGGGTCGCTCGTCGTCGACGTCACGCCGATGGGTTTGTGCAGAGCGACGTACGTCCGGGCCGCGCCGACACCGACGAGGATCCCGTCGACCTCGATCTGGGCGGAGTCCGGGTCCGCCTGGTCGCCCACCCGGGCGATCCGCCCGTTCACGCGCACGCGACCGGCCGCGATCAGCGCCTCGCTCGCCCGCCGGGACGCCACCCCGGCGGTCGCGAGGATCTTCTGGACGCGCTCCTCAGGCATCGAGGCCGTCCCGGTCCGGATCGGTGCTCGGATCGAGCGTGCCGGTGACATCGTTCGGGTCGACCAGGCGCGCCGCAACTTCGGCATCCAGGACCGGCAGCTCGTCCAGGGAGGTCAGGCCGAACCGCTCCAGGAAGTCGAACGCGGTGCCGTACAGGATCGGACGGCCCGGGGCCTCCGACCGTCCGAGTTCCACCACGAGCCGGCGGTGTATCAGGCTCCGTACGGTGTAATCGGAATCCACGCCGCGGATCCGCTCGATCGCCGCCTTCGTGATCGGCTGGCGGTAGGCGATGATCGCCATGGTCTCGAGCGAGGCGGGCGACAGGCGAACGGCATCGGCTCCGACATAGCGGGCAACCAACGCCCCGGTCTCGGGCGCGGTGGCCAGCTCGACCCGGTCGCCCGACAGCAGGAGCCGAATGCCTCGGGAACGCAGCGCGACCTCGAGATCCCCGAGGCGAGCATCAAGGGTCACGCGGTCCACCCCGGCCAGCGTCGCGATCTCGCGCCGTGTCAGGGGCCGCTCGGCAACGAACAGCAGCGCTTCCAGGCCGGCCTCGGTCAGCGCGCCCGGTGCAGTCGCCTCCTCCGCCTCGGGTGCGGGCGGCGTGCTCGGCGGGGCCGGCTCGGTCGCCCGCGTCACAAGGTCCCCCGTCATCGGAACCCGGCCATGGATTCATCGAGCGGGGCCGACAGGTCCTTGTCGCCGACCCCGGCCGCGGTCAGCTCCGCCCGGGTGGTCCGGCGGGCGGTGATCGGGCCGAACGGGGCGCTCTGCTCGACCACGATCTCGCGCCGCTTCATCAGTTCGAGCATCGCCAGGAACGTGACGGCGACGACGACGCGGTCCCGGACATCGCGAAGGATGTCCTGGAGGACGATCGACGGTGCCGCGTCGAGCGCCGCCCGGAGGACCGCGGCCCGCTGCCCGAGCGTGATCGATCGGCGGATGACCTCGGGCGGCGCGACGGGCGGCGCGCCGACGGCGGCGAGCCTCGCAAGGGCCGCCGTGAGCAACCCGGGATCGAGCGGTGGCGCATCCGGAGCACGCGCCCCGGCGATTGCGGTCGCGAGCGCCGTCGCCGGCTCGCGCCGGAAGATCCCGACTCGCTCCGTCGCCACCGCCTGGAGTAGAACGCCGGCGTCGCGATAGGCGCGATACAGCAGGAGCCGCTCACGGAGCTCGGCCTCGGGATCCATTCCCTCGTCCGGGAGCGCGTCTGGTGCGTCCGGAGCGGCCCGTCGCGGCAGCATCGCCCGGCTCTTGATGAGGATCAGCTGGCTGGCCACGGCCACGAACGAGCTGATGTTCGTGATGCGGTCCTCGTCGAGCGACGCCAGGGCCTCGAGATAGGCACCTGCGAGCGCCCCGAGCGGGACCGTGAGCACGTCGAGCCTGCGCGCCTCGATGAGCGAGAGCAACAGCCCGAGGGGTCCCGCCCAGTCGGACAGCACGACCTCGGTGGCGTCCTCGGGCCGCCGCGCAGCGCCGAACCGGACCTCGGGGCTCGCGGTGGCGCGTACGGCCGGCCTCGTCGCCGGCGCCGCTCCAAGGTTCTGGCCCTCGAGCGTGTGGGAAACCTGCATCTCAGTTGGCCTCATCGGCGAGGCGAAGACGCTCCCCATACTCCGGATCTTTCGGGGCCTCCTGCCAGCGGATGAACTCGATCGTCCGCTCCGAGCAGCCGGCTTCGGCTGCGAGACGCGCCGAGCGTTCCGGATGCTCGGCGAGGCGAGCCAGGGGGGCGCGCATGCCCGGCAGCCGCCCGACGAGGTAGACGAGCCAAGGCCCGAAGGCCTGGCCGAGGCTGTGAACGATGCGCGGGAGCGCGCCCGTCGCGCCCTTGCCCGCGTCGTGGAGGAGGCCGGCCACCAGCACGTCGATGTCATCGATGCCGTCGCGCCGGAGTGCAGCGACCACGTCGAGCCCATGGCGCCGGTCGGCGACCGTCATCCCGTCAAAGATTCGCCCTTCGGCCTCCGATGCCCAGCCTGCGAGTTCAATCCGCTCGGCTTCGGCGACCCGGGCTCGAACGTGGGCCGCGAGCTGGCGGACCTTGCCTGCCCACCAGGACAGCGTGCCCGGCTTCATTGACCCGTGAGCAGGCTGATGATGGGATTGCCGATCACCTGGAAGACGATCCTGAGCGGCGAGGGAAGATTGGTGACCGACGGAATCAGGATCAGGCCGAGCAGGATCATCGGTCCGTACTGCGACAGGAACGTCCGCAGCTGCCAGCTCGTCCGCGGGTCGACGAGGGCCAGAAGGACATGCGACCCATCGAGCGGCGGGAGCGGGATGAGGTTGAAGATCATCAGCGAGACGTTGATCTGGATGAACAGGAACAGGATCGCAAGTGGCACCGAGGCGTCGACGCCGGTGGCGACCATCAGCCGGAATGGGATCGCCGCAGCGATCGCGAGGACAAGGTTGGAGGCCGGACCTGCGAGCGCCACGAGGGCGTCGCTCTGCCGTCCGCCGCGGAGGTTGGCCGGATTGACGGGGGTCGGTTTCGCCCACCCGAAGATGAACCCGCTGCCAGGGATGAGCAGGGTCAGGATCAGGAGCGTTCCGCCGACCGGATCGAAGTGGACGACCGGGTTGAGGGTCAGCCGACCGAGCAATTTTGCCGTGCCATCTCCGAGCCGATAGGCGATCAGGGCATGCGAGAACTCGTGGATCGGAAGCGCGGCGAGCAGGATGATCCCGATCAGGGACAGGCGGACGATGGTTTCGTTATCGAGCACCAGACTGGTCGCCTCATGTTCCTTGGCCGCCAGGTGACGGCCTGCCGAATGCTAGCCGCTCAGCCGACGCTTGGGTTTCCGAGCCAGCGGGCCGGATGGACGACGTCATAGCCGGGAGAGCAATTCCTGCTTCTTCGCCTCGAAATCGTCTGGGCTGATCGCGCCGCTGTCGCGCAGTTCGGCGAGGCTGGCAAGGGCGCGCGCCACTTCGTCGGGGGCCATGAATCGCGGGCCGGTCGCCGCGCTGGCCCGCGCCGGTGGGCTCGGCAGCCTGACCATCTCGGTCTCGAGCCGATGCTTGGCCTCGAGCATCGTCTTCTTGAACCGGGGTGCCTGGTCGAGCATGCGATAGCGGTCGACCGAGGCCTCCGCCGCGGTCAGGATGTCGAGGTCGCCATACCCGAACAGCCGGCCGAACAGGTTCTGCTCGAGGATGGCGTCGTTGATCTTCTCGAGCGAGCTGTCGGCCGATCGCTTGTTGAGGATGCCCTCGACCTTGAGAACCCGTCGGTTCGTGACGAGGTAGTCCTGGGCAAACCACGACCAATAGATCCTGGCGAGCATCACGAGGGATACGACCAGCAGGATGAGGACCGCAACGCCGATTGCCTGCCCGAGCGCCCCGTCCTCCAGCTGCAGGCGCAGCACGATGAGGACGAGCGATGCGACGAGCAGCGCCCACGCGACGCGTCCATCGACGAAGGTTGCGAGCCAGTGCTGGCGTGACCGAAGCGCGATGCGCTCGCCATCTGTGAGCAGGGTTTCGGCATAGCGTGGCACGGCTGGCTTCCTCCTCGGTCAGGCTCGCGGATGCGCTCGCGCATACACCTCGCGGATGCGCTCCCCCGTCACGTGCGTGTAGAGCTGCGTCGTGCTGATACTCGCATGACCGAGCAACTCCTGGACAATCCGAAGATCCGCCCCGCCCTCCAGCAGGTGGGTGGCAAAGGAATGGCGAAGGGTGTGCGGGCTGACCCGGTCCGGAAGTCCGGCTGCTGCCGCCGCCCGCTTCACGGCGCCCCAGGCCTGCTGGCGGGCCCATCGGCCTCCCCGATCCCCCACGAACACCGGACCGCCCCGCACCGGCTCCACGTGATGGAGGGCCAGCAGGGTGACCCGCGGCCCGTTGATCCAGGCCGTCAGCGCGTCGAGGGCGATGTCACCGACGGGCACGAGGCGCTCCTTGTCGCCCTTGCCGATGACGCGGACGAAGCCCCCGTCGAACGACAGGTCCTCGAGATCGAGTCCGAGCGCCTCCGAGATGCGCAGCCCCGAGGCATAGAGCAGCTCCAGGAGGGCGCGGTCCCGGAGGCCCGGCCAGCGCCGGCCGCCGGCCGCGTCGAGGAGGCGCTCGACCTCCGCCACGGTCAGGGTCTCGGGCAGGAGCCTGGACATCCTCGGCAGGTCAAGGTGCGCCGCGACGTCAACGCCGATCAGACCCTCGCCGAACGCGAACCGGTAGAAGCCCTTGAGCGCCGCCGCACGCCGCCGCAGGCTCGTCGGAGCCAGCCCGGGATCGTGGCGCTGTCCGCGCCGGGTCCGGGCAGCGAGGTAGCGGCGTGCCGCGTCCGGACCAGCCGCCCAGTCGCGCCCGGTGTCACGGGCAGCTGAGAAGTCGCCGAGATCGCTCCGATAGGCTTTGATTGTCGCCGGCGAGACTCCCCGCTCGACGCGCAGATAGGTCAGGTAGTCGTCAATCGCCTGGTCGATCGATGGCGGGCGTGCCATGGCGAAGAGCGCGGGTCAGACGCCGCTGGGCGCCGCTGCGCTCCACGCAGTCGCCGCATCGAGCAGGGCCCGCGCCTGCGCGAGCGCTGCCGCCCCGGGTCCGTCCGGGCCGGCGCCGCCGAGCATCGTCGCGAGCTCCGTGATCCGGTCTGGACCCTCGAGCCGTTCGACCTCCGTCACGGTTCGGCCATCCCGTTCGCGCTTCTGGATCCGATGATGGGCGTCCGCGTAGGCCGCGACCTGGGGCAGGTGCGTCACGACCAGCACCTGGTGACGCCTGGCAAGTGTCCAGAGACTCCGAGCCAGCGGATCCGCGCTTCGGCCGCCGATTCCCGTATCGACCTCGTCGAACACGAGGGTCGGGGTCGCGTCCGCTGCCGCCAGCACCTCCTTGATCGCCAGCGCGACGCGCGACAGCTCGCCGCCGGACGCGATGCGGGACAGCGGCCGGGCGGGTTCACCGGGGTTCGGTGCAAGGAGGAAGACCACGTCATCGGCACCGGTCGCATCAAACGCCACGGCATCGCCGCCGATCTCGACCGCTGGCTCGTCCGGACCGGCAGCTCGTCGGCCCACGGCGACGCTGAATGCGCCGGCCGGGAACCCGAGGTTCTGGAGCACCTGATCGGTCTCGTCGCTGAGCCTGGACGCCGCTTCACGCCGAAGGTTGCCCAGGGCTTCCGCCGCCCGTGCCACCTCAACCAGCAGGCGTGCATCCTCGGCCGAGCGCCGCTCGCGTTCGCCCTCGAGCCCTCGCAGCTCCTCGGCCTCAGCGGCCGCAAGAGCGCCACGGGCGATCACGGCCGCCTCGTCCTCCCCGTAGCGGCGCTCGAGCCCGTAGATCTCCGACAGGCGCTCCTCCAGGCTTGCCTGCGAAGTGGCGTCGTGGTCGAGTGCGCCGAGGATCACGCGAATCTCTCGGCCGACGTCCTCGAGCTCCGCGTCCACGCCCGCCAGGCGGTCGACGATGGATTCGAGGCGTGGGTCGATTCGGGCGAGTGCTCGTGTCTCCCGCAGCGCCATGCCGACGGCGGTTCGGGCGGAACCGTCGTCCCCGTCGAGGGCCTCGCCGACGAGCGCACCGCCCGCCGCGATCGTCGCCCCGTGGCGGGCGGCTTCCAGCCTGGCCCGGAGCTCGTCGGCCTCGCCGACGCGAAGTCTGGCACGCTCGATCTCATCAACTTCGTGGTCGAGCAGGTCGATCCGGCGGGCCAGCTCACGCTCGTCGATGGATAGGGCTGCCAATCGCCGACGGTTCTCGCGCCACGCTCCGACCGTCGTCGCGACCGCCGCCCGAGCCTCGTGGTGCTCACCGAAGGCATCGAGCAGGTCACGCTGGCGACGTTCGTCGAGAAGCCGCCCCTGATCATGCTGACCGTGGACCTCGACCAGCCGTCCGGTGACCTCGGCGAGGCGCGCCGCGGTGGCTGCCTCGTCGTCCAACCGCGCGCTCGAGCGACCCGAGGCGCTGACCTCGCGGACCACGATGAGCGGCTCGGGCATGCGGTCGAACAGGGCTTCGACGCGCGCGGTCGAGGCGCCATGGCGCACCAGAGTCACGTCCGCCCTCGCACCCAGCGCGAGCCCCAGGGCATCGATGATCAGGCTCTTGCCGGCGCCGGTTTCGCCGGTCAGGACGTTGAGTCCGGGGTCGAGCGTGATCCGGAGCCGGTCGATGAGTCCGAGGTCGGCGACGGCGAGCTCGAGCAGCGGCCCCATGGGTTGATCCGTGCGATCGTCAGCGATCGTCGGGTCGTCGATCGCGGCCGGCGCCTCTGGTTCGCTTGCGCGGATCGTCGTCATCGGCCCATCACGAAGGCAGGAGCTCGACCTTCCTGCGCAGCAGGTCCCAGAACGGCAGCGCGCCATCGGGCTGCACGAACCGGATCGGCCGCTCCAGGGCTCGGACCTCCACGATATCGCCGACGGCAAGCGGGACGTCCTCCCGGCCATCGATCGACACGAGTGCCTCATGCGCATCCTTGACCAGGCAGCGCACGACAACCGTCGAGCCCACAACGACGGATCGGATCGTGGTGAGGTACCCGGCGATCGGCGTCACGATGAGGTTGCGGGCCGTCGGGTCGAGGATCGGGCCACCCGCCGAGAACGAGTAACCCGTCGAGCCGGTCGGGCTTGATACCACGAGCCCATCGGCGATGTATGTGGCCAGGTGGCTGCCGTCGATCGAAACGTCGAGCCGGACCACGCGGGCCAACGATCCGCGCGCGACCACCACGTCGTTGAGGGCGATGTGGCGCTCGGGAGCGTCGAGCGAGCCCGCCCGCATGATGCGGCCCTCGAGCGCCATCCGATGCTCGAGTGTGAACTCACCGGCGCGGAGTCGATCGAGGACGCGGATCAGGTCGCCGGCCTCGACCTTGGACAGGAACCCGACCTTGCCGACGTTGATTCCGAGGAGTGGAACATCGATCTCGGCGACCGCCCGTGCCGCGCGCAGGAAGGTGCCGTCGCCACCGAGCACCACGAGCACGTCCGTGCCCGGCAGCTGGTCGCTCATCGCATCCATGTCGGCAGCCGTGGCAGCCCAGTGATCGATCGCGCGCATGGCCGCCCAGCCTGTCGCCCGCTCGCGGAGCTCGATCGCGGCGTCGCTGGTCGGGTTGTAGGCGAACCCGATCCGCGTCAGCGGCTGGTTGCTCACGACGCGAGGCTCGCCGTGGCGGCCGCTATGCGGTCATCAAGATCGGGGGCGATTGCCGGACGCGGTACCGCTGCCGCCGAGGAGCCCACGACGTCCAGGTGGAGCAGGAACTCGCGGTTGCCCTCCGGGCCGAGGATCGGCGACGGGATCACATCACGCGGGAAGAGGCCGCCCTCGATGGCGGCCGCGACGACGCGGTCGACCGTTGCGCGGTGCACGGCCGGATCCCGCACGACGCCGCCGGGTACCTGTCCACGCCCGGCCTCGAATTGGGGCTTCACGAGAGCGATGATGGACCCGCCGCGCGGCCCGAACGCCTGACATACGGAGTCGAGCACGAGCCGGAGCGAGATGAACGAGACATCGATGGTCGCCAGCGTCACCGGTTCCGGCAGGGTGCCGGACGTGATGGTGCGCGCGTTGGTCCGCTCCATCGACACGACCCGGGGGTCGCGGCGAAGCGATTCGGCGAGCTGGCCGCGTCCCACGTCGAGCGCGTAGACCAGGCGCGCGCCGCGCTGGAGCAGCGCATCGGTGAAGCCGCCGGTCGAGGCGCCGACATCGAGGCAGACCGCATCCCGAGGGTCGATGTCGAAGGCATCGAGGGCGGCCACGAGTTTGTGGCCACCGCGGCTCACGAACGGGTCACGTTCCATGAGCACTACGTCAATGTCCGGTGCGACGAGGTCGCCGGCCTTGCGATCCACCCGGCCGGCATCGCCCTCGCCGGTCCGGACCTTGCCACCGAGGATCAGTGCCTGGGCGCGGGCGCGTGTCTGGGCCAGGCCACGATCGACGATCAGCTGGTCCAGACGGACACGATGGGTCCGGGGCGCGTTGGCGTGGGATCGAGCGGAGGCCGGGGCATTCACGCGACTATCGTGGCACAGCCGGCTCACCCCGGCCTCACGATCTTCGGTCAGGTCGGGCCTGGAACCGCACTGGCCCCATCGATCATGTCGCCGTCCTGCTGCGGGCCCGGCGTCGCCCCGATCGTTCGAAGCGCGTCACGGACCTGCGTCTCCAACCCGGCGGCATCGAGGCGCAGGACGCGTCGCAGGTCGGACACGGACCCATGATCGACGAACCGATCGCCGGGGATCCCGACGCTCTTGACGGGAACGCTCCGCAACGCGGGTTCCGTCTGGCGGGCGTCTTCCACGACCCCGAGCACCGCGCTCCCGAACCCGCCGGTCACCACGCTCTCCTCGAACGTGACCACCAGCTGCTTGCCGCGAGCGTGCTCGAGGATCAGCGCTGAATCCAGGGGCTTGGCGAACCTTGCGTTGATCATCCCGACCGACCAGCCGTCGAGAGCGAGTGCGGCAGCCGCCTCCTGCATTCGATGGACGATCGGACCGAAGCCAACCAACAGGATGTCGCGACCTGCCTGGAGGAGCTCCGCCTGTCCGACCGGGATGGTCGGCGGCTCGGCATCCGGCAACCCGAACCCGGGATCGCGCGGGTAGTGCAGGGCAAAGGGATGAACCTGCGCCATCGCCGTCCGGAGCAACGCCCGCAGTTCCTGCTCGTCCCTGGGGCTCGCGACCACGAGGTACGGCAACTGGAGCTGGGCCGGCAGCGTGAACATGCCCTGATGGGACGTCCCGTCCTCGCCGACCAGGCCCGCACGGTCCACGGCCAGGAGGACCGGCAGGTCGTTCTGGCAAACGTCGTGGACCGTCTGGTCGAACGCCCGCTGCAGGAACGTGGAGTAGAGCGCGACGACCGGCCGCATGCCCGCGAGGGCCAGGCCGGCCGCCATGGTGACCGCGTGCTGCTCGGCGATGCCCACGTCGATTGCGCGATCCGGGTAGGCCGCCTGGAATTTCGCCATGCCCGTCCCGGTCGGCATCCCGGCGGTGATCCCGACGATGCGGCGGTCTTCCGCCGCCAGGGCGACAAGTTCGTCGGCGAACACGGATGTGTAGTTGGGGGGCTTCTTCGGCCCCATGGCCGCGGTTGCCGGCGGCACCGCGTCGCCGTTCGATCCGTGGCCGTGCGGCGCAGTCGAACGATTCGAGACGGCGAGATGGCCGGGATCGTGCGCATCGGTGTCGGGGGTGAGCTCCATCGGCGGCAGCGCCGCCCCATGGAACGAAACCTGGTCCGTCTCGGCCGGTCGATACCCGCGACCCTTCTGCGTGCGGACGTGGACGATCACCGGGCCCTTGAGCTCGAAGACCCGGCCGAGGGTCTCGAGGAGCGCGTGCAGGTCATGGCCGGGCACGACCCCGATGTAGGTGATCCCGAGGTCCTCGAACAGCTGGCCCGGCGAAGCGAGGCTGACCACGGATCGCCGAAGCCGCTGACTCCACTCGAGTGCGGCGCCGCCCACGACCGGCAGCTTCTCGATGAGGGTGTCGTAGGCGGTCTTGCTCTGCTGCCAGGCCTGGCTCAGCTTGATCTTCGAGAGGTAAGTGGAGAACGCGCCGACCGTGGGGCTGATCGACATCTCGTTGTCGTTGAGGACGATGAGGAGCTGGGTGCCGCGATGGCCGATGTCATTGAGAGCCTCGAGGGACAGGCCGGTCATGAGCGCTGCGTCGCCGACGACGACCGCGATCCGCTCCAGTCCGTGCCGGAGATCCCGCGCCATTGCCAGGCCCTCGGCGATCGACAGCCCCGTGCCGGCGTGGCCGCCATCGAAGACGTCGTGCTCGCTCTCGGAGCGGCGTGGAAACCCGCCCAAGCCATCGAGCTGGCGGAGGGTCCCGAATTGCGCCAGGCGCCCGGTCAGGAGCTTGTGGGCGTAGGCCTGGTGTCCGGTATCCCAGACGATCTTGTCGCGTGGCGATTCGAGGAGCCGATGGAGCGCCACGGTGAGCTCAACGACCCCAAGCGATGAGCCCAGATGGCCACCGGTGGTCGCCACGGTCGCGATGATCGTCTCGCGAAGCTCGGCGGCGATCGCGGCCAGCTGTGCATCGTTGAGACCGCGAAGGTCAGCGGGGCCCTGCAGGTCCTTGAGCGTTGGCGTCACGTCGGTTGTCGATCCCCTGTTCGATGGTCGGCGCGGTGGTTGGTCCGGGTGCTGTCTACTTCAGATTATGTGATACCACGGACGCGCATGTTTCGCAGGCGCGCTACTCGGCGTCGACCGCCTCCTCGGGGCGGACGTCGATGGCGGCGATCGCTCCGCCGGCGCGGGTGACGAGTTGCTGCACCTTGAGCTCCGCCTCCGACAGGAGTGACGCGCAGCGCTCGTGGAGTGCCACGCCCCGTTCGTACAGGGCGATCGAGCGCTCGAGGGGCAGTCCACCGGTCTCAAGATCGGCGACGGCCCGTTGCAGCTCGGCCAGCGCATCGTCGAAGACCAGGCGATCGATCGGCGTGTCAGTCGGTTCCGGCACCAGTGTCCTCATCGTTGCGGTCGGCGAGCCGCGAGAGGCGCGGTGCCAGGAAGAAGATACCCAACCCGACGCCGATCGCGGCCACGATGCCGGTCAGGACGAGGAACGCGATCAATTCCGTGAGCCCGAATGTCATCGGGCGCCCCTGGTTCGCGCGCTGCCATCGATCGAGACGTCGACGCCGACCGCCGGGAACTCGCCACGAGCGACGCGGATGGCGAGCGCGGTTCCCGGACCCGCGTCCGCGGGGTCCCGGACCACCGAGCGATCGGCGGTTCGACGGACGATCGCATACCCACGCTCAAGCGTCGCCTCGGGTCCGAGGGAGCGCAGCGCGGCGCCCGCAGCCGCCAGGGAGGCGACGCCATTCGCCAGTCGTTGGGCGACCAGTGCCGGCAGTCGCTCGGCGGCCCGCTCCTCGGCTCGACGGCTCTCGAGGAGCCAGACCCGCGTCGCGCGCGTCGCCCGATCAAGCAGCTCGCCTGCGCGTTCGCGGGATGCGGCCAGCCGGGCGGCTGGGTGCAACCGGTCCAGCAGGCGCCGCTCCGCGGCAACGTCCCTGGCAGCGTGAGCCACCGCGCGTCCAGCGGCTCCGCGCATTCGCTCGGCCCCGCGCCCGAGCGAAGCGGCAACGTCGGCGCGGTTCGGTACGACCAGCTCCGCGGCCGCGGACGGTGTCGGGGCCCGAACGTCGGCTGCGAAATCCGCCAGTGTGACGTCGACCTCGTGGCCGATCCCGCTCACCACCGGCAAGGGGTGTCCGACAATCGCCCGGACGACCCGCTCGTCGTTGAAGGACCAGAGATCTTCCATCGAGCCGCCGCCGCGGGCGAGGATCGTCACGCTTGGGGCCTCCCCGGCGCGACCACGGTGGCGACACTCCGCGACGTGCTGCTCGAGGCGCCGGAAGGCCCCTTCGATGCTCTGGGCGCTCCCCTCCCCCTGGACCTTGCAGGCGACGAGCAGGACGCTCGCCAGGGGCCAACGGCGCCCGATGATCTGGCAGATGTCTTTCCAGACAGCGCCGGTCGGCGACGTGATGACCGCGATGACCGGCGGCCGCGATGGCAGGGACCGCTTGCGGGCCGCATCGAACAGGCCCTCAGCCGCCAGACGCGCCTTTCGTTCCTCGAACTGGATCGCGAGATCCCCGACACCCGAAGGCTGGAGCGACATGACGTAGAACTGGAGCGCACCCTGGGGCTCGTACAGGTCCATCCGACCATGGACGACGGCCCGAAGGCCGGTCTGCGGCTGGAACGCGCTGCGCAGTCGATCGTCCCGGAACCACACGCACTGCAGTTGCGACTTGTCGTCCTTGATCGCGAAGTAGGCGTGGCCGGCGGTCGAGATGGTGACTCGCCCGACTTCCCCCTCGACCCACAGGTCTCGAAGCCGATCGTCGGCCCGCACCAGCGCGGCCACGACGCGCGTGGCCTCGGTGACGGCCAGGATCCGCGGCCCGGGCGCTCCCGATGTCGCCGCGGCCATCGGAATCAGATCCGCGTCTGGTACTCGCCGGTCCGCGTGTCCACGCGGATCGTGTCGCCTTCGTTGACGAACAGCGGCACCGAGACGACGAGCCCCGTCTCGAGGGTCGCCGACTTGCGAGCGCCCTGCGCCGTATCGCCGGCAAAACCCGGATCGGACTGGGTGACGGCGAGATCGACGGTCACCGGCAACTCGACGCCAAGCGTCTCGCCCTGGTAGGTGGTTCGGTCGAGGATCATGCCGTCCTTGAGGTACTGCGTCGACTCGGCGAGCTGGTCCGCCCGGAGCACGAACTGGTCGTAATTGTCGGTGTCCATGAAATGGAAGTCGTCATCGTCCCGATAGAGGAACTGGATTGGGCGCGTCTCCATCGTCGCCCGCGGCCACTTGGTCCCGGCCTGGAACGATCGTTCGACCGTGCCGCCGCGTCGAATGTTCCGGAGCGAGATCCGCACCTGGGCAGAACCGCGGCCCATCTTGATGTGGTGGTAATCGAGGATCTGCCAGAGATCACCATCGAGTTCGATGGCCACGCCCTTGCGGAGTTCGCCGGTGCTGATCATGGGATGACAGGGCTCCTGGTCGGACCAGGGCGCGGCGCAGGGGCGCCGGGGCCGGGTCGGGGGTCAGCGGGTGGTCCTTCGATTGTAGTCGACGGAGCCGGTCGACCCGAGGACGACCCGGTCACGAGGCCGTCAGGCGCCGACGACCACCACCTCGCGCGGGAATTGGGTCAGCCGTTCGAATCGTCCGGCCTGTGCATCGAGGACGACGAGATCTTCGATCCGGACGCCCGTCTCGCCCTCGAGATAGATCCCCGGCTCGACCGAGAAGACCGTCGGCGACGGGAGCGGGGTGGTGGCCGCGCTTCGACCGAGCGACGGCAGTTCGTGCGTCGCGAGGCCGATCCCGTGGCCCAGCCCATGCTGAAAGGCGGGCCATCGTCCGCCCGCTTCGATCGAGGCGCGCGCGACCCCGTCGATCGAACGCCCATCCGGCAGCGGCGCTCCGTGGCGGGCGGCGGCGAGCCCGGCCCGCAGGGCCTCGAACGCCGCGTCCTGCGCGGCCGCCACCGTCTCGTAGACGGCCAGGTCCCGGTCCGACGGCGAACCGACGAACAGCGTCCGGGTCATGTCGCTCCGATACCCCGCCACCTGGGCCCCGAAGTCGAACAGGAGGACGGCCCCGGTCACGATCGGACGGTCGCCCGGCGAACCATGTGGAAGCGCGGCCTCGGGACCGGCGAGGCAGGTGACGTCAAACGCGAGCGCCTCGGCACCGCCCGTCCGCATCCGCCACTCGAGATCGAGGGCAAGGTCCCGTTCCGTCATCCCGGGCCGGATGACCGGGAGGAGGGCGGCAAGAGCTCGATCGGCCACGGCGCAGGCCGCGGCGATCCGCTCGATCTCGGACGGGTCCTTGACCTGGCGATCCGCTTCGATCCAGCCTTCGGCCGGGACGAGCTCCGCGTCCGGGGCCGCCGCGGCCAGGCGGTCCCAGGTCGCGTGCGGAACGAACCCGGCCTCAACAGCGACCCGGCGCGCACCGGCCTCGGCCAGCAGGACGGGCCATCGCTCCGCGAGTGCGTGGTAGCACTCGAAGAGGAGCTCATCCGGAGCCTCGCGCCGCGCCTGGATCGTGTATCGGCTGTCAGCAAGGACGCGGACGGCCTCGGCCGTCACGAGGAACTTGCCCGAATCGCCCGCCGACGCGGTCTCGGTCTCCGCCAGGCTGAAGCCCGTCAGGTAGCGCATGTGCTCCCGGCGCACCCCGAAGTACGCATCGACGCCTGCCGCCTCCATCCGCGCTCGGAGACGCGCGAGTCGCGCGGGGCGCGCCAACCGATCGGCGTCCGCCCAGCGTTCGAGGTCCGAGCGGGTCGGCGGCGCACGGAAGTCCGTAGGCCGGGGGTGCGGCCGCGCGATCATGTGGCGTACCTCTTGATGTTGGCCTGATGTTCCTTGAAGGTCTTGGCGTAGACCGTCTTGCCGTCGCCGATGGCCAGGAAGTACAGGTAACCGGTGGCCGTTTCCGGTTCGAGCGCGGCGTCGATCGAGGCGACCGTCGGCGAGGACACGGGAGCGGGCGGGAGGCCCTGGTGCGTGTACGTATTAAAGCCGGCGAGGTCGTCGGGCAGCGTGGCAGGCAACGGGTCCGTCGGTCGACCCCAGAACGAGTAGAGCTGCCAGGATTCGAAATCGAGCGCCCGGAGCTGAAGCGTGTCGTTGACGTAGAACACCGTTGGATCCGAGCCGAGGAACCCCCGGGTCTCCTTCTTTGCGCTGAGGCGGTTCTGGAACACCCCGGCGATGAGTGGCCGGTCGACGTCCAGGCGGGCTTCCTGCTCGACCATCGAGGCCAGGACCATGACCTGGGCCCAGGTCAGACCGCGCGATTCAGGCACCTTCATCCGGAGATCGCCGACGGCGTCATGGAATTTCGTGAGCATCGCCCGCACCAGATCATTCGCGCTGGTGACGTGTTGCTGTGGATCGCCCCGCACGTCCGTGATGAGGGTGTAGGTGGCCGGATAGAGGTAGCCCTCCAACGTCGCGCCGGCGGGGAGATCGAGCCAAGGGAATTCGGCCAGCAGCTCTGGAGGCGGTGCCGTGACCGCGTCGTAGAACGCCTTCGCTTCGACACCCGATGTCACGGTCTGGAGCTTCGCGGTGATCTGCTCGAGGCGCAGGCCCTCGCGAAACGTCACCCGCGTCGTCGCGATGACCACCGGCGCGTCGACAAGTGCCGCGGAGACTTCGGCCGTCGTCATGTTCTTGCGCAGCAGGAAGCTGCCGGCCTTGAGGTTCGACGCCAGGCCATCCTCGACGGCCGTGAACACGAACGCCCGCTCCGACGTGATCGTTCCCGAGGCCAGCAGGCGCGGGGCGATCGTCGTCGGCGTATCGCCGAGCTGAACCTCGAACACGACCTCTGACGGGTCGTCACTGGCCGGACGCGTAAGCGCCGGTCCAAGGTCCTCGCGGATGAAGTCGGCCACGAACGAAATCCGGAGTGACCCGGGGTTGTCCCACGCCCAGCCGACGACCGCGGCACGGACGAGCGGTCGCAGGGCCGTCAACCCGGCGACCACGACGATCACGGCGAGGAGACTCGTAAACAGGAGGAATCGCAGAATGCCCGGCAGAGCCGATCGAGGGCCATCTCCACGATACCGGCGGCCACCGGGCGGTCCCCCTCGCCCATCGGACGCGCGCCAGCTGGGCATCTCGGCGTTGTTGTCGGCACCCGGGTTCATCCGACGCGCCTGATCGCGAGGATTCCCGCCGGCGCGAATGCTCATCCGATGCTTCCGCCCGAGCCCGTCGGATCAACGGGCTGGTCGTCCCCGGCCGCTTCGGCCTGCGCGTGCATGGTCCGGCGTGCCTCGAGTTCGTCCTCGAGGATGACGACTGCTGCTTCCTGGTCCACCCGGGCACGATACCGCTCCCGCTGTGTTCGCGACGGTGGACCGCCGGATCGACCGCGTGGCATGGGTCCCAACCGGCCCTCGGCTCGGTGGCTGCTGAGGCGCTCGTCGCGGAGGTTGATCGGGAGACCCAGAGCCGCGCCCATTGCGTCCGACCAGGCCCGGGCGGCCTGGGCCATCGGTCCCTCGTCACCATTGGCATTGAGCGGCAGCCCGATGACGAGCTCGTCGATCGTCCGCTCGCCCACGATCTGCTCGAGGCGGGTGGCATCGGCAGCGGGCGAGGAAGCTCGCTGGATCGTCATCAGCGCGCGCGCCGGCTCTCGACCAGGCTCCGCGATCGCCAGGCCGATCCGGCGCTCCCCGAGATCGACACCGAGGAGTCGGGTCACGGCGTTGACCCAGACGGCGAAGGCCTCGACGGCGTCCCGACGGCATCGATCGGCGCGGACGCCCCGGGCGACGGACGGGCCGAATCTTCGATCGTGAGGCTGACGCGGCTGTCGCTCGAAGGGATCGTGGTCACCCAGTCGGGCCAGACGCTGATCGTGACCTGGCCGAACGCCCCGAGGACCGTCCGCGCCTGTGGCAGGCCAAGACCACGGATCTGGTCACGGAGCGAGGTCGCATCGATGCGTCGCGTCTCGGACGCCTTCACCGTGACCGGGAAGGTGATCGAGGTACCGATGACGATCGGCGCTCCAAAGACCGGTTCGATGGACCCCTCGTCGAGGACGAACCCGGGATCCACCGCGGCACGAATCCGGGCCTCGGCCAGCGTTGAAATCGGACCCGGGTCCACACCCAGCGCGGTGCCCTGTGCGACCAGGCCGAGATCGAACGAGGGCTGGAGCAGGCCGAGAAGCGTCGCCGGATCCACGGACGGGGTCGAGGGTCCGAGGGATCGGGTCTCGGGGAAGAGCGTCGTGCCCGGGGGCACGTCCGTGGCTTCCGCGACCTGGTCAGCGAATCTGGCGGCGAGCGCGGTGTCCAGCGCTGCCTGAGCCGCGTCGATGTCCGTTTGCTGCACGACCGGGCTCTCGGTATGCGTACCACCGATCGTCGGCGCCTCGTTGCTGACGAGCGTGCGTTTTGGATTCTCCTTCTCGGGTACGACAACGATCTTTCCCGCCGCCACGTTGCCGGCCGTGCCCGGCGTGACGGCTGCCACGCCGACTTTGCGCGTCGAGGGAATGACCACGAATTTGCCATCGATGATGCCGATCTGGGCGGAGGGCAGCGTGACCGGCCCGGTGGTCCGGAATTCGATGCCCGATTCGGTCTTGACGATCGAACCCTCCGGGATCGGGTTGGATCCGCCGGTGTTGAGGCTCGAGAATGTCACTTCGCCGACTGCCGAGGTCTCATCGACCTTCACGCCCGTGGCGGGAAACGTCTGCGAGACCTCGACGTCGAACGATACGGTGGTCGCCGGGACCAGCAGGCCCGCGGGGTCCGGTTCGGTGATCCCCGACTGTGCCGTGACGCTGAGGTTCAGCGGGCCGACCGTGTCTGAAGTCGGAACGAGCAAAATCGTCGCGCTCGGCAGGAGCTGGAAGCCGGCGACCGCGGCGGCCGTGAGCAGGGCGACCAGCCCCAATACGACAGCGAACCGGCGGCCGCGTATCGGGTTTGCCGGTCGCCGGCCGACCTGGGGGACCGGCGTCGCGATCCGCGGACCTGACAGACGCGTTTCGGTCGAGATGGTCACGGTCTGGCTGTCATCTGCACGAGGCTCGGGGCCTTCGTCCGCTCGTCGAATGGCCGGCCTCGATCCCGATCGGATCCCGCCGGCCGCTTCGGTCGCGGCGGCGATGCCGTCGACGGCAGCCTGCGGGCCAGCCTCGAAGGCCGCCACCGACACATGGGTCGGCAGCCCGGCCGAAGCGGCGAGCGCACGGGCGGATGCGTCGCCGGTGACGATTTCGAGGATCTTCTTTCGATTGGCGGCTTCCCGGGCGAGCAAGCGGAAATTGATGCGCGAGGTCGCGAGGCGCGAGCCATGGGGCAGCGTCAGCGCGATCCGCTCCGCCTTGAGCGATCGGATGCGGGCCACCGCTGACGTGATCTCGTCGTCGATGTCGAGGTAGACGATGGCGGTCTTCATCAGATCCGCAACTGGCGAACGACGCGGCGGAGCGCCCCGTCCAGCGTGCCCGCCGCGTGTCCGAGCTCGATGGCCTGGTACGCCAGTGCCATCGGCGTCACGTCCTGCTGGTCCACCAGGAGTTGCGTCTCATCCCGGATCGTCTCGACCTGGTCCGGGGACATGATCGCAACCTCCGGCGGCCGCGAAAATGGGAGGGTCCTGGAGAACGCCGGATCCGCCAAGGCGGCACGAATCTCGGGCAGGCTCGTCCCGCCACCGCACAGATAGATCCTGCCGGGCAACAGGTCGCCGGCGGCCAGCTCCTCGAGGACGAGCTCCACGCCCGCTGCCCAGACCGCGACATCTTCGGCGACGATCGACCGAATCGCCTCGGTCGCGTCTCCTGCGATCCCCCGCGCATAGTCCACCTTGAGCGATTCGGCGCGCGGGAACGGCAGCTCCATACGATCGGCAATGGACTTGGTGAAGGCCCTTCCGCCGAGCGCGAACATCCGGGTGCCCTCGATGCCACCCTGCCGGACGAGCGCCACGTCGGTGGTCCCGCCGCCGACATCCACGAAGAGCGCGCCGCCCTGGCGCACTTGCTCGTTGTTCAGCGCC
>JAYTWS010000157.1:0-4856 GCA_043743315.1 Chloroflexota bacterium | reverse complement strand
CAACCCTTCGATGTGCTCCCAGGTCGCACCGTTGTCGCGGCTGCGGAAGAGCCCGGCAGGCTCGACGCCGGCATAGATCACGCCTTCGGCGGCCGTGACATTCCACACGGTCTTGAGCTTGGGTCCGTCGTCTCCGTAGGTCAGGCCCTCGCTGGAATGCGTCCAGTTGACCCCGGCATCCTCGCTCCGCCAGACGGCAGGTCCGTACCACGGGCTGCCGCCACCTGCGAGGAGGGCGCCCGTTTCGGCAACGACCGAGACATCGTGGATCGGCCACGAATCGCACAGCGGCCCGCGCAGTGACCAGGAACGTCGATGGGCATCACCGTCCAGGATGAAGGCGCCCTTTGGCGTCCCGACAAGCAAGGCCACGCGTTGTGCCATTCGAACCTCCGCGGTGCGTGTGGGTGTCGGCTGACTCTACCCGACGAGCGCGGGAACGGTTCGCGTCAGGGCTTCCGATTGCCGCCGTGACGCAGGGGCGGACTGCCACCATCACGGGAGGCACGCAATCCCGTTGGGCGGGCGATCTCCGCAGGGCGGTGCCAGCGCAACGGGCGGGCGAGCTCGCGGACGACTTCGCCCTTGGCCTCAAGATCGAGCTGGACGGCCTTGGCCCACCACCCCGCGCGTTCGCCTCCAGGAAACAGGTCCTGCGGAAGGATCGGGATCAGCGCATCGCGCATCGCCTGTTCCGTGAGTCCCGGCTTTGACGCCGGCAGTACGACCAGGAGCGCTTCACGCATGGCGCGGTATTTCCCGCCGTCGACAGGCGTGGTCTTGCCCGGATGGTTGACGTTCTCGATCCTGACCCGATCGGGGAGTGGCGCTGGTTGATTCTTGGGCATTCGATCCTCCGAGAGTCCGAGAGTACCTCAGGGCGGGCGGGGGAGTGGCCCACGGGGCAGCGGCGGTCCGTGCCAACCGCGCTCGGCGGGGAGTGGCGGTCCGTGCCAACCGCGCTCGGCGGGGAGTGGCGTGACGCGCCGGTACCTGCCGCCGGCGCTCAGGATACGGTTGCGCGTCCCGACTGAATCAGCGTCCGGTCTTGAAGTCCGTTTCCTTGATGAGAATTCCGGGAGCGATCGAAGGTGCGCCATACCCCGACCTGCCGGCCGCGCTCGAAGGTGCCGGCGCGCATCACCCTGTCGTCTTTCCGGTAGAACTCCCACGTGCCGTGCATCTCGTCATCCAGCATGAAACCTTGCCATTATCGAACTCGATGATGCGAGCAGATCCCTCGCTCGACGTTGGGCCCCGAAGCGAAATCGCATGGCCTGATCGGCGTTCCTCACGATCGCGTCTTGTTGGAGCGGCAGATGTGTTTCGAGGCCGAGGGAAAGCCCGAAGGAAGGCGGCCGCGGAATACGCTGCTCGGAGGCGTGGCTGCCCGGGAGTTCCGGTGAGCCGTTATGAGTCATGCGGCGTCGCGGCGTCGTGTTGTCGAACCCGATGCCGAGGAGGACCTTGATGCGCAGCGTGACCTATTCGATGGGCGTCTCGCTTGACGGCTATATCGTCGGGCCGGATGGCGGCTTCGACTGGACGATGCCCGACAGCGAGGTCTTTCGCTCCCACATCGACGAGATCCGCGAGATCGGCGTCTACCTGATGGGACGGCGGCTGTACGAGACGATGCTGTACTGGGAGAACGCCGGCCAGAACCCATCGCTCGATGACGCGGAGCTCGAGTGGGCCGCACTTTGGAATCGGCTCCCAAAGGTGGTGTTCTCGAGGACATTGTCGACGGTGGAGGGCAATGCACGCCTGGCCTCCGGCGGCCTGGCGGAAGAGATCAGGCATATGCGATCCGAAACGGCGGAGGGTGACATCGCGATCGGCGGCGCGACGCTCGCCGCCGACGCGGCGGCCCTCGGTCTGATCGACGAGTACCGGCCGTGGGTCTACCCCGTGCTGGTTGGCGGCGGCACTCCGTATTTTCCGCAGCGCCGGCACCAGGTGGACCTCGAACTCGTCGAAACCCGCACCTTCAGCTCAAAGGTCGTCTACCTTCGGTACCGCGTGGCGCGTTAGCCGGGTCGCGGGGCCGGGCGCGGACGCATATTGACGCGGTCATATGCGCTATGCGGTCGGTATGTCGGACTGCCTAACCGAACCTAAGGCGAGCACCATTTGACCACGGCACCTCGCTGACCCATCGTTGAGGCATGAGTGCAATTGAAAGGCTGTGGGTCGAGACGGGCGGCTTCGGAAGGTGCCGCCTGGACGGCCACGCCCATACGTTCCCCGGGCGCGTCGCCGCTTGGAGCGAGACGCTCGCGTCAAGCGTCACGATCTCGCGGTCCGACGTACGCGATGCCTCGCCCGAGGCGTGGGCCTGGATCGACGGGTTCTTGTCAGGGAGTGAACCCGAGTTCCACGAGTTCCTCGGCATCGACGCAGATGCGGCGGACGCGTTGCCGGACGACGATCCAGGCTGGAAGCGGTATGAACAGGCGCTCGCGGAATTCCGCTCGACGGGCTCGATGCCGTTTCTGCTCAATGCTCGGCCCACGCTGCCGCCGCCGCCGGGCCTCTCGCCCGAGCCGTGGTCAGCGGCGGGCGGGGAAGTCTTCGGCTGGAACGGGACCGCGTGGGTACCACTCGACCCGCAGCCACAGATCAACTTCGGCCTGCTCGCCGGGACGGTGTGCGACGAGCGAGGCCACTGCGAACTCGACGGTCTTGGCGAACACCATGTGTTCTGTGGCGACTGTGGACAGATCACCGAGGTCGTCTGGGTCGCCTGACCCCGGTGTCGCCTCGTCGAATGACAAGGTCAGGCCACTCGCGCCTCAGCACTGGCAACATACGCGGCGCGCCGACGATCCTGAACACCCGCCCTACCGCATGTCGCGCTTCATGCGAGCCAAGAGGCAGATCGGCCGCTCACTCTGTCGCTGGCGGGCGGCGTCAGCGGCAACAGCGGCGGCTCGTACGGCCTGACGCAGGCCCGGGTCAAGCCTCGGAGGCGAGGCGGGCATTGAGGTCGGACAACTGGTTTCGCGTCAGGGCCCGCATCGCCGGCTCGTCGTCGGGCGGACCTTCTGGGAGCGCATATAGCCGTCAGCTGGGGCCGTAGAGCGCGATGACCGGAGCGAGGGTCCTGACCCAGACCGCCGCCGTCAGCCCACACGCCGTGATGGCCAGTCCGAGCGCCAGCACGCCCTCGACGCGTAGTCGCAGCTCCCGACGATGGGCCGCGCGTCCTTCGAAGGGGTCGCGAAATCGGCCAAGTTGTCCGGCCATGGCTTCCTCCAGTGCGGGCATCGTGTCCGCTGCCTCCCGCTCGCATGGTCGCACCGCATGGGACGTCTGCCCAGCCTGACCATTGGTGGTTCGGGTGGGCGGATAGGGCCAGTCGGGACCTGCCTGGTCGCCGGCGACGCAATGGGGCGCCACGCGCCATCGTCGAATGTCCAGCTACAGGACCAGCTCGTGGCCATCGAGCAGCGGCTCGCGCCGCGCAGCGGCTCGTGGCCACCTGGCAGCGGGCAGCGGCCACCAGCAGCGGCTCGTGGCCACCGGGCATCGGGCAGCGCGCAGCGCCGCTTGTATGCCATTTCGACATGGGTGGTCGCCGAGGCAGACCTTTAAGTCGATTCGAGCTGCGGCGCTGGCCAGTCGCCTACCCGCGGCGGCCGAAGTCGTGCTCACCGAAGGGACGAGGCGGCTCTCCAACGAGCGAATCGAGCCCAGTAACGGTTGGATACCCGGCCCTAGCGACCCCGGGTGTCGAGGTGGCAGGAAAGCTGGCCATGGTGGCGGGCAAAGGCGCGATCTTCCGGGCCACCGGCAGCGGGCAAAGCGCGATCTTCGGGGGCTCGATCGTGCCCCGGCCGTATGCCGAGCCGCGAGCCCCCGACCCGACGCGCGGCCGCCCCGAGCCTCGAGCCTCAGGCCTCGTGCACTTGACCCAATCGCTCGCCGGCTTCGATGCGAACCGGAAGCCGATTCTCGGCGGGCGTGATCGGACAGGAGAACCGCATGTCGTAGACGCAGGACGGATGGTAGGCAAGGTTGAAGTCGATCGTGTAGGTACCGTCGTCCTCCAGCTCGATATCGAGGTAGCGGCCCGCGCCGTAGGTCTCGGTGCCGGTGGTCCCGTCCAGGAAGGGCACGAAGATCGAGGTTGACTGACTGTTCTCGAAGGCGTAACCGGTGAGTTGGCACGGCACGGACCCGACGGTGAACCGGAACACGCCCGCTCGCGTCGCCGGGCGCAGGCGATTGTCCGAGGTGGGGATGCTGAAGGTCGTCGGCTCGTCGCCGTCATAGGCCTCCAGGGTCAGGCCTTCGAACGCGAGGGACTCGTCGACATCGAAGTAGGGGAGCCCCGGAAACGCTGCCCGATCGCCGGGAGGGAGCGGGCTGCCGGCGCCAGTCCGGAAGTAGTCGTCCTTGTCCTCGCGAAACCCGCGGACGGCGTCGGCGTACTCGACCGGCTCGTGCTCGTGGTGATCGTGCTCGTGATGCTCGTGGGACATCGGTGGCTCCAGTGGCGTGACCGCATTGTGAAGGCGCAACGAACGCGCTGCCGGCATGGCCCGTCGTTGGGTGGCCGGGTGCTCCGTCCGGAACCCTCGAGTCATGAGACTGCACGACCCGTGGAGCGCGGACGCACCGGCTCGGACCGCGACCGCATGAGGCTCGGATCGCGCACAACCCGCCGGAACCGACGACCCGTGGAGCGCGGCCGCTATCCTGCTGCTCGTGTCCCGGTTGACCAAATCCCTCCTCGAGATCATTGCGCCCGCTCGCCTCGGGCGCAGCTTTCGATTCCTCCTGTCAGCCACGGTCATCAACAACATCGGCGATGGCATCGTCCTGTCGGCAGGTCCATTGCTGGTGGCGTC
>JAYTWS010000156.1:0-5732 GCA_043743315.1 Chloroflexota bacterium | reverse complement strand
TATCATCCGCGGGCCCTGTCAAACGGGCTCCCTCGGTCGGGGCGTGGCGCAGCTTGGTAGCGCGCATCGTTCGGGACGATGAGGTCGGAGGTTCAAATCCTCTCGCCCCGACCAAACTCAGCAATCGTGCCGCTGAGTTCGAACACGGCTGGTAGGGCGGCATCCGGCCCAAGTTCGATGGCGTCGGGTGTCAGCTTGTACTCCAGCCGCTCGAACCCCATTACTTCGGTGCGCGCGAAGATCGCCGTGGCGAGCGCCTGGCGTCCATCAGGGCCGGCATCCGCCCAAAGGGTCGGCAGCGAGCGCAGGTAGTCCACGACCTCGCCCGTCGAGCGACGCCCTGCCTCGACTGGTTCGCGAGCGGCCTGCTCTTCGGCATCAACGCGACCGGGACGGCCTATGACGCTCGAGCCAGTCCACCGACCTCCAGGTCGCGCACCAGCGCTAGCGGGCCGGTCAGCCCTGCACCAGGATGAACTGCTCGACTTCCGAGTCGAAGCCGGCGTAACTCAGCCGGATCCGGTGATCGACTCGTCGCCTCGACACGATCCACACGCCATTGTGGTGAGCCACCCTCCTCACGATCGAACCATCGCACCCGTGCGACGGTCCGTCGACTGTGACGCACCCATAGTGTTGTGCGAGCGGGGTGCGGCAGCCCAAATAGAGGGCGGGTAGAGAGGCTTCGCGATCACTGCGCCTGCGCATTACGTGGTGCATCGTGGCAACACCCCACCGATCTTGTCCGAAGTGCGCGGACCGGCGTGGGTATACTCGCTGGGCGTCGCAGATGCCCCAACGCGCGGCCTACGGAGGCCGGCCCGTCGCGCGCCATCTTGCTTGAGCATTAGCGTACCGGAGACGCTGGTTGGCCGGGGAGGAGGGGCCTGGAATCTGTTTGGGATGGTGAAGGTCGGCACACGTTTAAGGAGAATCTGATCATGCGTCGTCTCGGAATCGTCGTGGGCCTCGTGCTGGCCCTGACAGTGGTATTGCCGGTCTCGGCCGGCGGCAACCCGGGCACGGTCAACTTGACCCAGACCTGGCAGGGGCTGACGGAAGTCGTATCCGATGTCAATCCATGCACGGGGCATACCGTTTCGATCACACTAACCTCAAACGGGGTTCAGCACCTGACTTTCTTCAGCAATAGTACCGAGTACTGGTTCACCCTGACCGACACGTCGTCCTTCACGTTTACGGACGCCGGCGTCACGTACACCGGTCACGGCACGTTCTGGGTGAACGGCAACTGGAACGAGCGCAACCAGAACTTCACGCTCACGTTCGACGCCCAGGGACGCGGCTCGGACGGCTCCCACGTCTCGTTCAGCGAGAAGGCCCACCTGACGCTCAACGCAGTCGGCATCGTGACCGTCTGGTTCGACATCGTCAGCAGTAGCTGCCGCTAGGCGCCTTCGGCTCGCGAGCCCGCCGCACGAGTAGCCGCCGAACCTTGTGGCTGCTCGTGCTCCGCGGGGAAGACGTGCGCCGTCGGGTTACTCACGAGAGCGGCCCCCCCGACCTCGAGGGTGCTCGACCGGGAGCCGCCCACTTCCCGGATCGCAGCGGCCGCTCAGCGATCAACGCGCCGCCTTTCGGTGTCGCCCAGGACGTCGAGCGTGGCGGCGCGGGCCAGATCCGCCCGGTGGGCCGCATGAGCAGGGGCCCAGAACGTAGCCATCCGCGCGTCGAGACCTCGGGATCGCGCCTCGGCCTCGAAGGCGAGGCGCCAAGCGCCCGACGCTCTCGGGCAGCACGCATGCCGGTCGAACCGGGGGCCACGTGCGCCCGGCGGTTAGCCGGGATAGCCAGCGGCGTCGAGCAGGTCCCGATCGACAGCCTCCATCCCGACCCGGCCAACCCTCGGCGGATCAGCGAGGACGAGCTCGACGGCGAGCGAAGTCAGGCCGGGGGGAGGGAGGAGCCAGCGATCGAGGGCGATGCCCATGCCGACGCCGGCGAGGAAGGCCAGGGCGAGTTCGACCTCGCTCATCGGGCTCCCGGGAAGTTGACGGCGCGGACGTACCCGGCGGGGGAGTCCGGGAGTCGGTGTGGATCAGACCAGCGCGCCGTCATGCACCAAGCGTGCGGTGCGCGGGCCGTGGTTCCTAGTTGGCCGATTGGGCCATGCCGTCTCGGGCGGGAGTTACCGCTCGCCGCGCTCGACGCTCAGGGGCGGGCGTGCCACGTGAGCGGGCCGCCTCAGGCTCCGCAGCGCCATCAAGCCACCGACCAGGACCGCGCCCCAGGCGACCACGTAGCTCCCACCGCCCTTGGCGGCGGCGTCATATGAGCCGATCGAGATGCTGATGCCGACGATCGCGATCGTGGCGCCGATCGCGAAACCCTTCCACTCGACGTGCATTCCGACTTGCGGGGCCCCACGAGTCTTGACGATGTAGAAGGCACCTGCAGCCGCGACAGTGGCAATAACGAGCCAGGGCAGCCGTTGCGCTGCCCCAACCTCTGCGGCCGACTCGCCGTACGGAAGCGTCAGCACGGAAAACATCGCGAGAGCGAGAATCGCGGCAGTGAACGTTGCGCTGCTCCAGCCGGCTGCAACTTCGTTCTCGTGCGACATCCCCCGGATCAGGCCCGTCCACTTGAGGATTAGGTAGCCACCCACGACCCAGCCTGGGAGGCTCAAGATGAACAGTCCGACGAGGATGAGGCCTCGCTTGGCACACAGAGAGGCCGGCACTGCTTCGGCTGATTTCGTCGAGGTGGCTTGCAGCGCATCCCACTGCCGTCCACAGCCCGCGCAGAACGCCGCACCGACCGCCCGGTTTGCCCCGCACTGCGGGCAGAATGCCTCGTCGCCCACGACCTCGGTCCTTCCTGCCTTGGGTCTGCTCGCGCCGCGTCGCGGAGCCCGCACGCATCTCGTGCTCGACGAATGTGGCCTCCGTCGCCCGTCGTCACCATGACCCAGAGGTCTTGTCATTCGGGGACGCTCCTCGGCACCTCGTCGGCGCCGTATTGAGCCAATTCCACAACCTCACGCCGCAGGCTCTAGGCTGTTCACGATGACCTTCGAATTCGACCGGACCATCGTTGAGTCGATCGCCAACCGCCAAGCTGCTCCCATGGTGCGAGAGATGAAGGCAGAGGTGTGAGCAGGTCGAACCGTATTGGCGATGACCGCTCGCGCGCGACCATCACCGCTTGGAGCGAGCGTCCGTGGGGCAGCCCTTGGGCCGACCGCGATGACGTCATTGCCGACGCGACCACGTTCAACGAGCTCACCGTCTGGACCCAAGGGATGATGCCGCCGGAAGCGGTGACACTCGCTCGCGATGGCTCGGCTCGCGGAGGCGAGGTGTGGGCACCTCTGGACACGGACGACTTTGAGACGCTCGCCCTCGCGGTCGCCTTCCTGATCGCGACTGCACCGCCCGCGAGCCCAGGCTCGGAAGATCGGGAAGCGGCGGCGTTGGCGGCGCTCCCGGAATTGGACCGTCAGGTCTTCGAACTACACCGCCAGCGTGACGATGGCACGTGGCCGTCCGCCAAAGAGATCGCTGCCGAGACGTGCACGTCGGAGGACGAGGTCGGGGAGAGAATCCGCAGAGTCATCCGGGCGCTGAATAGGGCGAACCCACCCCCGCCAACGGACGTGGGGACCACCGGCCTGCACGTGGCCCGGAGCTCTGAGGAGGACATCGGCGTCGCCTCCACGTGGGGCGCGCAATCGGCGGTCGTCCACGTCGCCCGCAGGCTCGTCAACGAGATCTCCAAGGGGCTCGATTGGCGTTCGGCCTCGCCTGACGGCGACCGGCGCGAGATCAGGTGGACGCCGGGTTCGATGGTGCCGTTCCTGATCGAGCCGCCTCCAGAACAGCTCCCGTTCGAGGTCGCGTGCCCGAAGACGGGCGAGGGGCACTTGGTCGCGCGGCGCGCCCACGAGACAGGCCTCGTCTTCTGGGGGTGCTCGGCATACCCGCGCTGCGACTTCACGACCAACGATCAGCCGACGGGCGCCGTTCATGATGTGACCAGAGCCGTTCAGAAGGAGACCATTGCCGCTCATTCCGGCGGTCGAGGGGCCGTGGCGCGGCGCGGCGAGTCCGGCATCTGCCTCACCTGCGGGGCCTCGGTCGAGCTCCCGCCAGGGAACCTCGTTGGCGTCCGCCTCCCCGGCTGGGCATGTCCGGAGCACGGCACCGAGGATGTCTTGATCCTCACGAGCCGGCAGGGCCGCGTCTACGGTGCCTGCAACCTGTGCGATGAGTTCGACGACGGCCTGACCCCGGAGCAGCGGGCGGAGGAGGAGGCGGAAGCCGAGCAACGGTGGGCGGAGCGGCGACAGCGAGAAGAGCGCGAGCGGGCGGAGACACGGGCGCAGCTACTCGCCGACCAGCGTGCGCCGACGTGTGCCCACTGTGGGCGGATCGAGCGACTCCACTCCGGCGAGACCCACCCCTTCGCAGGCGGCAGGCTGGCCTATGCGACGCCGGGCCTGATCCAGGCGGGGCTAGTAGAGCGTTCCACCAATATGCTTACGTCATGATCTATACTCGCCATGCTGATCAGCCCCACCGCTGTCGGAGGCGAGCATGGCCGGAAGGACGAAGCGCGCGGCGCTTGTGCTGAGCGAGGACCAGGAGGCGATGCTGCGGCGGCTCGCCGGGTCGAGGACGGCAGCGGTCCGCGAGGCGGAGCGCGCGCGGATCCTGCTGGGCTACGCGCAGGGCATCCCGATCACCGACCTCGCGCGCCAGCTCGGGGTCAGTCGCCCGACGGTCTACGCCTGCATCGACAAGGCGCTCGCGGCGGGCGTGGCGGCCGGGCTTGCGGACGCCTACCACCGTCCGCACGAGCCGGAGATCGGCGACGAGGCCCGGGCCTGGGTGGTGAGCCTCGCCTGCACCAAGCCCACCCAGCACGGCCTGGCCGCGGAGCTGTGGACGATCTCCGGGCTCGCCCGGTTCGTGGCCGCCCATGCCGATGACGCGGGCTTCCCCCGCCTGGCCCACGCGGGCAAGAGCACGGTCTGGCGCATCCTCAACGAGGTCGACATCAAGCCTCACCGGATCAGGTACTACCTCGAGCGCCGCGATCCGGACTTCGACCGCAAGATGCACGAGGTCCTGATGGTCTACCGGGACGTCTCGATCAGGGCCGAGGGGGCCGGGAGCGAGGACCGGCCCGATCCCGTGTACACCGTCAGCGTCGACGAGAAGCCGGGGGTCCAGGCGCTCGGGCTGACCGCACCCGACCTGCCGCCGGTCCCGGGCAAGGCATCCGCCGTCGGGCGCGACTACGAGTACGTGCGTCATGGCACCGTGTCGATCCTGGCCGCGATCGACCTGCACTCGGGCCACATCTTCGCCGCCGTCGAGGACCGCCACCGCAGCGTCGAGTTCATCGGGCTCCTCGCACGGCTCGATGCCTACTACCCGCCCGAGGCCGTCATCCGCGTCGTGCTCGACAACCACTCGGCCCACATCAGCCGCGAGACCCGCGCCTATCTCGCCACGCGCCCCGGCCGCTTCGAGTACGTCCATACCCCCAAGCACGGCTCCTGGCTCAACCTGATCGAGTGCGCCTTCTCGAAGATGGCCCGGACCTTCCTGCGCCACATCCGGGTGAACTCGGTCGACGAGCTCAAGGCCCGGATCCTGGCGGGTGTCGCGGAGTTCAACGACGCGCCCGTCGTGTTCCGCTGGAACAAGTTCGACCTCGGGCTGGTCTGATGCGTAAGCATCCGACCGGAACGCTCTACTAGG
>JAYTWS010000155.1:0-4086 GCA_043743315.1 Chloroflexota bacterium | reverse complement strand
ACCGAAAGGGGATCACCCGTTCGATCGAGGGCCCTCCTGAGTGGCAGGCGTGAGAGGTCGTAGTTCGGGTATGCGTGCTCCTGGTGGCCATCCGCATCGATCGTCTGTCGAAAGTAGCCCCGACGGTAGAGGAGCCCGACACCCACGAACGGCAGGGACATGTCACTGGCCGTCTTCAGGTGGTCGCCGGCCAGGACGCCCAGGCCGCCGGAATAGATGCCGAGCGATTCGTGGATCCCGTACTCGGCGCAGAAATAGGCGATCGGTCCGGCCAGCTCGTTGCTGTGGCGCTGCTGGAACCAATGGTCGTGGCCGTTGGCGAGATAGCGATCGAAGGTAGCCATGACCTCGGTGTACGCCGCGACGAAGTCCGAGTTGTCGATGAAATCGGTCCACCGAATGGGACCGGACAGGATGGCCACCGGATTGTGGCTCCGGGTCCAGCCGATCGGATCGAGGCGGCTGAACAGGGCCTTGGCGCTCGGATGCCACGCCCAATAGAGGTTGTACGCAAGCCGCTCGAGCCCTTCGAGCGCCGGCGGCACGCGGAGAACGGTCGGGCGGACCGAAGGAATACGCACGAGGGGATCCATTCGCCGCGCATTGTACCGGTTCACCAACCCACCGAGAGCGTGTTGAACAACCAACCGGGAGCGTGAGCTCGTCGCGCCTCGTCCTGGCCACGACCCGGCTCCTTCCTGGCCACGACCCGGCTCCGTCCTGGCCACGACCGGGCCTGGCCGGGCGGCTACCATCGGTCCATGCCGATCCGCGTGGCGTTCATTGCCGCCGAGTGCGAACCGTGGGCCAAGACCGGCGGTCTGGCCGACGTGGTCGACGCCCTGGCGCGAGCCCTCGGAACCCTGCCGGGCGGCGAGCTCGAAACGCCGATCGACGTGTTCCTGCCACGCTACGGGGGCGTGGAGGTCCCGGGCGATCGGATCCAGGGGCGGCAGACCGTTCGGGTCCCGGCACCGGGTCGTCGTGCCGGCACCACGACGTCGGTCGACGTCGTCGATGTCCGGGCCGATGGCTATCGCTTGCGGCTCATCGAACACCCGGCGTCATTCGACCGCGCCGGGGGCTTCTACGGGAACGAGGCCGGCGACTTCCCCGACAACGCCGGAAGATTCGCCCTGTTCTGCCGCGCCGCGCTCGAGGTCATGCGGGCCGAGGGTCGGGAGCCCGATGTGCTCCATCTTCACGACTGGCACGCCGCCCCGGCGGTTCGATATCTCGGCGGCCTGGATACAGGTGACCAGAAGCCATCGGACGCGCCGGCGAGCCCCGCGACCCTGCTGACGGTCCACAACCTCGCGTACCACGGCTGGACACCGCCGCCGCACGTCAGGGAGCTGGGTCCCGAGTGGGTCGCGGCCACGCCCCGCGGAGTGGGGGTCGACCTCCTGCGCGCCGGGATCCTCGGTGTGGACCTGGTGAATACCGTCAGCCCGGGCTTCGCCGTGGAAGCGCTCACGCCCGAGTTCGGCATGGGCCTGGATATCGCGCTGCGCGCGCGCGGAGATCGGTTCTTCGGGATCCTCAACGGGCTCGATATCGACCTCTGGGATCCGGCGAACGATCCGGCCATCGCGACGCCTTACTCGAAGGGCGATCGGGCCGGCAAGGCGGCATGCCGCGCGGATCTGCTCCGGCGGGTCGGCATGGATTCGTCCGATCCTCGTCCGGTCCTCGGGATGATCGGGCGCCTCGATCCACAGAAGGGATTCGATCTGGTTGCCGAGGCGGCGCCGGCGCTCCTCGGCGATGGCTTCCGGCTGGTAGTCCAGGGTTCCGGCCCGGCTGCCCTCGTTGGCGCGCTGCGCGACCTGGCGGCCGCGCAACCGGATCGGGTTGCGTTGATCGAGCGCTTCGACCGGGACATGGCCCGGCGGATCTATGCGGGCGCCGATGGGTTCCTCATGCCGTCGCGATTCGAACCGTGCGGGACCGGCCAGATGGTGGCGCTCCGGTATGGGACACCGCCCATCGTCCACGCCACGGGCGGGCTGGCCGACACGGTCATCGATGAGCACGACCACCCAGGTGCCGGGACGGGATTCGTCTTCCGGCATGCCACGGCCGAGGGTCTCGTGTGGGCGTGCCGCGAGTTCGCCGCGCGGTTCCGCGCCGGAGGAGCGGCGTGGGACGCGCTGGTCGACCGTGGCATGGACGTGGACTTCGACTGGCGAACCGGCTCGGCTCCGGCCTACATGGCCGCGTATCAGCGGGCGATCGCCGTGCACCGGGCTCCGCCTGGCAACCGGGCGCCGACCCGTCCCCCAAAGGCCCGGCCGTCCGGGCTTGGCTAGGATCCCAGGGCGCGAAGGATTGCGAGGACCGTGGCCTCGGGGTAGAGGCGCTGGGGCGAGTGCGGAGCCTCGGCGATCGTGATGACGTGATCGGCCCCGATCCGCGCGACATAGGCCGGCAGGACCGCGTCCGGGATCAGACCCCCCGCCTTGAATTCGCCCCGGATCAGCCAGATCGAAAGGCCGCGTGCCGCCGGGTCCGCCAGCGCTGCGAGGCCGCCGTCCCAATCGCCGTTCTCGAGAAGGATGGCCCGGACCGCTTCGACCTCGAACTGGGTCAGACCCAGGGCCTTCGCGTGGACGTCGCCCTCGGACCAGCCGGGATTGGCGGACCTCATGGCGGCCATCGCTTCCGCAAAGTCGTCGTACTTGCGTTCGAGCGGGTCGTGGGTCATCCGTTCCATGGCCGTGACGGGAAGCGCCGGCGGGTCCAGCAGGATGAGGCGGTCGGGTCGAATACCCGCCCCGGGCAAGGCGGCCACGACCATCCCGCCCCACGAGTGCCCGAGGACCGCGAGATGCGGGTGGCGCAGCCCGGCGGCGTCGATGAGCGCCGCCAGGTCCGCAGCCGTTTCAGCGAATCGATGGCGGCCCTGCCAGTGACCGGTCCTGCCGTGTCCCGGCAGGTCGACCACGATCACGCGGTGCCCCGCCGCGGCGATGGCCGGGGCGATCCGCCAGAACGACTCCGCGTTCGAGGTGACCCCATGGATCAGCACGACCGGAGTCCCGTCGGGATCGCCCCATTCGGCGACCTGCCAGGGGATGCCACCTGATGCCACGACCCGCCTGCGCGCGTCGCCGAGATCCGGCAAGGCGGCCGCGAGCGCGTCGGCGATCCCGGGCGGGAGATCCGCGATCGTTGCCCGGAGCGGCATCGGGAGCGTCTGGTCGAGCGTCGTCACACTCGGGATCGTAGCGGGTCGCGGCGCCCTGTCCATCGGGCCGGTAGGATGGAGCCGCAGGACACCGGTCGAGGTGTTCGCCACGTGGAGGGCGGCATGGCCAATCAGTTCGTGGTCCAGTTGAAGAACGACCCCGGCGCCATGGCGACCCTCGCCGAGCTCCTCGCTAAACGTGGCGTGGACCTGCGAGCCATCGGCGGCGGCGGCATCGGCGGCGCCGGCCACGTGATCATGACCACGGCCGACGATGACGCCACGCGGCAGATCCTCGACGAGGGCAAGTACGTCTACGTCGAAGGCGAGTCGATTCTCGCCGAGGTGGACGATCGACCCGGCGGGATGGCCCGCCTGTCGCGCGCCCTCGCCGACGCCGGCGTCAACATCTACGGCCACCTGTTCCTCGGACGCTGGGGCGATCGCGCGATGTTCGCGTTCGTCGTCGACCAGCCGGACATCGCCCGCCCGATTCTCGAACGCAAGGGCTGACACGCTGACAGGCTGACTGGCCAACGTCCGCAAGACGCACCGCAACGCTGTATCGTGGCACGATACATAGCGCCGGATGCTGTCCAGGGGTGTCGCAATGAAGCGCTTCGAACGTTTCGGGCCGGTGCTCGGAATCCTTGGGGGGCTCCTGTGGCTCGGGCTGCCGTTCTGGCCGCCGGACTGCGTGCCGGTCGTTGCCAGCAGCGAGGTTTTGTGCAATCGGCTCTGGACGCCGGCCCTCGGCGCCATGTTGATCGGAGCGATCGTGCTCCAGCGCCGGCAGGGCCGGCAGACGCGTGAACCGCTGAAGGGGCTGCGGCTCCTCGTGATCGCGTTCGCGCTGATGGCGTTCGGCAACGGCCTCGAGTACTGGGTCGCGTTCG
>JAYTWS010000154.1:0-13440 GCA_043743315.1 Chloroflexota bacterium | reverse complement strand
CACCATGTTTGTGCCGCAGCTCGCTACGACCCGACGTGCGCCGGGCTGCTTCCTGCACGGCCTTCTGAGCTTCTTCTCCGGTCAGAATTCGGCCCTGGCTATGTGCCCCCGGGGGCGACGAGCCAGGGCGCTCAGCTTTTCCCGAATCATCCTCCCCATCCGAGGAACCAGGTCGGTCGAAGCGGGCCTTGATGATCGCGTCAAGTAGCTCGACGATGATCTCCTCAGGCTGCCGGTCACAGGCCTCATCGAGCCGAATACGACCGGACAACGCGGCGAGCGCCGCATCGACGAGGATCAGCCGACCGATGGGCAGATTGCCAATTTCATAGGCGCGCGTAGCACGTAGACCGCCTGCCAGCATCGTCATGTCGATGGCACCGCGAACACTTGCCCCGAAACGGACATC
Organism: Chloroflexota bacterium; assembly: GCA_043743315.1. Lineage (GTDB taxonomy): Bacteria > Chloroflexota > Limnocylindria > Limnocylindrales > CSP1-4 > UBA5189. The sequence goes on along the minus strand of JAYTWS010000154.1, from coordinate 13,031 downwards.
GGCGTGTGAGCGAGTCGCCCGAGTGAGTGCAACAGCAATGTCGACATCGGCCCAAGAGGCCATGTCCGGGTCAGCCGCGAACGCAGCGGCCGGAAGACGGGCGGGCCGGTCGGCACTCGAGCAGCCGACCGCCTGCGTCACGATCTCCCGCTCGTGGTCCTCGTCCTGGTAGTTGACAGCGACGCGGCACATTCGATCGTAGATGGCCTGCCCGATGCGGGCCGTGCCGACCGCGTCAAAGGGGTTCATTGCCGCGATCAGACGGAAGTTGGGCGATGCGGGAATCCTTCCGAACCGGGGCACGTGCAACTCGCCTTCGGCGAGCGCGGTGATCAACACATTGAGGCTTTCCTCGGGAATCCGGTTGAACTCTTCGAGGTACAGCAGGCCTCCGTCGCGCACGGCCTCGGCCAACGGACCGGGAACGAACCCTTCGGGCGTATAGCCGTCGCGGAGGACCAGCGCCGGATCGTGGTGCCCGAGAAGTCGATTGGGCGTGAGCTCCGCGTTGCCTTCGACAAAGCGCATCGGAACACCGGCGGCGTCGGCAAGCGATCGCAACAGGGTGGATTTGCCCGTCCCCGGTGGCCCTTCGATCAGAACGTGACGTCCGGTCGCCAAGGCCACGGCAAGCACCTCGGCCTCTCGCTGCATGCCAACGACCTTCGAGGCAACATGGGCCACGAGCGTGGCGGGTTCATACGCCCCGCCGGAGCCAAAATGTGCTGCGGGAGACATAAACCGCAGAGGCTAGTTGGTCAGGGTCGCACTGGCGAAATGAGACGGTGACCATATGGGTCGGTGGCGAACGCCGGGGTGCTTTCGGGCGGCGGATAGGCTCGAGAGCCGATCGCGGTCCCGTAGGCTCACAACTCGTGAATTCCGCCTTCCAACCTGACATTCCTGATCGCACGACAGCCACTCCAGCCGACCTTCTGGAGTTCGCCCGCTCGGTCGGCATACGCGAGGCCGATCTGCCGACGATGATGCCGGAACCGTGGCGAAGGCTGAACCTCGCCGGCGGGTACAACTTCCGCGACGTCGGCGGATACGCCACACTCAACGGGCGTTTCGTGAGGCGTGGCCTGCTGTGGCGCAGCGACCATATGAACGAGTTGACCGACAGCGACGTTGCCATCCTCGATACACTGGATCTACAGGTGATCCACGATTTCCGTATCGACTCCGAAGTTGAACGTCAGCCCACACGGTTCTCGATCACCAGTCCGCCCCGGGTGACACGGCTGGTGATGGGCGACGTGAGCGGTTCCGAAGCCGCAATCGGCATCATCGCCGATGTGATGGCAGGACGCCTTCCCGCTCCATCAGCCGATTTCTGGAACGACAACTATCTCGACATGCTTGAGCGCGGCCGCCACATGTTCGTCGGACTGTTCTCCAGCCTTGCTATGCCTGGGTCGCTCCCATCGCTCTACCATTGCACCGGCGGCAAGGACCGCACCGGCATCGCCTCGGTACTTCTGCACAGTGTGCTTGGAGTTGACCGCGACGTCGCAGTCAACGACTTTCTACTCACGAACATCTACCGGACATTCGAGAGGGGCGATGCGGCAGCCCTTGGACCCCGTGCTACACTCCCGCCCTCACGGCGGAGACCGGGAAAAGTAGGGCCGAGTCGGTCACGGAGCGAGCGCGAGACGGTGCGAGCCGCGCAGGCACGACGGACCCGAATGTCGCTCGCGAGCCGTGCGGTCGGCGCCCGATAGCGCGCCGTCAGGAGGTACCGGCGCCCGCAATGGCCCGGGGCGTGATGAGCGTCTCGACGGGACCTCGAACCAGCAGGTGGTACCACGACCCGTTCGTCCGCTGGACGAGCGGGTTCGATGTTTTTCGGGACTGGAGCGCTGGACGATGGCAGAGCGGGAACTCGACAAGGCGTACGCGCCAGCGAACGTCGAGAGCGCGATCTACGAGCGCTGGATGGCCGCGGATGTCTTCGCGCCTGACGGCGCGGGGTCGCGGGCGGAGGCCTCGAAGCCGCCGTTCGTGATCATCCAGCCGCCACCGAACGTCACCGGTTCGCTGCATCTTGGGCATGCCCAGCGCACGGCGGTTGAAGACCTGATGATCCGCCATGCCCGCATGCAGGGTCGGCCCACGCTCTTCCTGCCCGGCCTCGATCACGCCAGCATCGCGGCCCAATTCGTCCTCGACGGGATCCTCGCCAAGGAAGGCGAGAGCCGGGCGACGCTCGGCCGGGAGCGCTACCTCGCGCGGATGCGGGAGTTCGTGGAGCGGACGCGGGGCGTCATCCTCGGCCAGCAGCGCCGGGTGGGCGCCTCGGCCGACTGGGGTCGGCTCCGATTCACGATGGACGAGGGGAGTGCCCGGGCCGTTCGCCATGCGTTCACGCGGCTGTATCGCGACGGCCTGGCCTACCGGACCGAGGCACTGATCAATTGGTGTCCGACCTGCGGGACCAGCCTGTCCGACCTTGAGGTGATCGCGACACCGACCACCGGCTCGATCTGGCTGGTCCGCTATCACCTGATCGACGATGCCACGGGCTCGCCGAAGGGGGACGAGTGGATCACGGTCGCCACGACCCGGCCTGAGACGATCCTGGGTGACACCGGGGTGGCCGTTCATCCGGACGACGAGCGCTACGCGCCCCTGGTCGGTCGTCGGGTGCGCATTCCATTCGTGGAGCGCGACGTCCCAATCGTGGTGGACGAGGTGGTGGATCGGGTCTTCGGCACCGGCGCCGTCAAAGTCACCCCTGCCCACGATGCCACCGACCTCGAGATCGGGCGCCGCCACGGCCTGGCCTCGATCGACGTCATGACCGATGACGGATCGATCAATGATCAGGGTGTCGGCTACGTCGGTCTGGATCGGTTTGCAGCTCGAGCCCGGATCCTCGAGGACCTCGCGGCCGCGGGCGACCTCGAGGCCGAGCGATCGCACGACCTGATCCTGGGTCGATGCCAGCGCTCGGACGACATCGTGGAGCCGCGCCTGAAGACCCAGTGGTTCATTCGAACGGCGCCGCTCGCCGAACGCGCCCTCGCCGCGACCCGCGCGCACCAGACGCGGATCCTGCCCGAGCGGTTCGAGAAGACCTGGGAGCATTGGCTCACCGGGATCCGCGACTGGAACGTGAGCCGCCAACTCTGGTGGGGCCATCGCATCCCGGCCTGGTACTGCCCGGACGGCCACATCACGGTCAGTGAGCTCGAGGCCGGTCCGGCAGCCTGCGGGGCGTGCGGCCGCCCGCCGGCGGACCTGCGCCAGGACCCCGACATCTTCGACACCTGGTTCAGCTCGGGGCTGTGGCCCTTCTCGACCCTCGGCTGGCCCGAGGCGACCGACGATCTCGCCCACTACTACCCGGGTTCGGTGATGGAAACCGCCTACGACATCATCTTCTTCTGGGTTGCCCGGATGGTGATGCTCGGGCTCGCCCTGCTCGACGAGACGCCGTTCGAGACCGTCTACCTTTCGGGCCTGATCCGCGACCCGTATGGCAAGAAGATGTCCAAGACCACGGGCAACGTCGTCGATCCACTCGAGATCATCGACACGACCGGTGCCGATGCGCTGCGCTTCGCCCTGATCCACGGCGCGACGCCCGGTCTCGACCAGAAGTTGAGCACGGCCAGGATCGAGAACGCCCGGAACTTCGCCAACAAGCTGTGGAACGCCACGCGCTTCGTGCTGGGGTCGCGGCCGGCTTCGATCCCGAATGGATCGCCCCGCCGGGACCCGGACCCGGCCCATCTCGGACCGGCCGAGCGATGGATTCGATCCCGCCGCGCCGCCACGATCGACGCGGTCGATCGGGCTGTCGTTGACCTGCAGTTCGCCGAGATGACGCGGGCCGTCTACGAGGCGATCTGGTCCGAGTTCTGCGACTGGGGCCTGGAGCTGGCGAAGGTGCGGCTGGGCGACCCCTCGCTGCCGGTGGCGGCCCGCGATGCGACGTGGTGGACGCTCGTCGAGGCGCTCGACACGTACCTCCGTCTCCTGCATCCGGTGATGCCGTTCGTCACCGAGGAACTTTGGGGCGCGCTGCCACACGCCGCGAACGATCCCGACCTCCTCATCGTGGCCGACTGGCCAGCGGCAGGGGAGCGGGACCTGTCCGTCGAGGCGGAGCTCAACGCCGTGATCGAGCTGGTCGGCGGCATCCGCAATGCCCGGGCCGAGGCCGGTCTCCCGGCCGCCGCATGGCTCCCGGTTCATGTCGCCGGGCCAACGGCGTCCGGCGAGACGTTCCAACTGCTCCACCCGGCCATCGAGCGCCTGTCCCGGAGCCGGCCGCTCGTTGCGGGTACGCGAGCCGATCTCGAGACCGCCGCGCCCCGCGGGCTGATCGTCATCGCCGGTGACATGGAAGCCAGGATCGTGGTCACGCAGGATGCCGGCCTCAGGGACCATGATCGTGCCCGAATCCAGAAGGAGCTGTCCGAAGCCGAAGGCTTCCTCGCGTCCGCCAGGGCCCGCCTGGCGAATGACGCGTTCGTGGCAAAGGCTCCACCTGCTGTCGTGGCGGGTGCCACGGCGCGCGCCCAGGAACTCGACGAGCTCGTCGCCCGACTCCGCGCCCGCCTCGAGGTCTAGCGCCTCGGAGCGGTGGGTGCCAGGCTCGCGAGGAGGATCGCGGCCGATCAACCCTTGACGGCGCCCCCGGTACAGCGGGCCTGTCCGACCCGTCGTCGACCACCCGATCGGCGCTGCTACGATAGATGGCAGTTTCGTCATCGCGAATCGGGGAGAGTCATTCGTGCCGCTCGAATTTCTGCGCCGGAAGGGTCCGGCAGCCGTGCCGGATGCGGCCGGCCCACCGAACGCTCCGGGGCCAACCGGGACCGCGCTGCCCGAGGAAGTCGTCGCGCAGGAGCATCAGCTGCGGCTCAACTACGCCGGCAAAACCAGCGAGGGCGTGCGGATCAAGACCGGAGCGGCGGCGCTGGCCGACCTGCCCAGGATGCTGGCCGGCCTGTCCAAGAGCGACGTCGAGGTCATCGAGCCCTTGCCGATCGAGTTCAGCCAGGCGTCGCCCTCGATCGTCCGGCCGTCCGAGGCCATGCAGTGGCTGAATGCCCATCACGCCCTCTCGCCGATCGGGCGCCATGCGCTGGTCGTCCTCGAGTCGATCGATGCGGTCGACCTTGCCTTCGACACGTTCGTGTGCGGCCTGCTCGATGGCGAGACCGACACGTCGGGCTATCCCGAATACAACGCCGTCGTCGGTGGCGCCGCCGCGCACTGGGATGAGGTCACGGGGGACATGATCGTGCGCGGCGTTGTGGGCTGGGGTGGCCGAGGCGTCCGCGGTGACACCGACCGGATCGGCTCCCGGATCCTGACATCGATCCTGTCGAGCATCCTCGCGAGCCAGTACGCGCTCGGGTTGACCGCGGTGGCTCGACCCATGGTCGCGACCGGCCGAGGTGGCGTGGTCTGTCCGCACTGTGGTTTCCACTCGGCGCACGAGCGGGCGTTCTACTGCCCGAAGTGCGGCATGCGCCTCCTGCGCGGCTGAGCGACAGACCACAGAATCCGGCCATGCCGATCTACGACTACTCCTGCACGGCCTGTCGTCACCTCGTCGAGGTGATCCATGGCATCCACGAGGTCGGGCCGCGCTTCTGTCCGAACTGTGGCGCCGAGGGCACCATGCGCAAGGGGTTCACGACCCCGGCCGTGCATTTCAAGGGTTCCGGGTGGGCCAAGAAGGATCGCTCGTCGACCGCGTCGCGGACCAAAGCGAGTAGCGCGCAGCCGGCATCCGGTGGTGATCCGGCGTCCGGCAGTGATGCGGCGCCGAGCAGTGATGCGGCCGAGTCCGCCGCCCCGAAACCCGAACCAAAGGCTGTGCCTTCGACGGCCGACGAAGGCTTCTGACGATGGCCAGCTCCGCCACCGATTGGATCAGCCTGGCCGAAGCTGCCGAGATCCTCGCGGCCTCAAATATCCGGTTCCGTCCCTCGACGATCGGGACGTGGGCCCGGAACGGCAGACTGCAGAGCATCAAGCTCGGTGGCCGGCGGTTCGTCCGACGCGGCGAGGTCAGGGCCCTGATCGCGCCACCGAGGCGCGTCCATGCGGACGATCTCCAGCCCGGCCTGTTCGAGGACCTCAAGGGCTGACGGTGCCGTCGCTCCGCAAGATCGCCCGCGGCCTGGCCGGAGCGGCCCGCTCGGCCGTCGGTGGCATGCTCGCGATCCTGAGCCGGTATGACGCCGCGGGCGGCTCGCTGCTCGCCGGTGGACTCGCCTATAGCGCCCTGTTCGCGATCGTCCCGCTGGCGCTGGTGGCGGCGGGCCTGACCGGCCTGCTGGTTGCGGATCCCGGTCGGCGAGCCGATGTCGTCGAAAGCATCGCCGGCGTGCTGCCGCCGCTGCGCGGCCTGCTTGAGGTGGTACTCGCGGAGGCGGCTCGATCCGCCGCCGCGATCTCCGTCATCGGCACGGCGACGCTGATCTGGGGTGGGAGCCGGTTCATCCTGGCATTCGAGACGGCGATGTCGCGCGTCGCCGGGGGTCCCCGGTCGCGGGGCGTGGTCCAGCTCAACGTGATCGGCCTGGTGACGGCTATTCTCCTGGTGGTCTCGGTGATCCTCGGCGCGATCATGGCCGGTGTCGCGGCGTTCCTCGACGCGGCGGTGGCCGAAAACGACATCGCCGCCGTGTCCTTCGTGACGCGGCTACTCCTAGCCCTATTGCCGCTCGGGCTCGCCGTGGGAGCCGTGGCGCTGATCTATCGATTTGTGCCGGAATCGCGACCGTCATGGCGCGCCGCCTGGTTACCAGCGGTGGTCATTGCGGTGGTGCTGACGATTGCCGCGCGGGCCTTCGTCTTCGTGGCGCCGAGGCTCATTGGGGCCGCGGCGACCATCGGCTCGCTCGCCACGGCATTCGCTGCCCTGGCCTGGCTCGGCCTGACGTTCCAGGCGATCCTCATCGGAGCGGCCTGGACGGGCGAGCGGAATCGTCGATTCGAGCGTAACGCCGGCTGAATCCGGGCGATTCGGGCGGGGTCCGGTTGGCGTCGTGTGGAGGGCCGGCCGCACGACCGCTTCGCGGGAGCGCGCGGCCCTCGCGCTGACTCAACCCTGCGCGGTGCCGCACCGTCGGCAGAAGCGCGCGGTCGCCGAGAGCGAGATCCCGCAGTTTTCGCATGACCGGATCCCGGCGACCGGCGGGGTGGCCGCCGCGGGCTGGAGGATCTCCTGGCTTGAGGCGGCCCACATCGCCTCGGTCGACGTTCGTGCCATCAACGCCGCGAGTCGATCGAGCGGCGCGGGCTGGGCTGCCAGGGCGCCTTCGGTCGGGATGCCGGTCGGCCATCGTGGGCCGGTCGGCCACTGTGGCACCGAGCTGGCGGGATCGGCCGGCGCGCGCCACACCGGCTGGACGACGTGGTCCGTGGGAGCTGCCGGGCTGGGCGGCGAGGCCGGGCCGACCGGTTCAGGCTCGACAACTGGTTCGGGATCGGCCGGGGCAGACTCGGAAGTCGGCGTCGGGATCATCTCCTGGGGCTGAGGCTCTGCTTCGAAGGCGGCGATGGCCGGTTGCGGCGCCGGTTCGATCGGCGGCGTCGCGACTGGCGCCTCGACTGGCGCCTCGACTGGCGCCGCGAGCTGGGCCTTCCCTGCGGCCATCTCGGCACCATCAGCCGAACCCTGTGCGGCTGCGGGGATCTCGTCGATGGCCGCTTCAACGCTTGGCTCGACGAACGCGGCTTCATAAGCAGCCAGCGCGTCGGACAGCGTCTGGTGGTCGGCGTCGCCCGACGGATGGCCATCCGTAGCAGCGACGCCAACCGGCTCAGAGACGGTGTCAACCGGCTCCGCGGCGATGATTTCCTCCGCGTCGACCGCAAGCGCTGTCTCTCGTTCGAAGTCGGCCGGTTCAGCGACGGCGGATTCGCCCTGCTGAAGCGCGGCTTCGACAGCGGACGGAGCGGCATCGACCCCGGTTCGGGCCGCATCGACCTGCGTGGTGGCCGCTGCGATCTCGGTCGCGGCCGTCGTGGCCTCGCTCTCGGCCGCCTCCGGGACGTCGGCGGCTGCAAGCGTCAGGTCCTCGGCGCTGGCTTCGGCGGCCGCCCAGTCGTCGACGTCGGCGCTGACTTCGGCGGCCGCCCGGTCGTCGACCTCGACAAGCAAGGCCTGGCCATCGGCCGCCCACGCGTCCACCGTTGTCGAGCCGAATGCGGCCGCGTAGGCATCGAGCGAAGGAGCCTCGACGGTCGGCTCGGGCGCAACGTCTCCGGAGCCATTTGATGAGCCGACGAACCCTTCCGGCCAGGCAAGCCGCGGCGCCGGCTCGACCGGCCACGGATCGTGGACATGGGCGGCCGGTGCCTCGATGTGGTCGTGTTCCGGCGAGGCCTCGGGCCCGTTGTCCGCATGCGCGGCGTCCGCTCCCATGAATCGGAGCAGCCGCGCCGGGTCGATCTCCTCGGGCACGACGCCGGCAGTCGGGAACTCGATCGCGAGCGGCTCACACGACAGGCACCGGGCCTCCGTCTCGTTCCAGCAGTTGGCGCACGTGTACTGCCGGCACGACATACAGAAGCTGAAGGTCCGATGGAACGCATCGAGCTGGTGGTTGGTCGCGTCCCGGTCGATGTCCGAGCGGGCGGCAGCAATCGACTCGTCGAGCGATGCGTCGTCGGACAACACGAAGTTCTTGAGGCCACGGCCCAGGACCTTCAACCCGCTGAGACGGCGCTGGCTGGGGACGGCCGATTCGAAGGTGTAGCGCGTGCCGCACCGTTCGCAGAAGGATTCGGTCAGGATCTCGGTCATTTGCCCCCGCGGGAAAGCGCTCCACGATCGTCGGCGCGAGCCGAGTATAGCCCAGCCTCGATCCTGATCCCGCTCGCAATCGGTACCGGGTGGTCGCACCATCGGTACTGTCGGCCGGTGGCGGCGGCCGCGCTTCGCAAGCCGATCAAGCCCGGAATTCGCCCGGATCAATTCGGCCGATGGCTCTGCTAGGCTCACCCGGATGCGACCGATGCGACCGATGTCGGCCGTGGAGCGGTTCCTGGAGCGGCTCCTCGAGCGGCCGAGCGCCCGGCTCTTCGGGACTCGGATTCAACCCGTCCAGATCCGCCGCAGGATCGAGCGTGCCATGGAGCATGGCAAGGTCTCCGTGGCGGGCGGGGTTCGGGTTCCTGATCGATTCACCATTCACATCCGGCCGCGGGACCTGGCCGCCCTTGATGGCGCCGACGACCTGGCCGTCGATCTGGCGTCTCATGCGCTCGACTGGGCCCGTCGGCGGAGCTTCGGCCTCGACGCGCGCCCGCGAGTTGCCCTGGTGAGGGACGATTCGCTCCGGCCCGGCGACATCGAGGTGGAGGCGCGATTCTCGGGACACTCCGGGGGCACCGACCAGCCCGACGAAGGCATCGCGAGCACGCGCGTGTTTCGAGCACCGATCGTCCGTTCGCAGCGGGCAACGCTCGAGGTCCTCGATCCACGCGGTCGTGGCCGGACGTTCGTGACCGGCTCCGGCCCCGTGTCGATCGGGCGGGGCAAGGACAACAGCCTCGTTCTGGCCGATGATGCGGCCTCGCGGCACCACGCGCGTCTGCAGGCGCGGGGCGGCATGCTGATCCTCACGGACCTGGGATCGACCAACGGGACCCGGGTCAATGGACAGCCGATTGCCGATGTCGCGATCGGGGAGGGCGACGTCATCGAAGTCGGGGGTTCCGTCATCACCGTCGCCGCGATCGACGAGGATTGATCGATGGATGGCACCGTGATCGCGATCTGGCTCCTCCGCCTGCTGTTCCTCGGTGGGCTGTACGTGTTCCTGGGGGCGGTTGTACGGGTCCTCCTCCGCGACCTGCGGTCAGCGGCTCGCGAGCCCGGCGCCGAGATCGGCCGGCTCGTTGTCCTCGAATCGCCAAGCGGCGAGCCCGAGGTCGGTGCCGGCTTCTCGCTCGATGCCGTCACGACGCTTGGGCGTGATGTGAATGCGACCATCCTCCTCGACGACGAATTCGTCTCCACGATGCATGCCGCATTGACCTATCGGGGCCGGGTCTGGTACCTCGAGGACCTCGGGTCGACGAACGGGTCATTCGTGAACGGCAGTCAGATCGACGTCATTGCGCCGCTCGCGCTCGGCGACGAGCTCCAGTTCGGTAACGTCCGGCTCCGCCTCGAGCGCGCCAGACAGTGACGAACGGCGTCCGCGCCGTGCCCGCGCGGCCCTCGGGCCTGCGGCTTGTCCGGCCCAGGACCAGGTCACGTGAGTTCGTCCTCCTCGCGATCGTCGCCCTGGCGCTCGCCGTCGGCAGCGCCTCGCTGGCTTCGACCCGCGCAATCCTCGGTGGCGACCCGGGCCCGGACGCCGGCTTCTTCGCCGATGGTCCGGCACTCGCCTGGTATCTTGCGGCGCTGTTCGGCGCCCATTTCGTGCTGATCCTGTCGGGTCGTCGTACGGACCAGGTGCTGCTGCCGACGGTGGGCATGCTTGGGGGCATCAGCCTGCTGCTCATGGAGCGCCTCCCGCAGACGCTCGCGGGCGGCCTGGGTCTCGGGCGGACCCAGCTTGTCTGGCTCATCGTGTCGATCGGATTCGTGGCCGCGATCGGCGCCGTCGTCCGAAGTGATGCCTGGCTCCGGCTCTACAAGTACAGCTGGGCGGCCTTTGGCGTCGCGATCCTGCTGGTGACGTTTGTGTTCGGACACGACGTCAACGGGCAGCGCCTGACCATCTCGATCGGGCCGGTCAGCGGCCAGCCATCGGAGGTCATCAAGATCCTGCTGGTGGTCTTCCTCGCCGGCTATCTGTCCGAGAACCGGCCGCTCCTGATCGAGGAATCGACGCACGTCGGGCCATTGCAGCTCCCGCCACTGCCGTACCTCGCCCCGATGATCGCCATGTGGGCGATCGCGCTGTCGATCGTGATCGTGCAGAAGGACCTCGGGGCCGCGCTCCTGTTCTTCATCGTGTTCCTGCTGCTGCTGTACGTCGCCACGGCACGGGCATCGTTCGTGGTCATCGGACTCATCGCCCTGCTCATCGGCGGGACCATCCTCTACCAGGTCCTCCCGCATGTCAGGGTCCGCGTCGACATCTGGCTCGATCCTTTTGCGACGGCCAGTGGCAACGGCTACCAGGTCGTCCAGGCGCTCCACGCGTTTGCCCGTGGCGGCCTGCTGGGCACGGGCCTGGGCGCCGGGTTGCCGATGGTCGGCGGCGTCCTGCCCATTCCCGCGCTCCATACCGACTTCCCGTTCGCGGCGCTCGGCGAAGAGCTCGGGTTGGTTGGGATCCTCGCGATTCTCGGCCTGTACCTCGTCGTCATCGAGCGTGGCCTCCGGATCGCCGCCTCCGCGGTCGATGAGTTCCGGGCGATCCTCGCAGCCGGCCTCAGCCTGATCATCGGCGTCCAGGCGTTCATCATCGCGGCCGGCAACCTGAAGCTGATCCCGTTGACCGGCATCACCCTGCCGTTCATCAGCTATGGCGGGTCGTCGCTGCTGGCAAGCGGGGTCGTGATCGGGCTGCTCCTCGCCCTGTCGGATCGTGGAGCCGAGGCTCCCCCGATGACGGCCGCGGGCCGCCGATGGCTGCGTCGCCGCGAACGGGCGGCGCGCTGATGGAGTCGATGGACGCACGCGGCGGCACGGCTCGGGGCAGCACGCCGCGGAGCCGACCGAAGCACCCGGGGATCGGGGAGACACTCGGGCGTGTCGCGCTCGTACTCGCGGTCGCGTTCGGTGGGCTTGCCGCCGGCGCCGGGTACTGGCAGGTGGTTCGATCGGCCGACCTGTCCTCCGCCTCCGATGACGCCGCTGTGATCGCGGCGAGTCGGCATGTCGAGCGCGGCGAGATCACCGATCGGGACGGGGTTCGGCTGGCCTGGTCGGTCCTCGATGCCAACGGCGAGCCATACCGGAAGTATCTATCCCGCTCGATCTCCGGCGTGATCGGGTACGCCTCGCGGGCGTTCGGGAGTGCGGGCCTCGAGCGGGCCTACGATGCGCAGCTCACGGGTGTTTCGGCCGTCGATCCCGTCCAGGACCTGGTCAAGAAGTTTCGGACGAATCCATCGGACCCCCAGGCGATTCGAACGACGCTCGTGGCGAAGCTCCAGCAGGCGGCCGTCAACGCGCTCGGGGCCGACCGTGGGGCCATCGTGATGCTCGACCCGCGGACAGGCGAGGTGCTCGTCCTCGCATCGACCCCGATCTTCGATGCTTCCGCGATCGCCAACCCGGCCACATCGACGGCCACGTTCGCGAGCCTCCAGGCGGATCCGGATCTTCCCTTGCTGCCCCGGGCGACGCAGGGTCGCTACGTGCCGGGGTCGGTGTTCAAGATCGTGACCGCCATCGCCGCGCTCGGGTCGGGCGCGGTCACGGCCGCGACGACGTTCCCGGAGCAGCCTGCAGCCGAGAAGACCGGCCTGCTCGTGAGCGGCTTCCGGATCCGGGATGGCCACCATGCCGTGACGGGCTCCACGGCCCTCGACTTCATCGGCGCGACCGAGGTCTCGTGCAACATCTGGTATGCCCTGGCCGGGTTGCACACCGGCGGCGATGCGCTCGCCACGTGGGCGGGCATGCTCGGGTTCGGCGCGCCGATCCCGTTCGATCTCCGAACCTCGGCCTCGCAGGTGACGAACGGCGGCGGATCCTTCGGCGGCGGCTTCTCGGATTCGGCGGAGCTGGCCAACGCATCCTACGGACAGGCCGAGACGGTGGTCACGCCACTTCAGATGGCCCTCGTCGCCAGCACGATCGCCAACGGCGGGGTCCTCATGAAGCCGCATCTCGTGCAGACGTTCACCGGCAAGGCAGGGACGGTGAGCGTCGATCCCCAGGACTGGCGCCAGGTCCTGCCCACGGATCTGGCGCTCGAGGTATCGGCGGCGATGAAGCAGGCCGTCGAGGGGAAACTCGGCCGGCAGTTCACGACAGGCGCCCGCGTGCCGGGCATGACCGTGGCGGGGAAGTCCGGCACGGCCGAACTCGGCGGCACCGGTGAGCCGAACTCATGGTTCATCGGCTTCGCGCCGGCGGAGAACCC
>JAYTWS010000153.1:0-2963 GCA_043743315.1 Chloroflexota bacterium | reverse complement strand
AGGAGGTGCTTCACGGCATCCTCCTCGCGGGTCGTGTGGCCGATGATGCCCTTCCCGCCCCGTGCCTGGCGACGATAGGTGTCAACAGGTTGCCGCTTGATGTAGCCGCGGCCGCTGATCGTGATGACCACGTCCTCGTCGGCGATCAGGTCCTCGTCGGTCAGCTCGCGGGAGGAATCCTCCTGGACGCGCGTCTTGCGCTCCCCGGCGTACTTCCGCTTGATCTCGGTCAGCTCGTCCTTGATGATCGACAGGACCCGTGCCACGTTGGCGAGGATGTCCTCCAGCTCGGCGATCAGCTGGATCACCTGCAGGTATTCGTCCTCGATCTTCTGGCGTTCGAGGGCCGCGAGGCGGGCGAGACGCATGTCGAGGATGGCCTGGGCCTGGCGCTCGCTCAGGTCGAAACCGGTCATCAGGTTCGTACGGGCGGTCTCCGTATCCGCCGATGCCCGGATGGTCTTGATCACGGCGTCGAGGTTGTCGAGCGCCTTCTTGAGGCCCTCGAGGATGTGCGCGCGATCGCGGGCCTTGCCGAGATCGAACTCCGTGCGTCGCCGGATGATCTCGCGCCGATGGTCGACGTGATGCTGGAGGACCGACTTCAGCGACAGCGTCTGGGGCTGGCCGTTAACGAGGGCGAGCATGTTCATGTTGAAGGCGGTCTGCATCGCGGTGTGCTTGAACAGGTTATTCAGCACCTTGTGCGGATTGGCGTCCCGCTTCATCTCGATGTAGATGCGCATGCCGTCCCGGTCGGACTCGTCCCGCAGGTCCGAGATCCCGTCCATCTTCTTGTCCTTGACGAGCTCCGCGATCTTTTCGAGCAGGGTCGCCTTGTTCACCTGGTACGGGAGCTCGGTGACGATGATCGCCATCCGGTCCCCGCGCACCTCCTCGAACGCGACCTGGGCGCGCATGACCACGCGTCCGCGGCCGTGGGCGTACATCTGGCGGATCGCGTCGACGGTCTCCCACTCGCCCGAGATCAGGTTGCGCTGGCGCTCATAGCGGAAGATCGTCGCGCCGGTCGGGAAGTCGGGGCCGGTCACGAGGCTCGACAGATCGTCCGTCGTGATCGCCGGGTCGTCGATCAACGCGATCGTGGCATCGACGATCTCGCCGAGATGGTGGGGCGGGATGTTGGTGGCCATGCCGACGGCGATGCCCGTGCTGCCGTTGATGAGCAGGTTCGGCAGCTTGGCCGGCAGGACGGTCGGCTCTTGCTGGGTCCCGTCGTAATTGTCCGCGTAGTCGACCGTTTCCTTGTCGATATCGGCGAGCATCTCGGACGCGATCGCTGTGAGACGGGCCTCCGTGTACCGCATCGCCGCCGCGGCGTCGCCGTCAACCGACCCGAAGTTGCCCTGGCCGTCGATGAGCGGGTAGCGCATCGAGAAGTCCTGCGCGAGCCGTACGAGGGCGTCGTACAGGGCGACGTCGCCGTGCGGGTGGTACTTGCCCATGACCTCGCCGACGATCGCGGCGCATTTACGGAACGAGCTCGTCGCCGACAGGCCCATCTCGCCCATCGTGTAGAGAATTCGGCGGTGGACCGGCTTGAGGCCGTCGCGAACGTCCGGGAGCGCGCGCGCCACGATCACGCTCATCGCGTAGTCGAGGTACGAGACACGCATCTCGTCCTCGATCCGGATGTTCTTCACGTTGGCGGTATTGCCGAGGTCGTCGGTCACGAGGTGGTGGCTCCTTCGCTCAGGTCAGCGGCGGTTCGGGCATGGACCGCCCAAGGCCGAGGTCGGCAAATCGCGTCGCGGTTGCTGCGGCTTCCGATGTTGACGCGGCACCCGCACGGCGCCGGAGGCCGTCGAGGGTCGCGCGGATCGATACGGCGTCATCCGGCGCGAGCTTGACGAGGGCATCGCGAATGACCCACGCGCGATGGCCGTCGCCATGTTGGGCGGCGCGCGCCGCCTCGTAAGCCAGGGCCGTCGTCGTGGATTGCCGATCGACCAGGGCCATCGAGCGATAGGCCCACGAGAGGGCCTTCTGCACATCGGGCTCGGCGTCGCCGATCAGGAGGCCGAGGATGCCGAGACCATGCGTGGCCACCGCTGGATCCCGCCCGGCGACACGATCGACGAAGGGTATGGTCGCGATCGTCGATCCGACCAGCCGGCGCTCCCAGCGCGAGGGCGCGTAGACGAGCTGCTCGAGTTCGGCCCATCGGAACGGCTCCGCCAGGACGCCCGTGCCGACCGCGTGGGCCAGCGTGTCAACCGTGATCCAGTCCCGGGCCTCGCCTCCGGCGCGTCGGATCAGTTGCCACGTGCGCTCGGTCTCGCGAGGCAGGGTCAGCTCGAAGATGCCGAACGCGAACCAGCGAGCTTCGAGTTCCGGTTCCCGCACCAGGCGGTCGGCGGCAAGCAGCAGCGAGGTCGGGGAATCGGCCCTGGTCGCAGACCTGAACGCGCCGCTGAGCGCTCGGAGCAGTGGACTACGAACGCCGTGGGTCAGCCCGATCCCCGGCGCCACGAACTGCTGCTCGGCACGATAGACAGGATCGGCCAGCCGCTCGAGGGCGCGATGGAGGGTTTCGGCCAGCTGCGAAGGATCCTGAACGTGCCGAGCCAGGCCTCGCCCAAGGGTCGTGGCCAGCGGTCGATGATTCGTCACGAATCCTCGTGCGCGGGCCGGGGCCGATGCTCCGGTCTCGGGACGCGGAGGCCGCGCCCACGGCCGCGCCATGGCCGTCATCACGAGCGGTCCGCTCGGTCGGACGAATCGGGCCGGGATTCGGCCGCTGCCGAGCGATCATCGGCCGGTCGCAGCCGGTAGCGAGCCTTGAGCTCAGCGAGTCGCTCCGCGGGGGCCGCCACATACGTCCCGGTGCTGGAAGCCAGCAGCTCGCCGGTGACGACATCGAGCAGACGGCCCTCCGTTCGCAGCAGGCGTCGGCCGTCGTCGATCACGGATCCCTCGGCGCGGATTGCCTGGCCCGCGCG
>JAYTWS010000152.1:0-15763 GCA_043743315.1 Chloroflexota bacterium | reverse complement strand
TCGATCGCGGCGCGGAGGGCCTGGGTCGCGCGGTTGAGCCTCGACTTCATCGTTCCCAGCGGGATGCCGATGACCTGCGCCGCTTCGGCCAGGGGCAGGTCGACGTAGTAGGCGAGGACGAGCACGGTGCGCAGCTCGGGCGTGAGCCGGCTCAGGCCCCGTTCAAGCCGGTCGCGCATTTCGAGCGCACGTTCCCCGCTCGCGATGACGGGCTCGTCCGCGGGGGTCAGGCGAAGCTCGACGACGGTTCGTCGCCACTCCCGCCGAGCTCGCCGGTGGCAGGCGCGCACCAGCAGCCGATGGAGCCAGGCGTCGAAGCGGTCCGCATCCCGCAACCCCGGAAGCGAACGCCACGCCTCGATGAGCGTGTCCTGGACCGCATCCTGGGCGCGATGCTCGTCGCGGAGGATCATGCGGGCCACGGCCGTCAGGCGGCCGATCGACCGCGCGACCAACTCGCTGTACGCGCGATGATCGCCTGCCCGAGCCAGGATCACGAGTTCAAGCACGGCTCACCCGTGTCGTCGGCGGACTTTCCGCCGTTACCAATGATGTGCCTCGTCGGAGCGATTTGGTTCCATCCCCGAGCGCTGAAGGGCCATCACCGATCGAACGATACGAAAACGGAACCAAAACCAGTCAGCCGGCCCACCTTCTCTATGAACGGCGTCGATGCCGTGCGCACGACAAGAGGAGACCTCGAGTGCCTACGTTCCTGCCACAGCACATCCGCTCAGCGCCAGGCGCTCTCGTCCGGCTCGTGCCGATCGCGATGGCCCTGCTCCTGCTCGCACCGACCGGTGTCGTCGCCAAGTCCTACCCCGCCTGGGGGACGGCGGTCGCCGAGACCGACGTCAACACCGCGGCGGCCGAAGGCTGCCCGATCGAAGCGCCCGATGGGCTCCATCTTTACATCGCGTCCAACCGGGCCGGCGGGACCGGCACGCCCGACCCGAACGATATCTGGGTGTTCGAGCGCGAGACGATCGACGGCTCATGGGACGCGGCCGAGAACCTCGGCGTGCCCGTGAACTCGACTTTTGCCGACTACTGCCCGACCCCGCTGCGGGGCAAGTCCCTGCTGTTCGTCTCGACCCGCCCGGGAGGCTGCGGCGGCGGTGACATCTACCTGGGCCGCGACAATCCCGCCACGGGCTGGACGATCGAGAATCTCGGCTGCGCCGCAGACGGCTCGGGCCCGAACTTCCCCGGCGGCGAGTTTGGCCCGTCGCTCGTGGAGACCGACGAAGGCACCCTGCTGTACTTCTCAAGCGACGGCTTCAATGTCGGCGGCGACCAAAACATCTACGTGAGCCGGCGGGCAGCCGACGGCAGCTTCGGAACGTCGACAATGGTCGCCGAGCTGAGCACGGCCCAGCACGACTTCATGCCGAACGTGCGGAAGGACGGCCTCGAGATCGTCTTCAACTCGAACCGCCCGGGTGGTTTCGGCGGTCAGGACGTGTACACCGCGTGGAGAGCATCAACGAGCGACCCGTGGTCGACCCCGGTCAATCTCGGATCGGCCGTGAACACTGCCGGCAATGAGACCCGATCGTCCCTGTCGTGGGACGGCCGACGGCTGCATTTCGGGCGGAACGGCGATATCTTCGTCAGCTCGCGCTAAACCTCCCTATTAGTTCGCAGAGGCGGCACGCCGCACGTCGCCTGCCGCCTCTGCGCGTCAGCTGCGGATCCCGGACGTCGATCATGCCCGGCCCGCGTGGATGCTCGACTGGCTGGCCAGCGCTGGGCTGCCGCAAGATGGACACGTATGGTACGGTGGGTGGCATGGAGAAGACCACCGTGTATCTCACGTCGGAGCAGAAACGAGCGCTCGGTCGAGCCGCCCGGCTCGAAGGCCGGAGCGAAGCAGATCTGATCCGCGAGGGCATCGAAGCGGTCACGGCGCGTCATCGCACCGCCGAGCCGACCCTGCCGTTGTTCGAAAGCGGCGTGCCCGATCTCGCCGAACGAGCCGACGAGCTCCTCGAGGGATTCGGAGAGCGGTGATCATTCTCGACACGAGCGGGCTCCTCGCCGCCCTCGATCGCTCCCAGGCGCGTCATCGTGAAGCTGCCGCCGCCCTGCGCGCCGCTGCGGTCCCGCGGCTCCTCTCGCCATTCGTGCTCGCCGAGCTCGACTACCTCCTGACCACGCGCGTCTCGCCGCGCATCGCCCGCGCGTGGCTGGATGAGGTTGCAGGCGGCGCCTATCAGCTCGAACCGTTCTCGAACACGGACGTCGAGGCCGCCGGACTCGTCCTGGATCAGTATCCGGACCTCGGCATCGGACTAACTGACGCATCGCTCGTCGTCATCGCGGAACGCCACGACTGCGCTGACCTGCTCACGCTTGATGAGCGCCATTTCCGGGCCATCACGGGTCCGGGCCGCCGGCCATTCCGGCTTCTCCCCGCCGATCTACGCGGCTGATCAGGCCTCGATCTCGACGGTGGGGTCCTTGTCCTCCATCTCCCAGGCGTGGTCGAGCGTGTGGAAGGCCGAGTGGCGGATGAGGAACGGCAGCGTCCAGGACCGCATGGGACGGGCGGACTTGCAGGCACTCGACCGCGGTACAGTGACACCGTGAGAACACCCGGTGACACGTCGCCAGAGAGTCGAGCGATGGTCGTGAAAATCCTTCGTGCGATGACGCCGGACGAGCGGCTCGCAGCGGCGGTTGACGCGAGCGCGTCGGTGCTGGCGCTCACGGAGGCGGGGATCCGGGCGCGACACCCCGACTTCACGGAGCCGGAGGTACGTACGGAACTCAGTCGGCTCGTCGTCCGCGACTCGGCACCCGCTGGACCGCGGAGTTCGGCCACCAACGCACCGCGACGGTGACCTTCGCGGAACTCTTCGCCATGACAGTCGCCGCGCTCGATGAGGCCGATGTCCCCTTCATGGTCACGGGCTCCCTGGCGAGCAGTTACCACGGCGAGCCGCGTGCCACGCGCGACATCGACGTCGTGATTGACCCTGATCGCGCGGGACTCGATCGGCTCGTCGGTGCCCTCCAGCACGCTGGCCTGTATGTGGATGGCGGTGCCGCGATATCGGCCTTCGAGGGTCGATCCCAGTTCAACGCGATAGCCGACGGCGCCGCGAAGGTCGACTTCATCGTGCGGCGCGAACGGCCGTTCTCGGTCCAGGAGTTCGTCCGCCGACAGCCGGCCGATCTCCTCGGGACGCCGGGTTTCATCGTGAGCGTCGAGGACCTCGTCATCGCGAAGCTTGAGTGGGCCTCGGAGACCGAGTCGGAGCTCCAGTTGCGCGATGTCGCAGCGATGTTGGAGATCGGAGGCGCGATGATCGATCGCGTCTACATCGAGGGTTGGATTGCGCACCTCGATCTTGGCGACGCCTGGCTGCGAGTCACGTCCGAGGTTTAGGGGCAGGTCGCATCTTCGTCCTTGCCCGAGCCCTCCGAGGGGAGCATCATCTGACGAGGGAGAGTGCTCACCTCGGCGTTCGATAGAGGCGTTCCCGACGCCCAGGCACCCGCGCCCACCAGCCAGATCCTGTGGAGGTCGCTTGCCATGAGCGCACAAACTCGGCGTCCAGTCATCCTGGCCATAGTCGTCGCACTGCTGCTCGGGGTCGTTGGGGTATCGGGCCCCGTTGCCGCAGCCCAACCGACCTCGACCCGAGTCGCGGGCGTCGACGTCGATGGCACCACGATCCCGCAGCTCGAGGCCCTCATGAATGGGCATCGGCTGTCATCGGTGACCCTGACGACGTTCTACCTGAACCGGATCCGCAGGCTGAACCCGCTCCTCCACGCGGTGATCACGGTCAGCCCGACGGCGCTCGCCGATGCACGCGCGGCCGACCGGGCTCGCCGAAATGGCGATCGCCGCTCGTTGCTCGGGATCCCGATCATCGTCAAGGACAACATCGACACGACCGGCATGCCGACCACGGCCGGGTCGTGGGCCCTCGCCGGCAGCACGCCCGCTGACGCGTTCATCGTCCGGCAGCTCCGCGCCGCTGGAGCCATCATCATCGGCAAGGCCAACCTGTCCGAATGGGCCAACTTCCGGTCGGGGCCGTCCTCGAGCGGATGGAGCGGCATCGGCGGCCAGACGAACATGGCCTACGTCCTCGACCGTAATCCCTGCGGCTCCAGCTCGGGTTCCGGCGTCGTGGCGTCGGCCGATCTCGCGGTTGCCGCCGTCGGCACCGAGACCGACGGCTCAATCGTCTGCCCGTCCGGACAGAACGGCGTTGTGGGGATCAAGCCGACCCTCGGCCTGCTGAGTCGGGCCGGTATCGTGCCGATCTCGGCTGACCAGGACACCGCCGGTCCGATCGCCCGCAACGTCACGGACGCCGCGGCCCTGCTCGGTGCGATGACCGGGATCGACCCGGCCGACACGGCGACGTCCGGCCAGCCCGGCAACGCCTTCACTGATTACACGTCCTTCCTCGACGCCGGCGCCTTGGCCGGCGCCCGGATCGGCGTCTGGCGGGAGGGCACGTACGACCCAACCGTGAGCCCCGACGTCGATGCCATGCTCAACGCGGCCGTCGCGACCCTGGAGGCTGCAGGTGCCACCGTCGTCGACCCGGCCCGGATCCCGATTGAGGCTGCATACGAGCCGGAGTTCACGGCTCTCCTGTGTGAATTCAAGACCGACATCGCCGGCTACCTCGGGACCTACACCGGGGCCGTCTACCCCAAGACCCTGCAGGACCTGATCGACTTCAACAACGCCCACCCACAGCTCGAGTCCGGAGCCCCGACTTCGGACTGGAACTCCCTGATCTTCGATTTGGCCCAGGAGACCGGCGGCCGCGCCGATCCGGACTGCCAGGCGGCCCGTAGCCTCGCGACCTCGACCGCCCAGGCGGCGATCGACGACCTCATGGCTTCGCTGAGTCTCGACGCTGTGATCTCGCCCACGAACGGCCCGGCGTGGGTGACCGATCCAGTCAACGGCGACCTCGGCGGTGACTTCTCGCAATTCGTCGGATCGTCGAGTCCGGCCGCCATCGCCGGCTACCCTGCGATCACGGTTCCGGGCGGCTACGCAGGGCCGCTTCCGCTTGGCCTGACGTTCACCGGTGGACGCTGGGACGAGCCGACGCTCCTCGCCCTGGCCTACGCCTTCGAGCAGGCGACGCATGTACGCGTCGCGCCCTCGTTCCTGCGAACGATCGGGAACTGACTAACGGCCTTCAGGCTCCCCTCCCCAGCCGGGCGGGGGGGGGCCTTGAGGGCGCGGTTCATATCCGCCCTGGCCGTACCAGTCGCCCGGTGCTGCGTTGCCCTCCGGCATGTGACCGGTGCGCCAACGACGGATCGGCACGCGCCATCCGGACAGGGCAGACCGGGTGAGTCATGATGCCAATAGAAGGCAGAGCCGAAGGCGGAGGAGAACGAACATGGCGCGAGTGCGGCACGAATCGAGTGTGACCTCAGTTTCGTGGATTCCGTCTGAGGCGATCGAAGGGCTGTCGAAGATTCCGTTCGAGATGGGCGTGACCCACTACGATCAGCCGCCGCCCGATCGGCTCGTCGACCTCGAGGAGCTCCGCCGAACTGACCGGTTCCGGGAGGCCAACGAGCTCCGTGCGTACGTCGCGGTCGAGGATGGTTTGATCGTCGATCAGGGATACCTCGGCAAGGGTCACATCGGCGCCACGACTGTGCGCATCGGCCCGGCGGCGATCCGCTTTCCGGCGCTGCACATGCCCGACATCCAGCAACCCCCTGACGTCGGCCCGACCTCGGTCCGATTCGTCCAGACCGTCGGCGGCCGCATGGGCATTCCGACCCCCCGGACGGTCACGCGCAAGCCGTTCGTCCAGTTCTGGCCCTCGTTGGCCTGGACAACGCTCGAGCTGACCATCAACTCTGATGGCTCGTCCGCCCATCGCGTCATCGGCGCCAGCCCGTTCCCGCGTCATTGGATCTACGACCACGCCGGGACGTTGATCGAGAAGTCGGGCGTCGTGGATTTCGGCAAGTGGGCCGGGGACGCGTTCGGCGATCGCACGCCGTGGGGCGCCACCGACTCGCCGGCCCTCATCAGTGCAGTCGAGTCAGAGCTCGAGCGGGCGATGTCGGCCCAGATCATGCATGCCGGCTCGAAGCCCGCCATTCGTGAGCTCGCCGCCGGATCGACCCTGACGACGCAGGGCGAGGCCGCGACCGAGGTCTATATGATCCTCGATGGGGTCTTCGCGGTCGAGGTGAACGGAGCATCCGTCGCCGAGATCGGCCCAGGAGCGATCGTGGGTGAGCGTGCAGCGCTCGAGGGCGGGATCCGGACGGCGACCCTCCGGGCCGTCACGAAGGCACGGGTGGCGCAGGCTAAGCCGGACCAGCTTCGGCCGATCGAGATGGACATCCTCGCCGGGACGCACCGCCGCGAGGACGCAGGAGCGCAGGAGTAATGGTTCGACCGCGACTGATCGTCGCCTCGATGCCTTCCGTCTCGTCGGGTCGTACCGTCATGAGGTAGGCCTCGCTGGCCGGTTCCAACTCAATGTAGGCGACTCACAGCCGGTGCATGGCAGCGACCCATCGAACATCAGCAACGTTAAGCTCGAGTGCGCCGACGAACGTCGCAGCAGGCCGCGCCGCCCGACAGCCCGTCCAATGCCTGGAGGGCGAGCAGGCGGGCGCCCAGCCCTCGGTCGCGATCCGTGCCCGCTCCGTGACGACCGCATCCGCAGGCTCCCGGGTCAAATCGCGGTTCACCTGCCAGCGGATGGCGCGTCGGACTCGAGCAGCCAGTCGATCGTGGTCAAGCAAGCCTCCGGGTCGTCGCGTCGGGAGGTCGATGGTATCGCGAGGGCCGGGGCGGCAGGACCGGACCGGACCGGGCGAAACGGTGCGGGCGGTCACCGGCAATTCGCCGCGGACCCCAAGCTGGCCAGGTCCCGGTGCTACGCTCCGTCGCGATTTCCATCACGCGGGTTTGAGTTGAGGAGGGGCTGATGTTCCGACGCGGTTCTGCATTGGTCGGGGGCGTCGTCCTGTCGTTGGCGCTGGTTGGTCCGGTGCTCGCGGACACGATTGGCGGAGACACCAACCTCGATATCGCGAGCGGCTGGGACGAAACGACCGGTACCTTTGTCGATCTCATTCGCGATAACCTCGTCGGCGAGACGAGGCTGTACCTGACCCTCAACACCGACGAGGCGATTACCTGCATCGACGGCTCGGCAGGGTCAATGTCGACACGCTTCTCGGGCTCAGGTGTTCCGAATTCCTCGACGTTCGGGCGGAGCCAATCATCGGCATCCGCAACGGGAATCATGGTCGGAACCCGATCAAGCTCGAACACCTGCAACGGCACAAACTGGCAGAGCCGTGAGAGCCACCAGATCTCGGTCGAACTACTGGGTAGCCGGGTCCATTCGAGAGTCAGGACCAGAACAACGACGCAGAATCCCGACGGAACGCGGACGGTCCTCACCGTCGTACGGACTGACGTCACGGCATCGGGCACCGTAACTGTCGATGGGACTCCAATCGCGCTGCTGGGTCGGATCTCCAGCCTCGTGGCCACAGCCCGGACGCACTAGCCGTCACCGCGGCCCGTGTCCGCCAACGCACCACGGGCCGCGCGGAACCACTCCTCGCCAGGGCAGGCGTGCCTCCGGGGGCGGTCGACGACTAGCGGCGCGGATCGTCCATGAGCGGCCGGACCTCGATCGGGGTGTCGATGGCATCGGCCACCTTCTGGGCCCATGCGAGGGCGGTGTCCAGGTCCGGCGCCTGGATGAGGTAGAAGCCCCCCAGGTACTCCTTCGTCTCGGCGTAGGGGCCGTCGGTGGTCTTGCCCATGCGGCGTCGCGGGTGCACGACCTTTGCGCGCGCCGCCTCGAGTAGCCGTCCGCTGAAAAGCAGTGCGTCCTCGGCCTCCATCTCGGCCTCGAGCGCCGCGATCATCGCGAATCCGGCCTGCATCGCTTCCGGTGTCATGGGCTCGCGGGGCTCGTCCGACGAATGGACCGCCAGCATGTACTGCGACATCACGTCTCTCCTCGTTCCTGTGGACGACCAGCATGACCGTCCTGACCACACGACGAGCGGCCCCGGACCGACTCGACTATTTCGCGAACAATGACGCTTCTTGCCCCTCGCCGCGGCACGGGAACTCCGACCGATGGTGCTCCTGTGACCTCTGGCAAGGCAACTACCCGATGAGTTTTTCGGCGGCGCAGAAGCACATCGCCGTGCTGGAACGGGCCGGGCTCGTTCTCAAGCAGCGCTCGGGTCGCCGCAAGGTGGTCCAGACCAACGTGGAATCGCTTCGACAGGCCCGCGGCCTGCTCGACGAATACGAGGCGGTGTGACGCGTTCGCATCGAGCGCCTGGCCGACATCATCAAGCGAGAGGAGATCGACGCATGACGGTCATGGCCGTTCGCAAGGACCCGGAAGCCCTGACCATGACCCTGGCTGCCGAGTTCGACGCGTCGCCCGAGCGCGTCTGGGACCTGTGGGCCGACCCGCGCAAGCTCGAGCGATGGTGGGGCCCGCCGATGTATCCCGCGACCTTCAGCGCCCACGACCTTCGGCCGGGCGGTCGCGCCGAGTACCACATGACCGGGCCCTCCGGCGCTCGGCCCCGCGGCTTCTGGGAGATCGTGGAGGCCGACCCGCCGCGTCTCCTCCTGTTTGTCGATAGGTTCGCGAATACGGACGGCACGCCCGACCACTCGATCCCCGGATTCGAGTGTCGCGTGACGATCGACTCGAACGCCGCCGGACGCACGCGTGCCGAGGGCATGGAGAAGCTGCTGGAGATGGGCATGGAGCAGGGCCTGACCGAGGCGGTCGGCCAGATCGACGCGATCCTCGCGCAGGGAACCCCGGCATGACCACGATTTCGACCCGTTGCGCGCGCCTCTGCGCCATGCCCATGATCTTCCCGAGCGGGCACGGCGGCTTCCTCGGCAACGAGTACGGACAGCCCGACGACCCCGATGGCTTCGCGGCGAAGCTTCGCGAGGTCCTGGAGGCACCGCGGTCCTAGGTCATGTCTCCATCCCCACGATGCGACGCGCGAAGTTGAGCATGCGCTGCACGTGGTCGATGACCAGTTCGGTGCCCGCACCGGTGTGCCCCGCGTCGAACCAGTCGATCACCACCGGATGGCCACGGGCCTCGAGACGTTCAACGTAGGCCTGGATCGGCCTGGCCGGAGTCCGGGTGTCGTTCCGCCCCTGGATGATGAGGACCGGGGCGCGAACGTCGTCAACGTAGGTCATCGGTGAGCCCGTTCGGTAGGCATCGGGCATATCGTCGGGCGTGCCTCCGAACAACATCCGCTGATAGCCCCGCAGGAGGTCGCTCGAGTCCTCGTAGTTCATCGTCCAGTCGGCGATCGCGATGCCGGCCATTCCGCCCGCCCAGAGGTCGGGCTGGCGCCCGAGACCGAGGAGCGTGAGGTAGCCGCCGTAGGACCATCCGGTCAGCAGGATCTGGTCGGGGCGCGCGATGCCACGCTCGATGAGCCAGGTCCGAGCGGCTGCCATGTCCTCGAGCTCGAGCTCCCCGAGGCGGCCCCAGATCGCCTGCTCGAACGCGCTCCCGAACGACGTCGACCCGCGGTAGTTGATCGACAGGACGGCGATCCTCTGGTCGAGGAAGGCTTGCGCGTTGGGGGCGAAGTTCGCAAACGTGGCCGCTGTCGGGCCGCCGTGCGTCTCGAGGATGACCGGATACGGCGGGTCGCCGTCGGGCACGCCGAGCCAGGCCTGGATCGGCGTTCCGTCAGCGGTGGGAAACGAAACACTCTTGAATCCATGGCCCGGCGGTACGTCCCCAGCCGCCAGGATGGTCCCGGTCTGCCGTCCGCTCTCCCGGTCAAGGGCGATCAGCCGCCGCGGATTGGCAAAGTCCTCCCATCTCACAACGATCTCCCGGCCGTTAGGGTGGAAGTACGATCCCTGCCGGTGCGCGAAGCTGAGGAAGGCTCCGGGCGGATGATCAAGCGCGCGCACCTGTTTCGTGACCAGGTCCCAGATCCAGAGGGTCTGGACCGCTTGCTGGATCCGGCACAGCAGAACCTCGCGGCCGCCCGACCCCCAATCGAGCGGCACGATGTCGCCGTCGGGCGCATCGGGCGGCAGGTCCGTCCGGACGCCCGATTGGTGGTCCCAGAGGAGTGCACGTTCCCGGCCCGAGGCATTGGTGGTGGCGATGAGACGGAGGTCGCCGCTTACGGGTGAGAAGCCGAACGACCGCACGCTGGTCTCGGGGCCGTCCCAGAGCTCCGGGCCGGCGTTTCCGGATCGCAGGTCGACCGTCAGGATGCTGAACTCGTACCCGGTCGACCGATGGGCCGAAGAGAACGCCACGACCGCTCCGGTCGCGTCGAGGATCACGTCTTCGCAGGTGGCCGCGCCATGGTGGACGGCCCGGAGATCCGCGATCCGTCCATCGTCGCCCAGACGGCCCACGCGGACCGCATATCGATCGTCGGAGGCGGTGATGAACGCGACCACGCCCTCGTATCGGCTGAAGGTGAAGGACTCGGCTGCGTACGGGGCGAGGGATGGCGTCATGTCGATCTCGTTGCCACCAGCCATCGGCAACGCGACCCAGTGCCCGATCTCATCCCCGCCGCTGTCGCGAAGGTAGGCGACGAACCGGCCGTCACACGAGAGATAGGCGGTCTGGCGGCCCACAGGGTCATGGGTGAGCTGATCAAGCGCGCCCGTTTCGGTGTCCCATCGATACAGCTGCCCCTTGCCGGACGAATTCGACGTCACCAGCCCGACGCGCGGATCACCGGGGGCAATCGAGCTGTACAGGATCGCTGAAGCCCGAAACCGGTCCGGCCAGGCGGCACGCGGCCCGGGTTCGACCTGCGGATCTCCGATCATGCCCGCCTCCTGCAGAAACCTTCGGTGGCGCGAGTGCAGTCGAGACCCGAACACCGTCGGATCCCGACGGTGTTCGGCGTTCCAGCCGGCCGATTGTAGCGTCGGGCACACGGGTCCGAGCCGTTCCAGTGCACCTGTCTGCGGGCGGACCCGGGCCGGCGCCCGTGTGGCAGCACTACGGACGTTCTGCGTGCCGGTTCGGGTCGATGTTGTGGTTCAGATGGAAGGTGTTGTCCAGGTCCCAGGTGCGCTTGAGGCTGACGAGCCGGACGAGTTTCGTGTCGCCGTAGATGGCGCACGTGACGTCGGGCCCGGACGCGGAGAGCTCGTTGACGTAGCGGCCCGGCACCGTGTCCGGCTCCACGATGGCCATCGTCCGCTCCACCCACGAGCGATTGCTCTCGTCCAGCGCGGGATCGTCCCACTCCGTGTCGGCACCGAGGTCGTAGCGGGCGGCCCGACCGGTGTAGGCAGTCGCATCGTCGCCGACGCGGCTCATCGCGCCGCCCTGGACCGTGGCCGAGAACGAGGCGCCGACAGGGGCATTGGCCGCATGATCAACGAGGGCGTCCAGGGCCGCGGGACGGAGATCGTCGGCATAGCAACCCATGATGTAGGACCGGTGGCCCCAGCCCATCGCCAGGTCGTTCGCCGTCTGGACCTCGAGATAGGGTTGACTGGCGGCCGTGCGCGAAACGGGCTCGGGACCGGCCCGGAGCGGCGCCGTGTCCGCCTCGACGGATGCCGCGTCGCCACTGTGGTTGTAGGCCACCAGCACGATCGGTGCCCCGGCCACGGACGCGGGGTAATCCTCCGCCGGTTCGGCGCGGGCGATGACCATGATCAGGGCGACCGCGTCCGGCGCCACGGCGCCATAGTCGTGGACCATCGCCCAGACGTCCCGGACCTGGCCGCCCCGATAGATCGACAGCCCGCGATGCAGTAGCGGCCCGAACGCGTGCAGGTCAAATTCGAAGGCGGTCGCGACGCCGAAGTTCGCGCCGGCCCCGCGGATGCCCCAGAACAGCTCCGGCTCATCGGCCGCGCTGGCCCGAACGGTGCGCCCATCCGCCGTGACCAGTTCGACGGCACGCAGGTTGTCGATCGTCATCCCGAAGTGCCGCTGGAGCCGCCCGATTCCCCCGCCCAGCGTCAAGCCGGCGACGCCCGTGTGGCCGATGACCCCGATCGGGCAGACGAGCCCGTGGGCCTGGGCTGCGACATCGAGTTCGCCCAGCAGCGCGCCACCGTTCACGCGGGCAATGCGCCGAACCGGATCGACACTGACGCCTCGCATGAGCGAGAGGTCGATCACCAGGCCACCGTCCGTCGTTGAGTGACCGGCCGCACTGTGAGCTCCGCTCTTGACGGCGATCTCCAGGTGACGCTCGCGACCGAACCGGATCGCGGTCGCGACGTCGGCGACGGTGGCGGGCCGAAGGACCAGACCGGGGCGTCGGTCGTACATCGCGTTCCAGACGCGGCGTGCCCGGTCATAGCTCTCGTGGCCGACGGTGATGATCTCGCCGCCGAAAGATCCAGCCAACCGCTGCAGCTGGGCCCCGCTGACCGTCCCCGATCCAGGCATGGTTCGCCTCCGCAGTCCCGGTCCCCGACGACCACGGTCAGGGTACTCGCCGCCACCGGTCCGTATAGTTGACCGAGCGGTGAAGGAACTGCTGAGGCAGTCGACGCCGTGAGCCGGAGGATCCGATGGCCGACGTCCTGCTGTTCCACCACGCCCAGGGCCTGACGCCGGGCGTGATCGCGTTCGCGGATGCGCTGCGCAATGCCGGGCACACCGTGCTAACGCCCGACCTGTTCGATGGACGTACCTTCAACTCGATCCCGGACGGCATGGCCTTCATTCAGGGGCAGGGGTTCGAAGCCATGACGGAGCGTGGCGTGCGTGCGGCCGACGCCTTGCCGGAAGGGCTCGTCTACGTCGGGTTCTCATTCGGGGTCATGGTCGCGCAGCGGCTCGCCCAGACACGGGCCGGTGCCCGCGGCGCGGTCCTCTGCTACTCCTGCGTCCCGATCAGCGGCGAATGGGCCTTCGGGCCGTGGCCGGACGGTGTCCCGGTTCAGATCCACGGTGCGGATGCCGATCCCTACTTCATGGACGAAGGCGACGTGGACGCCGCCCGGGAGATCGTCGCGACGGTCAGGGACGCCGACCTGTTCCTCTACCCGAGCGACCAGCACTATTTCGCCGACAGCTCGCTGCCCTCCTACGACGCGGATGCGACGGCTCTGCTCACCCGGCGCGTCGTCGAGTTCCTGGACCGCGTCTGAGCCGGTTTCGGCTGCGCGAACGCGTCTGAGCTCGACCGCAACCACGATGTCAGTCGCTCCGCCCGGGTGGCGACGCTGCCCGGGCAGACGCTGACTGATCACCCGACGTGCCAGAAGTCGCCGACCAGGTCAAGTGCGTCGAGGATTACCTGGTTCTGTTCACGGGTATGCGGTTGCCAGTCCGGATCGAGGCGGTCCGACCACCACGCGGTCGCGAGATCGGCCAGCTTCGTGATCGGGATCGTGACCCCGCCAGGGCGGCCGGCGAGCCAGCGGTTGACGTGCGCTTCCGACCGGAAGACGAGCATCGAGCCTCAGGTAAATCGAATGTCGTTCCACCAATCCCGGGCCGGAACGAGGACGTGGAACACCGGGGCTTCGTCGAGGGGTCGTCCGCCGAGTACCTCGAAGTCGACGCGCTCGTCGCAGTCGGGACACGTCGTTTGGATCGTGCTGTCGACGCCCAGCGCTGCGCCGATTCCGAATGCGTCCCAGCCGCAGTTGGCGAACCAGGTCCGGCCGGCGGCCTCGACACGATGCGGCGTCTCGATTGCCGAGAACGGGTTGGCCATGAGGATCTCGCCCGCCGCATCGAGGACGAGCGCGTGCCCCTCCTCGAGGCGGCGCCACGCTGCCGCAACGTCGGCCCGGACCCCCGATGTTCGTTCGGCGAACTCGTCGACGGTCGGTGCCCGCCCAAGGTCCACGAAGGCTGCATACGTCGCATTCCGGATCGATCGGTCGTACGGCGTCATGGATCCCTCCTCAGAACTTGGTGAAACCGTGGCCCGTCAGACACGTGTCGAGATCGCGGCGAATCGTTCAGCAGCCGCTTCGATCATGTCGTCGCTCGCGGTGAGTGAGATCCGGAACCAGCCGGGCATCATCACGGTGGTTCCCGGGAGGATGAAGAGATTCGCGGCGGCCATGCGCGCGACGAAAGCCTCGTCGTCCGGGTCCGGACTGCGGGCCATGATGTAGAAGGTGCCCTCTGGGGTGGTCGGCTCGTATCCGTGCTCATCGAGGACGGCCACGATGCGATCCCGGCGGCGCTGGATCGCGCTCATATCGATGCACAGGCGCGAAATCTCGGGAAGGGCCCGCTGGAGGGTGTTGTTCGGGAATCCGTAGCTGTTCACGAACCGGACCAGCGTCGCCGCCTCGCGTAACATCGCGCGATCCGGGATCCGCGGCGAGATCCCGAGATAGCCGATTCGCTGCCCCGGGGCCAGCAGCTGCTTGCCGTACGAGTACAGGACCAGGGTGTGGTCGTAGAACTCGGCAGGGCTCGCCGCGCGACGGCCATCCATGACGATCAAGCGATAGGCCTCGTCGCTCAGCAGGTAGATGGGCCGGCCATACCGCGCCGAGGCATCCCGCAGGACGCCCGCGATGGCCTCGAGCTCGACCGGTTCGAGGACCCGGCCCGACGGGTTGTGGGGCGTATTGAGCAGCACGGCACGCGTGCGCGGCGTGATCGCGGCCGCCAACTGATCCGGATCCGGCGAGAAGCGCGGGGCATCGAGCGGCAAGACGACCGGGACCGCCTCGGCGCCGCGAACCAGGATGTCGTAGAAGAACCACGGCGGGTCGTAGTAGATGACCTCGTCACCGGGTTCCGTGACCATCCGGATCGCGGTCGCGATGGCGCCCCAGCCGCCTGTGGTCATCGCGATGTCCTCGGCCCGCCAGGGCATCCGGGTGTGCGCTGCGATGTCCGATGCCGCCGTCTCTGTCGCGGCCGGGTGATCGAGCATGTAGGCGTACCAGGAGGGATCCCTGGGCTCGGTGTGCTTCAGGAGCGCGTCAACGTATCTCGGGATCGGCATGTCGTGCGGGTTACCGAACAGCAGGTCGATCACGCCGGGTTGACCGGCGCGCTCGGTGTGTGGCGACTGCGCATACCACTGGTAGAACGGCAGGCTCCCTCGCAGCGCCTCGATCCGACCCTCGGTCATGCCCTCTCCCGATCCCGTGCGTTGGCCACGATCATGCCCGAAGACGCGGCTACCCGCCACGTGGTTTCTCGACGGGCGGCTACCCGCTGATGTCGCGCTCGGCCGAGGGTGTCGCAACATCGCCGGCATGCCCGATGAGGAGCAACGCGCGCCACAGGACGACAACCAGCACCGCCGAGCCGATGAACGCGAACCAGAACGGCGCCGTGATTCCGAACGTCCGGGCCAGGAGACCGCCGATCGGCGTCCCGATGACGAACCCGCCAACGTTCGCGACCCGATAGACACCGCCCACGCGGCCGAGGAGGGCATCGGGCACCGCCCGCTGGCGGACGACCGTCGACGTGGTCCCCCAGGCGAATTCATGCACGCCGAGCAGGACGAGCGTAACGAACGCCACTGCCGGGAGGGTGGTCACGGCAAGCGTCAGGTGCGTGAGTGTCTCGATGATCAGGCCGCCCCGCATGATGTTGCCCAGCGAGAAGCGTCGTTCAAGCCGGCCATACAGGCCCGCCCCAATGAGCCCGCCCGCCGCCGTTGCCGTGATGAGCAAGCCGAATCCGATCTCGTCCATCCCCAGTCGATCCCCCACATAGAGGACGAACACCGACCAGGCCGCTCCGAACGTGACGTTGAACGTGAAGATCGTCAGGGCAAG
>JAYTWS010000151.1:0-3682 GCA_043743315.1 Chloroflexota bacterium | reverse complement strand
GCCCCTCCTGGGGGCCACCTGCCCTCGATCGTGCGGATGTTGTGGTTGGCGTGCGTTGACATCGCGTCGCCCAGTGATTCGAGCATCGATCGGGAAGGATCAAGGGCGATGACCTCTCGGACGCTGCGCGCCAGCGGCAGGGCATACCGGCCTGCGCCAGCGCCGATATCCAGCCAGGTATCCCCCGGCCGAGCAAGGGCGATGAGCGCATCGAGCACTGCGTCGTCGGTTCGAGCCGGATCTGCGACGAACGTGCGGGTCACGGTCGCATAGAAGTCGGGGCCGTCCGGCACCTCCCGCAGGCGCTCTACCTGGCTTGCATTGGCTCGCACCCGCGCTGCCCACGCATCCGCCAACGCGGCGACGAGATCACCGGGCGCGTCGATGTCCGCGTTCGCACCGCCCGCCATGATCGTCCGGACCAGCTCGGGCCGGGCGTGGAGAAGCGGTCCAAGGCCACGGTCGCCCGTGGCCTGGGCAACGAGGGCGTCGGCCTCCGGTTCGAGCCGAACGGGGTTTCGAGCGCCGTCGGCGTGGAGCGCGACCACGACCGGCCGCTGCGGATCAAGTGGTTCTGCGGCAAGCGCCCATATCACGTCCGGGCCCACGCGTGGCTGGTCGCCGAGGACCACGAGCACCGCCATCGGGCGGGGTTCGACGGCGATCGCGGCTTCCCAGCCGAGCCGGAGGGAGCTGGCGAGGCCGCGTTCCGGATCGGGATTCAGCACGCGCCGTGCTCGGCGCCAGTCGATCGCAATCTCCAGCGCCTGCGCATCGACACCCACGACAACGACCGGATCATCGATCCCTGCGAGGGCCAGGGAGTCGAGGACATGCTGGAGGATCGGTCGCCCGTCGAGCATCGCCAGGAGCTTGCGGCCGCCGAATCGGCTCCCGGCGCCGGCGGCCAGGACGATGGCGGTGGTCGGACCGCTCACCGCGCGACCGCCGGTCACCCAGCGACGGCCGGTCGCCCGCGCATCGGCACACCGGAACCGCCGCGCCGAGTCGCGACGATCTCGGCCATGATCGCGAGAGCGGTCTCGGCGGGATCCCGCCCGCCCAGGTCCAGGCCGATCGGCCCGTGCAGACTCGCGATCTCACCGGGCGTGAGGCCCGCCTCGCGGAGCCGCTCGCGGCGATCCGCCTGCGTCTTCCTCGATCCGACCGCGCCGACATAACGGCAACCTCGATGGGTCGCCTCGACGATCGCCGGTTCGTCGAACTTCGGGTCGTGGGACAGGATGGCGACGGCATCGTTCGGGCCGACGTCGAGCGTCTCGAACGCTTCGTCCGGCCAGCTGACGACGATCCGATCGACTTCCGGAAAGCGTTCCGCCGTGGCAAAGGCGGCGCGGCCGTCTACGACGACGGCCTCGTAGCCCAGCTCGCGGGCGTACCTGACGAGCGAGCGGGCCACTTCCACCGCACCGACGACCACCAGCCGCGGTCGCACCGGGAATGCTTCCACGAAGAACGAGTGGTTGCCGATCTCGACGGTCCTCGAGCGTCCGTCCTCCAGGATCCGGGCGGCGGCAACACCGAGTTGGGCATCCGACGCCGAGTCACCCGTTGCGCCCTCGAGGAATCGGCCATCCATCCCGATCACGATGGGCGGAGCCGGCTTGGCGCCTCCGCCCGGCCGATGCGGCCCGAACTCCGGGGGCGGCGAGTCCGGAGGCAGCCTCGTCGCGACGGCCACTGATCGGCCGCGCGGCCCCAGCGACCCTGCAGCGGCAGCCTCGACAGCCGCCGGCACGGTCGGCTGGACGAGAACATCGATCGTCCCGCCACAGGCGAGGCCGACGTCCCACGCGTCCTCGTCGCTGATCCCATAGCGGATCACCCGGGCGTTTCCGGTCTGCCGCGCGGCCGCAATCTCCTCCGCCGCGGCGCCTTCGACACAACCGCCGCTGACCGAACCCATGAGGCGGCCGTCGTGCGCGACGATGAGGACCGCTCCCTCCGGCCGTGGCGCCGACCCAAACGTCCGCACGACGACGGCCCGTCCGGCATCCACGCCTTCGGCCCGCCAGGCATCGAGGGTCTCGAGCAGGTCACGCACGGGCCCATCGTACGGCTCGCGTCGCATTCGCAGCGTCACCCGCCAGATCACAACGTGTGCCGGCTCGGAGCCATCTTCGAAGCTGGCGCCGTACCGGTCATCCACAAGGTTGTCGTTGCCGAGGTCAGGGCCGGGTTGACGTTCGATGGAGAGGCGGAGTTCGCGTGTCTGCTCGTACCGATCGCGTTCGTTCAGCCGGGGCCGACCTCTCTTCGATGCTCGCCGGACGGTGGCGGAGAGAGGCGCGGGAACGTGGCACGACGTCTTCGCTTCCAGACGTGCGCATCGCGGCTGCCGCCGAGGCGGCCGGTGCCGCGGTCCTGACGCGGAATGTCCGGGGCTTCGAGCTGACGCCGGTGGCCGTCATCATCCACTGACCGCGAGCAGCCGGCTCCATCACGTCAGCGGCCGTGCCGCGAACGGGTCCGTCGGCCGGCGCGCTGCCCGAGGCGGTGGCGAGAACGTCCGCACCGCATCGGGCGCCGGCGCGACTTGGGCCGCGGCCTCGCTCCCCCGCCGCGTGTCTGACGAACGGCCACCGGCCAGGATCTCGCCGAGCCGCTCCAGGCTGGCGACCGTGCCCGCCGCCAGGAAGTCGTCGATGTACGGATAGGCCGCGCGCATGCCCGCCGCGAGCGGCTGGTAGCCCGGCGTCCCCGCGAGCGGGTTCAGCCAGACCAGACGGTGGCAATTGCGTCGAAGCCGGGCCGTCTCGACCGCCACAAGGCGTGGGTCGCCGCGATCCCAGCCATCCGACACCACGATGACCACGCCGCTCGAACGCAGCGTCCGCCTTGCCCACTTGTGGTTGAACTCGCGGAAGGACTCCCCGATTCTGGTCCCGCCGGCCCAGTCCGTGACGGTGTCGGCAATCTTTGCCAGGGCCCGGTCCCGGTTCCGATCCTTGAGGAGACGGGTCACCCGGGTCAGGCGGGTTCCGAAGACGAACGATTCGGTCTTCACCGTCGACGACGAAGAGAGCGCCTGGATGAACCGCAGGAGCAGCCGCGAGTGGCGCTCCATCGATCCCGAGATGTCGCACAGCACCACGAGCGGGCGCGGACGCTGGATCTTGCGCCGCCAGACCCAGGTCAGGATCTCGCCACCGTTGCCGAGGTTCGCCCGGAACATCGCCCGCGGCGCGAGGCGTCGCCCATGCCGGTGCAGCTCGTATCGGCGCGTCCTCCGCAGCTCCAGCTTCGGCTCGAGAAGATCGACGAGGCGCTCGGCATCCCGAAGCTCCTGGGCGGTCATCCGATCGAAGTCCCGATGGCGCATCGTCTCGGAGCGGCTGTAGGCGTCGGGCGAGATCGTCACGACGTCGGGGGCGGTGCTGTCGTCGTCGGGATCGCCGTCGGTCGGGATCGGGATTCCCTTGCGATCCTCGGGCAGCTCCGATCGCTCGTCACCGGGCGTCGCACCATCGTGCGGTGTCCCCTCGTCGGACGGGACCGTTTCGGGCCGTTGCTCGCTGCCCGGCGCCTCGAGGTTCGGCTGGAGGGATCGGCGCCGCCAGTATCGATCGAAGACCCGATCGTAGACGGGCCGATCGTCCCGTCGTCGGGTGAACACCGCAGCCCCGGCGGCGCGGACCACCTCGCGATCACCGATATCGAC
>JAYTWS010000150.1:0-5546 GCA_043743315.1 Chloroflexota bacterium | reverse complement strand
GGCGCGGGGATCGCGCCGCCTTCCTTCTCCTGGGCGAACCAGCTATACGTGGTGCCCGGCGCCGAACCAGTCGCGTCGGCCTGGTCGATCACGAACTGGGCGACGAACGCCCGCTGCTGTGGTGCGAAGGTGCCGTAGAAGGACGACCCCGATCCCATGCAGCTCGCTTGGTCGGTGGCCGGGTCGGGGAGTGACGCCGCGTTCGCCGTGGCCGCCGGAAGGACGAGGAGCAGGCCAAGGGTGCCGGCCATGACGAAGGGCTTCGAAATCTTGTTCATGGCAACAGCGCAGGAAGAGGGCGCGGCGAAAGCCAGCGCCGACACCGGAAAAGCGGTGCCTCCAAGCACCGGGCCGGTATCCGCCATCAACTCGCGGATCTCAGGCGCTGACGTCGCTCACCGTCAGGATGACGTTGCCCGTCTTCTGTCCCGTCTCGACGTATCGAGCCGCCTCGACCGCCTGCTCGAGCGGGTACGTTCGATCGATGACCGGCACGAACGCACCGCTCTCCATGAGGCCCGCCAGCATCACCACGTCCTCCTTCGAGAACTTCGTGATCCCCATCTTGACGCGCCGGCTGCCGATCCAGCGCGTCAGCAGGGCCAGGGGGACGAGGTGGAACAGGAAACCAGGGTCCGTGTCGACGAAGGTTCCGCCTCGCTTCAGCAAACGACGACAGCGCCGGAACGAGGTCTTGCCGACCGCGTCGAAGACCACGTCGTACGTTCGACGATGCCGGGTGAAGTCCTCGGTCGTGTAGTCGATGACCTCGGCGGCGCCGAGGGATCGCACGAGTTCGACGCTCTTCGTGCTGCACACAGCCGTGACGTTCGCACCGAGGTGTCGGGCCAGCTGGACACCGGCGGTCCCCGCCGCACCCGATGCGCCGTAGATCAGGACGCTCTGTCCCGAGCGGAGGCCCGCAGCCCGCAGGCATGCGAGCGCGAGACCCGCGCCATCGGTGGCTGCCGCTGCCCTTGCGAAGCTGACGTTCGCTGGTTTCAGCGCCAGCGCCCGTCCCTCGCGGACACAGGTGTACTCGGCGTGAGCGCCGAAGCCCTTGACCCCGAACACCGGGTCCCCGGCGGCGAACGCGCTGACCGCCGGACCCACGGCCTCGATGACACCCGCGAACTCCATGCCGGAGACACGCTGCCGTGGCCGGAGGAGACCGGTGAACAGGCGGCTGACGATGAACTCTGCGCTGCGAATGCCGCAGTCCGTGCGATTCATCGTGGACGCCACGATCCGGACCAGGATCTCATCCTCCAGCGGAACGGGCTTCTCGATGTCGTCGATTCGCAGGACCTCCGGAGGGCCGTAGCGGTCGTGCGCGACGGCCCTCACGAGCCGGTGTCGCTCATGATCAGGACGACGTTGCCGGTCTTCTGCCACGTCTCGACGTAGGCATGGGCCTCGGCGACCTGCTCGAGCGAATACCGGCGATCGATCACCGGTCGATACTCGCCGGCTTCGACCAGGGACTTCGCGAACAGGACGTCCGCCTTGTTCCGAAAGCCGCCGGCGAAGACCAACCGCTTCGTGCCGAACCACCGGGTGATCACCAGCATGGCGAGCGTCTCGACCTTGTGGGGCCCCAGGTCGGTCTCGACGTAGATCCCGCCGGGCCGGAGGCCGCGCCGGCCCCAGTGGTACGCGTACTTCCCGACCGCATCGATGATCGCGTCGTAGCCCTGCTCGTTCTTCGTGAAGTCCTCGACGGTGTAGTCGATGACCTCGTCCGGGCCGAGTGATCGCACGATCTCGACGTTCTTCGTATTGCAGATCGCGGTCACGTGGGCGCCGTGGTGCTTGGCGATCTGCACGGCCGCGGTCCCGAGGGATCCGGATGCGCCGTAGATGGCGATCCGCATGCCTTCGCGGATCTTTGCCGCACGCAGGGCCGCGAGGGCCTCGTTCGTGCCGTCGCAGACCGCCGCGGCGTCCTCGAAGCTCATGCCGGCGGGCATCAACGCGATTGGGCGGCTCTCCTTGAGGGAGATGTACTCGGCATGAGCCCCGAACCCGCGAGGGCCGCCGAACACGCGATCGCCGACCTTGAATTCACGGACCAACGCTCCGACCGCAGCGACCTCGCCGGCAAACTCCACGCCGAGCGTCCGGATCCGCGGCCGGCGGAGGCCGGCGAAGAGCCGCCAGATGAACGGGTTGGCGGCCCGAAGGTGGGTGTCCGACTGGGTCACGGTGGACGCCCGGACCCTGACCAGGACCTCGTCGTCGCCGGGCACCGGGGTCGGCACCTCCTCGATGTGCAGGACGCCCGGCGGCCCGTAACGATCCTGGACCACGGCTCTCATGCCTTCGCGGGCTCCTTTCGGCTCGGGCTCGGTTGGCGATGGATGGGCCCGCCCGCCTGCCACGCCCTGCCTGCCCGGTATAGCTCCGCGGGCCGGCCGCCACCGGGCCCCGGCCGCGAACGACGTCCGGTGGGGATCACCCAGTCATCGTCGGACGCGACGCTCCTTCGGAAGTTCGCGGCGTCCAGCTGGACGCCCCAGATGGCCTCGTAGACCGCTCGCAGTTCGGCCAGGGTGAAGGTGGACCCCACGAATGCGGTCGCGATGCCGGTAACCTCGAGCTCGACGCGGACGCGCTCGATGGCGTCGCGCACGATCCGGAGGTGATCGAATGCCAGGTCGAGCGTCCCATCGAGCAGATCTGCTACCGGGGCGAGCGACGCGTCCGCGGCGTCGGTCCCTGCCACGATCGCCCCGACGTCCCGAAGGACTGCGAGGTAGCCGATCGTGACCACGTTCATCCGCGGATCGCGGCCCGGATCGCCGTATGCCCCGAATTGGGTCAGGAGGCTCGCGGCATCGACCCCCGTCTCCTCGGACAGTTCCCGCTTCGCCGCCTGGTCCAGAGTTTCGGTGGGGCGCTTGAAGCCGCCGGGGACCGCCCACATGTCCTTGTAGGGCGCTTCTCCGCGCCGGATGAGGAGCACATGCAGACGTCCCTCGGACATCGTGAGGATCACCACGTCGACGGTCACCGCGAACGGCGGGAACTGCGACGGATCGTAGCCCGGGGGCTGGTGGGCAGGGCGTGTTGTGGTCGTCACGACCATTACCCTATCAGACGGTTAGTGTCTTGTCGACAAGAACGTCCGGGACGAGATCGCGCGGCGGAAGATTGTCGAATCTTCCGCGTCGATTGTCGAATCTTCCGCGTCGAATTGAATCGTGAGTGACGCACGAGGCGCCGAAGTCGCGCTAGTACGCAAGAAGTGCCGTCAGGACGCCGTCGTTCACGACTGCGGTGCCGCCGACGACGACGATCCGGCCGGGCCTGAGTCGCGTCAGCTCGGCTGCGGTTTCTGGTGGGATCGTGCTGGTGGTGACGAGCAGGAGTGGGCCATCGAGGTGGCCGGCGGCGGCCGCCGCGGCGAGGGCATCGGGAAAGTTTGTCCCGAGAGCAACATACGCGACGGACACCCCCGGGCTGAAGGCCCCGGCCGAAATCGCCGCGGCCGTGGCATACCGGTTGGCGCCGGACTGCCGGGCCACACTGCCGGCGGTGTATGAGACGTTGATCGGGTCGGAGGTCGCCGAGCTCCAGTTTCCGGCCTGATCGCGCCATTTCGCCCAGACGGTCCTGGTGCCGCTGCCACCCGCGAGCAACCAGTTGAGCGTCGGCGCGTAGGGCATGGAAGTCCAGGTGGATCCATCGTTCGAGAGTGCGACGGTGGTGATCGGGGACCAGGCATCGGTCGCGGGTACGGCCACGTCGACCTCGGACGACTCGACGGTCAACCTGCCCCCCGCCAGGGTAATAGACCCTGTCGGCGCCACCCGATCGAGAATGATGGAGTCGCTCACCCAGTCAGTCCATGTGCTGCCGGCATCGGCCCACCGGACGAACATCGAATGAGGTCCATCGATGTCGTTCCCAAACCACGGCGCTGCGATCCAGGTCGTCTGGGTCGGCGCGTACGCGATGGGTGGGACGTCGATTGCGGGATCAGGCGTGATCTGCATCCCGACCGCCCCATTCGCGGGCGCGATCACGGTTACGATTGGGTCCGCCGTCACCGAATCGCCATCGTTGATCAGCACACTGCCAACTTCAATGGATTGCAGCACCTCCACGGTGTCGCGGCCGGTCGACGGCAGGAACGACAGATCGCCGCCGTAGTACGCAACGAAGTCGTGAGGTCCCGCTGCCGCGGGTGGAAGGACGAACTCGTACGCCGAGAAGAAACTCCCCACCGGCTGTTCGAGCGTCGCCGATCCGACGAAGACCTCATCCTGTCCCACCAACTCATACAGATCGACGGTCCCCGAGGCCCGGATATTCGGGACCGGATCCACGATCACGCCGACGTGCAGGGGGGCATTCGACATCGGGCGAACCTGAAAGTTAAGGGACGCCCAAGTCATCGCCCGCTGAATGGTCATAGGAGCGCTGACCTCGGCCGAAAGCCACGGGGCGGATCCTGTGTATCGCGAAACGAGCGTGCCGATGCCGCCGATTTCTGGATACAACACCAGCTGCATCGGCGTCGATGGGGGGGCGTACAACCAGTGATCGGTGCGGCCGAGAAGGTGCTCGGTTCCAGCAACGTCCCTGAACACCGTCTCCACCGTGCCTTCCCAGGGCGACGGAGAAAGAGTGAGCCCGATCATGGGGAACTCTCCCACGGTCATGGCCGGCAGGGTACCGAACGTCATCGTGACTGGGACGGTCGGCTCCAGAGCCCCCAATTCCCCGCGTGGCAGATATCGGTCGTAGATCCGCAGGTCATCGACATCGCCGCGAAAGGCCGGACGACCGCAACTTGCCGCAGGTCCACCGACGCTCAAGGTTGCGACATCGAGCCCGGAGTGAGCGATGCCGGCTGGCGTCACGTCCGAATACGTCCATCCCCCAGCGTAGTGCCCGTCCATATACAGCTGGATCACACCCCACGCGCCGCTGTAGACCATGAAGGCAACGTGGTGCCAGGCGCCGTCCCAAAGCGGCGCCGATGCGGTGGCGAACTCGGCGGGGACGGTGATCTCGTCGTAGGCGAGGTTCCACGCTGCCCGGAAGCGAAGCCGTACGAAGTTGCCGTCGACGAGGATTCCGTAGGCGCCACCGAGGCAGTCCAGGTCCCCCTTCTCGAGAATGATTGCTCCGTCTGCGGGCGGATTCGCTGGATCCGCGCGCACCCACGCGCTCAGGGTCATCGCATCGGACCGCAGACGCGAATCGTCCCCGACTGAAAAGCGATCGTCGCTGCCGTCGAACCGCACGGCCCGGCCGGCGAACCCGTCATCGATCCTTGATGTCCCACCGGTAAAGCTGCCCGAAAGTCCGCCGGCGACATCGAGGGCCAGGGCCCCACCGACCTCGTCGAACGGCCAGTGGTTCACCGGATCGATCGCGGCGGCCCGCGACGAGTGGGACGCCCATGGAGCGGCCGAGACGATCAGGGCGGCGACCAGCGCCGTGACGACTGCTCGCATTCGCTTCAGGTGTTTGACGTATTGGTCGCGGGCCATGGCGCGGCTCCTCGACGAGATGAAGGTGGCCGCATCATACCC
>JAYTWS010000149.1:0-9754 GCA_043743315.1 Chloroflexota bacterium | reverse complement strand
AGGCTCTTCCGCAGTCCGGCATTTTCATCGGCCGTCGTGGGAATCTTCGGCACTACCGTCGTGCTCCACGCCTGCTTCATTCTCGTGCCGATGCTGGTCGAGCGACTCCTCGGGGGCTCCCCAACGACGAGTGGCCTCGTGCTCCTGGGCGTCTCGGGCGTTGGTGCGCTGGTAGCGCCGTTCGGTGGTCGAGCATCGGATCGTCGCGGCCGCAGGGCGCTCGTCGTGACCGGCTCGCTGGTCATGACCGCCGGCCTCGCCGGCCTTGCCCTCCCAGGGGGATCGGCATCGTTCATCGCGGTCGGGGCCCTCCTCGCGGTGGTCGGGCTGGGCATGGGCCTGTCTGGACCGCCACGTCAGACAGCTGCGTTCGAAACGATCAGCGCCGAGCGAATCGGGATGGCCGCCGGCACGTATTACACGGGCCGCTACCTGGGCGGGGTGGTGGGCGCGAGCATCGCCGGCGCCATCCTGGCTTCGGGGATCACCAGTGAAGCCATGACCCTTGGGTTCACGATCCTCGTAGCGGTGAGCCTGGGCGTAACGGTGGTCTCACGGTGGCTCCCAGGCGCCACCAACGCTACGGCTCGCGCGTGACGGTGACGCGTCCCGCCGGTATCGCGGGTGATGTCGTCAGCACGAGCTGGTGGCCGAATCCGATCGAATCGCAATTACCGGGCGCAATATCGATGCGGTAGGTGACGGACAATCCACCCCCGTCCCGGGACGAGATGTTGAACGTGGTCATCCGGTCGCATGCACCGCCGGTCCAGGGAATCACCACGGTATTCGAGGATCCCGGCGGATTGAACGGCAACCCGGTGGCATCGATGAATGCCGGCGTGGGATCCATGCTCGCGTTGGTGACCTCACCTGACGTGTCGTTCACGGCGATCGACCACGTTGGGCCATCCACGGTCACGCCGGACATCGCGAATGAGCGCGGACCAACGATTCGACTGCATCCGGCAATTGCCAGCACGACCACCCCAAGAGCTGTCAGGCGGAGAATCTGCTCGAGCCCGCGAGACGCGCGCGAATGGTCATGCATGGCCACCTGACGATCGAATCGTCAACGGGGTTCCACGCCACGCAGGG
This sequence comes from Chloroflexota bacterium, assembly GCA_043743315.1. Classification (GTDB taxonomy): domain Bacteria; phylum Chloroflexota; class Limnocylindria; order Limnocylindrales; family CSP1-4; genus UBA5189. The sequence goes on along the minus strand of JAYTWS010000149.1, from coordinate 8,656 downwards.
GTCCCGTGCCTCGGTCGCCTCATGTGACTACAGTACGGGCATGCGCCATTGTTCCGCGGTCCCACCAGCTCCGACGTCGCGGCGATGAGCGGATTTCTCGAGCGCCTGATCCGGCCCGCCGGCGCGGATCAGCCGGGCGCCAGGGACGATGACCCGGGCCATTCCGCCGCGACGGCGGCGATCGGCGACACGGACACGATCCGCCGGATCGTGGCGAAACTCGATGCGATGGCACCGGACCGGGCTCGGTTTCTGGCCGGTTTCGCCTACATCCTGGCCCGTGCCGCGCACGCCGATCTCGACATCAGCCCCGAAGAGACGGCGGTCATGGAAGCCGCGGTCCGCGACCTCGGGGAGCTCGACGAGGCGCAAGCCGTCCTGGTGGTCCAGATGGCCAAGCTGCAGTCTCGCGCGAAGTTCGGCACCGAGGATTATCTGGTGACCCGAGAATTCGCGGGCTTCGCAACGGACGACCAGAAGCTCGCGGTCATTCGGGCAGCGTTCGCGGTCGGGGCGGCCGATGACGAGATCTCGAGTGACGAGGCACAGACGATCAATCAGATCGCCTACGAACTCGGCATCGATCGCCCCACGCTGAACCAGCTCCGTGAGGCATACGTCGATCAATTCAGCGCGATCCGCGCGGCGAGGCGGCTCACCCGGGGCTGAGGCGACCAGGGCCGCACCGACGCGCATGGTTGGGGATGCAGCACCGAGCGGCGCCTGGTTGCCACCCTTATTGCAGGGTCGCGCTCGCGATTCCCGTCCCGAGCCTCCGCTGGACCTCGGCCAGAAGGTCCGCGTCGTAGGCGACTGCCTGCTTCAGCTCCATCGGCAGGGCGCTTCCGCCAGGCGCCGGAATGTGCACCACCACCCGCGTCTCGCCGGGCCGCTCGCGGACGAGCTGTCGAAACGTCTCCATGGCCCGCACGAGCTGATCGGCCGGGGCTCCGCCGAACCGCACGTGCAGGATCTGGCCCACATTGGCCGATTCGATGGGCGTCGTGACTGCCGTGGCCTCGGCGACCACCTGCCGGCGCGCCTCGTCGGGAAGGGACGGTGAATCATCGTGATCGTGCCTGGAATCCTCGTCGCGATCGTCCGCCGGTTCGTGGGCCGGGATCGGCTCCGCCGGTGCGATCGGCGGGAGCGCGGCCACCGACTGGACCGCATCGGCCCGAAGCGGCGACACGTAGCCGACCGACGGCCGCGCGGCTGGCGCGGCGGACGCCGGACGAGGGCTGCGTGCGGCGTGTCCGTTCGTGCCGTTGCCGTTTGATCCGTTGCGGTCGCCATCTCCCCGCTCGAACCGGCTCGAGCTGCCGGCTCCGTTGCCATCCGCCGTCTGGCCCGGCGCACCGGGTCGGCGCCGGAAGGAACCGCGATCGCCGGCTGCGACGTCCCGGGCGAACGCCTCGGGGCCTTTGACCACGGCCTCGTCCCAGGTCGTGACGAGGTCCGCGAGGAGGGACACCTCCTCGCCACGATGGTCGATCCGACCAGCGACGAGCAGGATCGAACCATCGGCCCAGATCGGGCCGGTCTGCTCGTAGAGTTTCGGGAAGACGACGACCTCCATCGATCCCTGGAGGTCCTCGAGGGTGACGACGGCCATCGTGGCGCGGGCGCGGGTGACGATCGAGCGGGTCCCGACGACGATCCCGCACACCACGATCCGCTGGCCATCGAGCGAATCGTCCTTGAGGTCCGCCGAGTAGGCCGACACGAAATCGCCGACGCGATCGGCAACCTCGCCCATCGGATGCTCCGACAGGTACAGCCCCAGGAGTTCCTTCTCCCAGCGCAGCCGCTCCCGCCCCGGGGCCTCCGGCGTCTGCGGCAGCGGCCGCTCCAAAGCCGCGACATCGGTGGCGCCCATGTCGAAGAACGAGGTCTGGCCGCTGATCCGGTCCCGCTGGGTCGCCTGAGCGGCCGCGCTCGCGTCGTCGAGCCCGAGCAGGATCTGGGCCGGATGACCGAACGCGCTCAACGTGCCGACCTTGGCCAGTGCTTCGAGGACCTTCCGGTTGGCCAGACGGAGGTCGATCCGGGTGCAGAACTCGGTCAGTGATCGGAAGGGCCCTTCGGCCTCACGGGCGGCGATGATGGATTCGATGGCACCCTGACCGACGTTCTTGACGGCGAGGAGTCCGAACCGGATGGCCTCACCCTCGACGGTGAACTCGAGTTGGCTGGCATGCACGTCGGGCGGTCGGACCTCGATCCCGAGCCGGCGGCATTCGGCCACGGCCGCTGCGACCTTGTCCTCGGAGCTTCGGAATGCCGAGAGGACGCTGGTCATGTACTCGACGGTGTAGTTCGCCTTGAGGTAGGCGGTCTGGTACGCGATCAGGCCGTAGCAGGTGGCGTGGGCCTTGTTGAACCCGTAGCGCTCGAACGGCTCGAACGCCTTGAACACGGCATCGATCGTCTGTGGTGGCACGCCGCGCTCGGCTGCCTGGGTGACGAACTTCTCCTTCTGGGCCCGCAGGACCGACGACTTCTTCTTGCGAATCGCGTAGCCCAGGGTGTCGGCCTCGGGCCCGGTGAAGCCACCGAGCGCGATGGCCGCGGCCATGATGTCTTCCTGGTACACGAAGATCCCGTACGTCCGTTCGAGGAACGGCTCCAGCAGCGGATGGAGATAGGTGACCGGCTCCTGGCCGTGCTTTCGGCGGATGTAAGCGGGGATGTTGTCCATCGGACCGGGCCGATACAGCGCGACCATGGCCGCGAGGTCGAAGACCGAGGTCGGCTGGAGCTCGCGAACGTAGCGACGCATGCCCGCGGACTCGAGCTGGAAGATGCCCGTCGTCTCGCCCGACGCCAGCAGTTCGAACGTCGCGGCGTCGTCGAGCGGGATGTGATCCAGGTCGATGTCGATATTCCGGTGTTGCTTGACGGTATCGACGGCGTTCTTGAGGATCGTCAGGTTCGACAGGCCCAGGAAGTCGAACTTCAGCAGGCCGAGATCCTCGATCGCGTGCATCTCGTACTGGGTCATCAGCGAGTCGGAGTTGGTGGCCTTCTGGAGCGGCATCAGCTCCGTCAACGGCTCGCGACTGATGACCACGCCGGCGGCGTGGGTCGAGGCGTTCCTGGCGACGCCCTCGAGCTGCTTCGCGAACTCGATGATCTTCCGGACGCCCTCGTCGGCGGCCACCATCTCGCGGAGCGGCTGGCTGATCTCAAGGGCCTCGTCGAGCTTGATGCCGAGCTGGTTCGGAATGGCCTTCGCGATGCGGTCGACATCGCCGTAGGGATGGCCGAGGACGCGCCCAACGTCCCGGATGGCCGCGCGGGCCAGCATCGTGCCGAAGGTGATGATCTGGGCAACATGGTCCTGGCCATACTTTCGGGAGACGTACGCAATGACCTCGTCCCGGCGGTCATCCTGGAAGTCGACGTCGATGTCCGGCATCGTGACCCGGTCGGGGTTGAGGAACCGCTCGAACGGGAGGCCATACGCGATCGGGTCGACGGGCGTGATCCCGAGGGTGTACGTCACAATGGATCCCGGCGCGCTGCCCCGGCAGGTCGTCTGGATCCCCTGCTCCCGGGCGAACCGGATGAAGTCGGCCACGATCAGGAAGTATCCCGCGTAGCCCATCGACAGGATCACGCCGAGCTCGTAGTCGAGGCGTGTCTGGAGCTCCGGGGTCACGGTCCCATACCGCCTGGCGAGTCCCTTCTGGCACTCCTTTCGCAGCCACGATTCGACGGTCTCGCCATCCGGGACCGGGAAGTGCGGGATGCGCATCTGGTTCAGGGGCAGGGTCACATCACACATCTCTGCGATGCGCCGCGTGTTGAGCAGCGCCTGGCGCTGATCAGGAAACAGCGCCTCCATCTCCGCGGCCGACTTCAGGTAGAAGTTGTCCGATTCGAACTTCATCCGGTTGGGCGTGTCGAGGTTGTTGCCCGTGCCGACGCACAGGAGCACGTCCTGGGCGGGCGCCTGCCTCCGATGGACGTAATGCAGGTCGTTGGTGACGACGAGCGGCAGGCCCGTCTCGGGGCCCAGCCGGAGCAGCTGTTCGTTGAGCCGGCGCTGTTCCGGCAGCCCATGATCCTGCAGCTCGAGGAAGAACCGGTCCTTGCCCAGGATGTCGCCGTATTCGCCGGCGAGGCTGCGTGCCAGGTCCCAGTCGTCCACCTCGAGCGCCCGCGAGACCTCGCCGTTGAGGCACCCCGACAGCCCAATGAGGCCCTCGCTGTACTTCGCCAGGTGCTCCCGATCGATCCGGGGCTTGTAGTAGTAGCCGTCCAGGTGCGCGTCGGTCACGAGGCGGCACAGGTTCCGATAGCCCACGAGATCCGAGGCCAGCAAAATCAGGTGGAACGGCTGGGCGTCGGCCTTGCCTTCCTTGTCGGTCATCGAGCGCCGCGCGACGTACGTCTCGACACCGATGATCGGCTTGATGTCCTTGGACCGAGCCGCCTTGTAGAACGCGATGGCGCCGTAGAGCGCGCCGTGATCGGTGATCGCCAGGCTGTCGAAGCCCTGGACGCCGGCTTCGTCGACGAGATCCGGGATCCGTCCGAGCCCATCGAGCAGGCTGAATTCCGAGTGGGTGTGGAGATGCGTGAAGTCGTTCGGGGCGATGGTCGTCACGGGAGGTCAATGGTACCGGCGCGGGCAGCTTGACACGGCTCGCTCAACGGCTTGGCCATTCCATGAGACCGATCACTTCCGGGTCAGACGTGTGCCGCAACTATCCGGTCCCCGAGGGTCAGGGCTGAGCCGCCGCGGACGATGCATCCGAAGACGCCGACGTCCTGGCGAACTCCCGCATCGTGTAAGAGCGAAACGGTTCGTCGAAACTTCCCTGGGACTCCGACCAGAAGCGGGCGTAGCCGGGTTTCGCTGCGACCAGGGCCTTGTAGTAGGCATCGGCACCCACCCACAGCTCCTTCGGGATCGAACCATCGCGGTGCTGGTAATAGAAATATTCCCACGCATTGAACTGCATGAACATGTAGGCGCTGCACCTGGACCAATCGTCCGCGCCTAGCGCCTCGGGTGTCGCATAGGCGACGTTCATGACGCTCGCAAGGGCTTGGTTCTCGATCAACATCTCCCAGGGCCGCTGAGCGAGCAACATCGCGTTGTAGTGCGCCTGGCTGCGAAGAAGCTTCGTGTTGTCATGGATCTGGAGCTGCTGCACGCGCAGTTGGCGATAGATGGCAATGCCGGTGCCCGCGAGGACGAGCCCGGTGAGCGCCGCCCATAGCCACTCCGATCCCGGTCCGATGAACACCATTCCGTCGGTGTTGATGAGCTTCACGCTGCCCTCCTCCGTCCTCTGCCTCGATGACGACACGATACGGAGCGCCGGGGCCGCAGACAAGGCGCAACGATGGCGGGTGAAACCCGGAGTCATCGACCGTTGGACCTGCCGAACGTTCATTCGGCGCGATGATCGTCACCGGCGGTCAATCGTACCGGCGCAGGACCTGGGAGGCCGCTCGCCGGCGATCTGCCCCACCGGCGGACTAGACTTGGCCACCCAGGCAACCCACGGAGGTCTCATGCGCTCCATCGAGCTCGGGCTCGTGCTCCCGTTGGAAGAAGCGTGGACGGACCGCTCGACCCCGCGCTGGGTCGAGATCCGCGAGTTGGCCCTCCGGGCCGAGGCGATGGGGTTCGACACGGTCTGGCTCCCGGACGAGCTGCTGTGGCGCCAGGCCGACGGATCAATCCACGGCTGGTGGGAGAGCGTCGCGATGACCGGGGCCGTGGCCGCCGCGACTTCGCGGGTAAAGGTCGGCACCTGGATCCTGTCCGCGCTGCACCGCAATCCCGCGATCACCGCCAAGGCGGTCGAGACGTTGGACGAGATCAGCGGCGGGCGATTCGTCTTCGGGCTCGGTTCCGGGCACGCGGGCAAGCAGGCGCATGCGTTCGGGCTGCCCGAGGACCACGTGATCGGCCGTTTCGAGGAGGCGCTCGAGATCATCGTGCCCCTCCTGCGCGCAGGCCGGGCCGACTTCGAGGGCACGTACCACGCAGCGCGTGACCTCGAGCAACGACCGGTCGGCCCCCGCTCAGGCCGCATCCCGATCATGATCGGCGCCGGGGGTCCTCGGATGCTCGGTCTGGCCGCCCGACATGCCGACATCTGGAGCTGGTACGTCGAGGAACGGAGCGACATCGCGGAGTTCGCGCCGCGGCTGGCCGCGCTCGAACTGGCGTGCCTCGAAATCGGCCGGGACCCAGCATCCATCGGGCGGTCGGCAGGCATCTTCGTCGAGCCGACGGACGTCACGGGGGCCGCGGAGGCGATGGCCGTTCCACTCAGAGGCTCGGCCGAGGAGATCGCCGACGGGCTGCGAGCGTTCCGCGACGGCGGCTTCACCCAGGTCGAGATCCTGCTCTGGCCCCGCACGCTGGCTGCGCTCGAGGCGATGGCTCCGGTTCTCGAGCTGCTCGACGCCGACTGATCAGGGGAGCCCGCCCGACCCCCCGCTGTGGCCGCCGGTCGGCACCTGGTTCGATCGAAGCCGGATCAGAGTCCGATGAGGCCCGCAACGACGGGTACGATCCGAGCGACCCAACGGGCGTACTGCGCGCCACTCGGGTGCAGGCCGTCGGAAGCGACAAGCAACCGGTCCGTCCCGGCGCCCAGCGAGATGTCATGGATGTCCACGACGGCGATCCCGCGCGCGGCGGCGAGGGTGCTGAGGATCAAATTGTTCTCCCGAATCCCCGCGGCGTGCCGGGCAGGATCGCCGTAGTCGGCCCCGGCGGGCGTGACGGTGTAATCGGGCGTCGTGACCACCACGACCCGGGCAGCGCCCACCCGGCCCACGAGGTCGTCGAGGATCTCCACCACGTTCGCGCGATAGGTCTCGGCTGGCACGCCCTGGACGACATCGTTGACGCCGATCAGAAGCGTGATGAATTCGGGCTGGAGCGACGCGAGTTGAGGCAGCTCGACGTCGATTACGTCGCGCGAGGTGTAGCCGTTGACCCCGAGGTTGGCGATGAGGTCGAGACGGGTCGATCCACTCGATCCGCTGGCTGCGAGCGCCGCAACGAGCTGGTTCGGCCAGCGCTCACCCAACGCGACCGAGGTCCCGATGGTGTACGAGTCGCCCAGCGCGACGTAGCGCACCAGCGGCTGGCTGCTCGTCAACGGGGGGGTACTCTCGGGGCCGTCCGATCCGGCCGGTCCAGGGGATCTGGTCGCCCCGGATCCACATCCGGCGAGCAGACTCGCCAGGACGATGACGGCGAACATTGCGCGCACCACGGCATCCTCCGACGCTCGCTCAGGGCAGGCTGGCGAAGGCATCCACGAGGAGGTCTTCGAAGCGCGCGGAGTCGATCCTGATGCCGACCTCCGCATTCACGGCGAGGCCATACCGCTCCCGTCGAGTCGAGAGTCCTTCACAGACCGTGCGGCCACGAGCCGGTCCATCGGTCGTGTCCACGCGGACGTTGTACGCGGCCACGGATACGAGGTCCGGGATCGCCAGGTGCGCAACGGCCACCGCATCGTGGATCGCAGTCGTCGTCCCGCCATACCACTCTCCGACCCGCTCGATGGCGTAGTCGACCAGCTCGGCGGCGATGCGCCCGGATGTCGTGCCACCGGCCGCGATGCGGGCAGACGCGGCGGCATCGAGGGTGGCCTGATGGGTCACGTCCAGACCCATCATCGTGATCGGGATGCCCGACCGGAAGACGATGTCCGCCGCCTCCGGGTCGACAAGGATGTTGAACTCGGCAGAAGCGGTCGTGTTCCCCTCGCCGATCGATCCGCCCATGATCGACAGGTGCGCGATTTTGGCCGCGAGTCCCGGATGCAGGCGGAGCAGGAGCGCGATGTTGGTCAGCGGGCCGATCGGCGCGATCGCCACAGGAACCGGGGAGTCACGGAGCAGGTGGGCCATCAACCCCACGGCCCCCTCCGGGTGGACTCGGGCCGGGGATGCCGGAAGCACCGTGCGCCCGATCCCGCCTTCACCGTGAATCGCCGTGGCGCGAACCACTTCGCCGGTCAGCGGACCCGCCGCTCCCTCCGCCACCGGGATGTCGCTCCGGCCGAACGCATGGAGCAGGCGCAGAGCGTTCTCGGTGCAATGGCGGACATCGGCGTTGCCCCCGACCGTCGTGACGGCCAGCAGGAAGAGCTCCGGGCGCGCGACGGCCAGGCCGATCGCGAGGGCATCGTCGAGGCCCGGATCGCTGTCGATGATCAGCGGGAGCGGACGCCCGACCGTCCCGAGGGGTGCCGTTCGAGGTACGGGAGGGGTCGCATGGAATGTGGGGACGGCGCCGTATTCGAATTCGCCGAATCCCGTACGACCCATGGGGCGATCAGGCCTGTTCGTATGGCTGACCGGCGGCTGCCGGCCCACGGACCCGTCCGACGAGTCCAGCCACGACGATGATCGTGACGACGTACGGGAGGATGCTCAGGAAGACGGTCGGGATGTCCACGCCGACCGTGCCGAGGCGCGACTCGGCCGATCGCGCGAAGCCGAATACGAGCGCCGCGCCGGCGACCCCGACCGGATTCCAACCGCCGAAGATCATCGCCGCAATGCCGATGAACCCGATGCCCGCCGACATGCCGATCTGGAACGAACCGGTCGACACGACAACCAGGTACGCCCCGGCGAACCCGGCCACGGCGCCACCGGCCGC
>JAYTWS010000148.1:0-1621 GCA_043743315.1 Chloroflexota bacterium | reverse complement strand
TCACAATCTTCACGCCCTACGGGCCCAACGAGCAGCCGGGCCGGGACCTCGTTCAGGAATTGCGCTCAGGGACGGGCCCACTCAGCCCCCCGGCGGGCCTCCATGTCCTGGTCGGCGGGGGCGCAGCCGACGTCGAGGACGTGGTGTCGGGCGTGGCGGCGGACTTCCCGCGGACCGCCCTGTTCATCCTGGTGACCACCTACCTCGTCCTGTTCCTCCTCCTGCGGTCGGTGATCCTGCCGATCAAGGCGCTCGCCATGAACACGCTCTCGATCGCCGCATCGTTCGGGGCGCTCGTGTGGATCTTTCAGGACGGCAACCTGTCCGCGCTCCTCGGGACCCAGCCCCTCGGGTTCGTCGAAACGACCCAGCCGGTCATCCTGTTCTGCGTCCTGTTCGGACTGTCGATGGACTACGAGGTCTTCCTCCTGACCCGCATGCGCGAAACCTGGGACCGGACCAACGACAACCGCGCCGCCGTGGCCCACGGCCTCGAGCGCAGCGGGCGGATCGTCACATCGGCGGCTCTGATCGTGGTCCTCGTAGCCAGCTCGTTCGCATTCGCGGACATCGTGCTGATCAAGGCACTCGGGCTGGGCATCGCGATCGCCGTTGCCCTCGATGCCACGGTCGTCCGGGCCTTGCTGGTCCCGGCCACGATGCGTCTGCTCGGGCACTGGAACTGGTGGCTGCCTGACGCTCTGACCCGGCGCCTTCCGGAGATCGCCGACCACGAGGGCGTGGCATGAGGCGGCTGGGCGGGCGATCGCTCGGCGCACGACTCGACGGAGCGATCCTCCCGGCGGCCCTGCTCGCCGTGATCGTCGCGGCCTGCTCGGGCCCGATCCTCGCCAACCCGACGCCACGGCCGGTGGCAATCCCGACGGCGACGGCCCGCGCGTCTCAGTTGCCGGATCCGCGGCCGATCGTCCTGCCAGCCGACGACCGCGCCCACGACCGGCTCACGGAGTGGTGGTACTACACCGGCCACCTGGCCGACGACCAAGGTGGCCGGTGGGGATTCGAGTTCGTCATCTTCCGCGCGGAGCGGGGTGGATTTCCGGTCACCTGGGCTTCGCACTTCGCCATCACCGACGAAGTTGCCGGCACATTCCGGTACGACCAGAGGACCGCAATCGGCCTGGCGACCGACCAGTCAGAGCCGCAGGACGGCCAATTCCTGCTCGTCGTGCCCGACCCGACCGAGCCGGTCTACACAACGCCGACCGCCCAGCCCAGTATCCAGACGGGAACGCTCCTCTCGCGGACGTGGGCCATGGGCGGAGACAGCGCGTCTGCCGCCTTCACCGCGGCGATGGACGAAGGGCGCCTGGGCGTCCAACTGCAGGTCGACGCAGCGGGCCTCCCCGCGGTGCTCCATCAGGGGGACGGCTGGATCGACCTCGGGCCTGCGGGGGGCTCCTACTACTACTCCCGGACGCGCCTGAACGTGACCGGCAACCTGGCCTCCGGCGGTGCCGCGCACGAGGTGACCGGGACCGCCTGGTTCGATCATCAGTGGGGCGACTTCATCTCGGTGGGCGGTGGGGGTTGGGACTGGTTTGCCGTGAACCTCGATGACGGCACAGACCTGACAATCTCGCTCGTTCGGGCCGCCGAT
>JAYTWS010000147.1:0-11556 GCA_043743315.1 Chloroflexota bacterium | reverse complement strand
ATCTGGGCGACGAGGTTACCCATCGTCCCGGACGAGACGAAGAGGCCGGCCTCCTTGCCGAGCAAGCCGGCAGCCCGCTCCTCGAGCGCCTTGACCGTGGGATCGTCGCCGAAGACATCGTCCCCGACCTCGGCGTCGGCCATGGCGCGACGCATCTCGGGTGTCGGGCGCGTGACGGTGTCAGAGCGAAGATCGATCAAGTCCATCGGCGTCGGCAGGATACCGCGCACGAGCCCTGCCGGTCGGACGATGGTCTGCGTTCGGTCCGACGAGTGGGTGTACGGTGACAGGATGGACCCGATGGACGGGCACGAACGGCCTGAGGCAACCGGTCGAAACGCGTCGCCCAGCGACGCTCGCGCGCACTCCGACGGGTATCGTGCCGGCGACGACCGGTATCGTGCCGGTGACGGTGGCGCGCACTCCGACGGGTATCGTGCCGGCGACGACCGGTATCGTGCCGGTGGCGGTGGCGCGCCCTCCGACGGGTATCGTGCGGGTGGGCTGATCCGGACCGGTCAGCTGTGCGGGCCCGGTTACGCCGTTCCGGTTCTGCTCCCGGCCGCCGTCGCACGCTTCGCTGGGTTCTGACAACGTCGCTGAGCAGTTAGCAGTGGCACGTTCACTGAGCAATGACACTGTTCTGACAGTGGTTCTCCGGCCTGTTATCCTCCGCACTCGCCGCGGACCCGTGGTGTAGCGGCCCAACATGCCAGCCTGTCACGCTGGAGATCGCCGGTTCGAATCCGGTCGGGTCCGCCATCAACTCCGAATCTCCCTGCGCCCCGCCCGCCCGCCCGGACGGGGCGCGATTCTGTCTCGGGGTACCCTGCCCCCGTGCTGCACCGGGTCATTGCCCTTGTCGCCGTCCTCTCGGTCGTGGCGGGAGCGTGCACATCGAGCACCGTGACGCCGGCTCCGACCCCGGTTGCGACAGCCACGCCGTCACCTGCTCCCACGCCAGCACCGACGCCGTCGCCCTCGCCGACGCCGGAGCCCTCCCTGACCTCGGTCGTGCGGGCGCTCGTGCCGGTCACGAGCTTCAGGGCTCCGTGGACGGAGACCTCGGCGGCCGAGGTGGCGGACGTGATGGCCGGGACGTCGAAGCGATACGCGGCCATCGAGGTGCTCGCGGACCAGCGCATCGAGGTTCTGGCGGCGCTCGACCTGGTGCTCGGGGCAACGCCCGTCCCGCGATTCTTCGAGGCGCCCGATGCCGCGACGCTGCGCGCCGACATGGCCTCGCATCGCGATCGGCTCGGATTCCTGCCGGCGGACGATGTCGATCCGAGCGTCCGCGCGCTCGGCTGGGCGGGCCGGACGCTGTTTGGGGGCGATCGTGTCTCGAGCCTCCGGGCGTGGCCCCTGCTCGCGACGTTCACGTATCCGGCTGGCCAGGCACCGCCTCCGGCGGACACGACCTACGACCCGAGCCTCGCCTGGACCCTCGTGGCCGGTGGCGACATCATGCTCGATCGAGGCGTGGCCAAGACCGTCAAGACCGACGGCAAGGGCGTGGATTTCCCGTTCGACGGCGGCACCGCCACGATCACGTCGCGCTACTGCTGCTCTTCGTTCGGCTGGGAATTGCCGCGGATCAAGCGGACCGGGGATGCCGGCCCGGTACGTGCCCTCCTCAGTCACGCCGACCTGGCGATCGCGAATTTCGAGAACCCGGCTCCCGATGCCTTCAAGTTTCATGCATCCGGAACGGTGTTCAGCGCCGATCCGGCATTGATCGAGGGGCTCGCGAATGCCGGCATCGACTTCGTGTCGCTGGCCAACAACCACATTCGTGATGCCGGCGCCAAGGGCATCCTCCAGACCATGGCGAACCTCGACGGATGGGGCATTGCCCACGCCGGGGCTGGGGTGAACCTGGCAGCCGCCCGCAAGCCCGCGCTCCTCGAGGCCGGCGGCGTGACCGTGGCGATCCTCGGCTACGACACAATCGCGGGCGGCTACTTCGCGACTGCCGCGCGGGCCGGCAGCGCACCCATGACGGCGGCCAACGTCAAGGCGGACGTGGCCGCGGCGCGAGCCGCCGGCGCGGGGCTCGTGATCGTGTTTCCGCACTGGGGCACGGAATACGACCCGACGCCGTTCGCCGGCCAGCGCACGCTCGCCGAGGCGGCCATCGATGCCGGGGCGGACATGGTCATCGGCAACCACGCGCACTGGGCGGCGGGCATGGAGATCTACAACGGGAAGCCGATCTGGTACGCCCTCGGCAACTTCGTGTTCGACCAGTCCTGGTCCGAGCCGACGATGGAGGGGATCACCCTCGAGCTCACGTTCGAGGGCATGCGCCTCGTCCAGGTCCATATGCGCCCGCACCTGATCCTCGACAAGGCCCAGCCCAACTTCCTGGACCCGGCGGGCAGCGGTGCTGTGGTCATGGGCCAGGTCTTCGCGGCCTCGAAGGGCATCCTGCCCTGGTAGGTGGCGATTACGGGCCTCGTGGCGCGGACGGGCCTCGTGGCGCTGGCGATTACGGGCCCCGTGGCGATTACGGGCCCCGTGGCGCGGACGGGCCTCGTGGCGCTGGCGAGCCCCGTGGCGCTGGCGAGCCTCGTGGTGCTGGGTGCTCGCGGCCCTGGGTGCCCCTTGGCGCGGACGGGCCACGTGGCGCTGGCGAGCCTCGTGGTGCCGACGGGCCCGGCAGACTTCCCAGATACGACCCCCGTTCGTCGTAGGTGCGGAGACACCACTCATCACGGCCCCCACCCGGGCCTGCAGTTCGGAGTCCGTGCTCAGTAACGCTCGTACCGGGCCGTCCGTCAGGCGTGGATAGCCGTCGGCGCACCTAACACGACTCCGTGTCGTATCTGGGCCTCATGCGACCTCAACGTACCCATACAACGAACACGGGTCGTATCTGGGGACCTTGGCCGCCGATCAATCGCGCCGCTCGCAACCCGCAACCTGGGCTGTCCCCGCGCCGCGGGCTGGGCCGCAACCCGGGATCTGGGCCGCAACCTGGGCTGTCCCCGCAATCCGGGACCGTCCCTCGTGCCGCCCGCGGCCCGCCGCGCCGATGCTCAGTCGAGTCCGGCGAAGACGTCCGTTTCGGGGCCGCTGGCACCGCCGCCAGCCGGGCCGCCGGCCGGGCCGCCGGCAGGGACGCCGGCACGGACGCCAGCCGGGCCGCCAGCCGAGCTGGCACCGCCGCCAGCCGGGCCGCCAGCCGAGCCGCTGGCGCCGGCAGGGACACGGGACTCGCGAAGCACGTAGGCCTCCTTCGCCCAGAACTCGCGCCAGGCGTCCTGGCCGAAGCGCAGGAACGGACTGTTCGGGCTCATCTGCGTGACGTGCCGCCAGATCGCGGCCCACTTTCGGTCGAGAACGTCCGAGATATCGATCCAGGTGGTGATGGACTCATCGGGGACCAGCATCCTGGCCATCTGGGCCCGGAATTCCTCGAGTTGCTCGGGTGTCGCGTCTTTCGGCTCGCTCCAGAAGCTCTCCTCGCCGAGTGCCTCCATACGCTCCTGCATCGCATTCCGGACCGAAGCCGGGATCGCCTGCTCATACAGTTTGAGCGGCGCCCACGGCGCAAGGCCGCCCGCATCCATCGCAGGGCCCGTTCCGCCGTGCTCGGGGGCCAGCTGCTCGGGGTACCAGGCCGGGTCGCCGGCGCGGTCGAAGGCCCGGACCGCGACATCGTGGGTCCGAATGTGGTCCGGGTGACCGTACCCGCCGAAGTCGTTGTAGGTGGTCATCACATCGGGTCGATGGCGTCGCACGAGCCAGGTGAGGCGTCCCGCGGCCTCATCCATGTCGGCCTGCCATAACGTGCGAGGGTCGACGTTGCCCACGCGACCCATCATGTCCGAATCGCGGTAGCCGAGGTTCTCCCACTCGGTCACGCCCAGCTCACCCATCGCGGCCTCGAGCTCGCCGGCGCGGATCTCCCCGAGCCGCCGATGGTTTTCGGGCGTATCGAGGTCAGGAACGACGATGTCGCCCTGCTCGCCGCGGGTGCAGGTCACGAGGACCACCCGGTGTCCGGCGGCGACGGATTTGGCCATCAGGCCACCGGTGCCGATGGTTTCGTCGTCGGGGTGTGCATGAACGGTCATCAGGGTGTAGGGACGCGATTCACTCATGGTCGTGCCATCCTACGGCGGATTCCAAGGTTGGTCCCCATCCGGATCACGCTTGGGCTGGCGTGACGACCCGTCGCCGAAGGTACCTCCGACGCCGGTACCGATGGGCCGTTGTTCCGCGACACCTCCGGCCCGATCGTCGCATCCATGATTGGATCAGTCGGAAATCGCCTTCGCCTCGTCCTTCGCCAGCCGGAGACCAGCGCGCCTGCACCCGCGCCGGAGCCGGCGATCCCGGAGGTCGAATTCGTCGCCTACGCCGAAGACGGACGGTTGTCCGGTTCGGTTCGCCTGGATGCAAGCCGCCTGTCGGACATGCTGAACGGCCACGACGAATACCTGCTCGTCGATGTCCGCGCCGAGCGGATCCCGAATGGCGAGCCGATGATCGTCCCCGAGATCCTCGTGCGTCGTGAAGAACTCCTGCTCGTGCATGCCACCGGTCCGCGCGGCGAGCGCGAGCGTCGGCTCCGGACCATCCCCCGCGCGGTGGCAATCAAGACCGGACCGTTCCTCGTGACCGGCGACCTTCACGCGCATGCCGGCATGGACCCGCTTATCCACTTCCGGCATCGCCGACCGATGGTCCCCCTCACGAACGCCTGCATTCAGTACAGCACTGCGGCCGGGCCGGTCACGGAGTACGTCGACGCGATCGTCGTGAACCGGGACCTCATCGATTGGGTTCAGGTCGGCGAGTCGGGCGCGGTCGCTCGCGACCAGCTCGATGTCACCGTACAGGAGATGGGCCGCCGCACCGTCTGACGCGACCGCCGCTCGCGCCCCCGCCTCGCGCTCGCGCCACCGTCGCGCGCTGGGCGACTCGCGCTCCCGCCGGGCCGTACCATCCCGGCATGGCCGACACAGGTTCACCACCCATTTCCGCGCCCGGTCCGCTGGCCGGGCTGCGCGTCGTCGATTGCTCGACCGTCCTGGCCGGGCCGTACTGCACGATGCTCCTGGGCGACCTCGGTGCGGAGGTCATCAAGGTCGAACCGCCCGAAGGTGATGCCACCAGGGGCTGGGGACCGCCGTGGGTCGGGGATGCGTCCGCAGGAACGCGGACCGCTGCTTACTTCCTGGCGGTCAATCGCAACAAACGGAGCCTCAGGCTCGATCTCCACGCGGACGACGGGCGCAAGGTGCTGCAGCGGCTCATCGGCCGCGGGGACGTGCTGGTCGAGAACTTCCGCGCGGGCGGCTTTGCCCGCCTCGGGTTCGACGAGGATGCCCTCAAGGCCCTGAACCCCGATCTCGTGCATCTCGCGATCGGCGGGTACGGCGTCGGCGGTCCCGATGCCGGCAAGCCCGGCTATGACTTCATCGTCCAGGCTGCCGGCGGCCTGATGTCGATCACCGGCGACCGCGGTGGCGTGCCCACCAAGGTCGGCGTTGCCATCAGCGACGTGGTCACGGGCCTGTTCGGGACGATCTCGGTCCTCGCGGGCCTGATCGCCCGTCCAAGCGCGCGCGGGCAGCGAATCGACGTGTCGATTCTCCAGAGCACCCTCGCCGTGCTCGCGAATCAGGCCCAGAACGCGTTCGTGACCGGCACGGCACCCGGACGCGGCGGCAACACCCACCCGAACATCGTCCCGTACGAGACGTTCGCGACCGCCGACGGGGCGATTGCCGTGGGCGTCGGCAGCGAGCGCCAATGGCCGCACTTGTGCGACGCCATCGGTCTCCCCGAGCTGGCCGCCGACCCTCGATTCGGGACCAATGGCGCTCGCGTGGAACAGCGCGACGAGCTCGTGCCGCTGATCGCCGCGCGACTCACAACGGCGACATCGGCGATCTGGATCGAGCGCCTCGAGGCCGCCGAGGTTCCGGCCGGGCCGGTGCTCGATGTGCTCGAGGCCTTCTCGACGCCACAGGCCATGGCCATCGATGCCCGCGTGCCGATGGCGCATCCGGTGCTCGGGGCGGTCGATCAGGTTCGGAGCCCGTTCGACTTCGCCGCGACGCCGGCCTCGATCCGGACGCCCCCGCCGTTGCTGGGCGAGCACTCGAACCAGATCCTCGCGGAGCTCGGGTGGGACGCCGTGTCGATCGCCGGCCTGCGGTCCGCGGGCGTGATCTAGAAGAGTTCGTGCCTCGGCGGGGCCGCCGGTCAGTGGCCCAGGTATCGCGCCGGCTTCGGTCAGGCGACGAATTCCTCGCGCAGCAGGTCCAGCAGCAGCCCGTCGTGCCACTCGCCGTCGGTGCCGCGCTCGTACCGGCGCATCACGCCGACCGGGCGAAAGCCGACCTTCTCGTACGCGCGGATGGCGCGGATGTTCGCCACGGCCGGATCGATGGTCAGGCGATGGTGGCCGCGTACGTCGAACAAGTGCCGTGCCACGAGCCGGATGGCGTCGGGCCCGATGTCATGGACCCACCATCGACCGACGTCGGGCTCGGCGAGGATCACGCTGAGCGACGCGCGGTCGTCCTCGCTGATCGGCCGCAGCAGGATCCGGGAATCGTGCAGTCCGACGGGGCCGTTCATCGAGCCATCCTCGCCCCGGGAACGGAAAGATGACAAGGCGCTCCCGAAGCAGACCTGCACCGGTTGCCGACCTGATCGTCCGGCCACGCGCTAGACTCGGCCAGCGTCAGCATCCCAGGAGACCCACCACCATGACCGACCCCCGCGAGCGCTGGGCGCTCATTCTCGGAGCCTCGTCCGGCATGGGCGAAGCCACCTCCCGCGCCCTCGCGACGGCGGGCTACAACATCTGCGGCATTCATCTCGACTTCCGGGCCGCGCTCCAGCACGTCGAGGAGCTCAAGGCCGATCTCGCCGCCGAGGGCCGGGACGTGCTGTTCATCAACATGAATGCCGCCGACGACGAGAAGCGAGCAGCGGCGCTCGACGCGCTCGAGGCGCGGTTCGCCGCGGCCCGGGCGGGCGGTCGCGATCCATACGTCCGGGTCGTCATGCACTCATTGGCGTTCGGCAGCCTGGTCCCGTTCATCACGGATGACCCGAAGGAGGGCGTCGATCGCAAGAAGATGGAGATGACCCAGGACGTGATGGCCAATAGCCTCGTCTACTGGGTTCAGGACCTGTACCGGCGTGGGTTCCTTGGGAAGGGTTCCAAGATCTACGCGATGACCTCGGAGGGTTCGAGCCGGGTCGTTCCGTCGTACGGCGTGGTCTCGTCGGCCAAGGCCGCCCTCGAGAGCCACATCCGCCAGCTCGCGATGGAGCTGGCCCGCAAGGGATCCGGCGTGACGGCGAACTCGATCCGGGCGGGCGTGACCGTCACGCCGGCGCTCATGAAAATCCCCGAAGCGCAGGCGATGATCGACATCACGATGAAGCGGAACCCCACTGGCCGGATGACCACGCCGCAGGATGTGGCCAACGCGATCGTGACCCTCTCGGGCGAGGGCACGGACTTCATCAACGGCGACATCATCAGCGTCGACGGCGGCGAGTTCGTAACGGCCTGACATGACGGACGCGGGCGCCGGGAGCGCCGGTTCCAGCGGGTCGGTCGAGCCCCTGTACGCCGACTGGGCGAAGTACCGGACCCGGATCGTCGACGGGATCCGTGGCCTGACCGATGCCGATCTGGCCCTCCGTGGCGCCTCGGATCACTGGCCGATCTGGGCGATCGCCGCGCACGTGGCGGGTGCTCGGGTCTACTGGCTGTGCGGCGTGTTCGGGGAGCCCGGTGCGGACTCCACGCCGTTCCCGGATCCCTTCGCGGAGCTGGGTTGGGAGGATGACCGCGAGGCGCCTCGATCCGTCGAGGAGATCGTCGGGGCGCTCGAGTCGACCTCGAAGGTCATTGATGGCTGCCTGGCCCGCTGGACCCCGGCGATGCTCGCCGAAGCCTTCCCGCGTGATGTCGGCACGCGCCGACCCCAGCTGCACACCCGGCAGTCGGTGCTCCTGCGCCTGATCACGCATGACGCGTATCACGCGGGCGAGATTGCCCTGACGCTCGGCATGCATGGCCGGCCGATCCTCGATCTCTGGCCGCCCCTGCGACCCGAGCAGGCAGAAGCCTGACTCAGGCCTCGGCGGATGGTCCCGCTCGGACAGGCCCTTCGGCCCTTTGGTCCCGCCCGTGGGTCCCGGATGCTGAACGGGCCGGGAGCGTCCGGCCGATTACTGCTGTTCGAAAGGTGCTTGCCGCGTGAGAGATCGACCCAGACCGCCCATGAGCCGCCGCGAGCGACGTCTGCAGGATCGGCTCGCTCGTCCCGTTCGGGAGCGACCTCGGGTCGCCGGCTCCGCGGCACGACGACCCGCGTGGCAATCGCCGCTGGTGCTGATGACCGTGGCAGCGGTGGTTATCGGTGCCGCTGTCGTCCTGCTCAGCACCCGGCCGCAACCGGCGACGTCGGGCGGCAGCCTGTTCGGGGCGCCGACCACGTACACGGCCGACATCGTCTCGGGCGAGTCGCTCGGCTCAACGGATGCTCCGGTGGTCCTCGAGGTGTACTCGGACTTCCAGTGCCCCGTCTGTGCCCGCCTCGTGCGCGATCAGTTCCCGACGCTCAAGACCCAGTTCGTGCACACCGGGATCCTGCGGATCGAATCCCATGACATCGCGTTCCTGGGGACCGGGACGCCTGACGAATCACTCGAACTCGCGACCGGCGCCCGCTGCGCCGCCGCGGAGGACCGTTACTGGCAGTTCCACGACCTCGTGTTCTGGAACCAGGGCGGCGAGAACCGTGGCGATCACGATGCCGCCTATCTTGCGGCCGTGGCCAACCGAGCCGGCGTGGATCGAACGGCCTGGGACACGTGCATGGCCGATGACGCCGTCCGGAACTCGGTTCGGGCAGACACCTCGAAGGCCCTCGGCGCTGGGATCAATGCCACACCGACGCTGGTCCTGAACGGCGGAGCCCCGGCCGCCGGCCTGCCGGACGCGGCGGCGCTCATTGCCCGGATCCAGGAGCTCGCTGCGAGCGCCGCGCCGAGCGGATCTCCTGCCGCCACGACCGCACCCTGACATGCTTCGCCGGGAGCCCGTCCGTCCGATTCTCGGCCTCCATCCAGGCCTGATTCTGGCCGCGCTCGATCTCATCGGGCTGGCTATCGCCGGCTACCTGGCAGTCGTGGAGGTCGGTGGCGGCGTGCCGGTCTGTGGTCCGCTCAAGGGCTGTGAAACGGTCGCCCAGAGCGAGTACAGCCGCATCGCCAGGGTCCCGGTGGCGGTCTACGGGGTCCTGCTGTCACTGACGCTCCTCACGCTCGCCCTGGCGTGGTGGCGCACGAACTTCCGCGGGCTGTTGCTCGTCCACTACGGCCTGTCGCTGGGCGGCGTCATCTTCGAGATCTACTTCCTGTACATCCAGATCGCCGTCATCCGCGCCGTGTGCGTGTGGTGCACCAGCTACGGGCTCAGCTTGGTCCTGCGATTCGTGGTTGCCCTCATCGTCTGGCTGCGTCAGACGCGCGGAGCCGAACCCGCGCCGTAGGTGTGGTGATCGAAGACGTTGTTGACAAATGAGAGCCCCGCGACCCGGTTGAGCGGCCAAAGCCAGGAGGACAAGGGTCCCACCCAGGGCGATCGCCGCGCTGCCGAGCCCGAGGCCAACGAGCATGCGTCCGAGTGCCAGGTCGTCCGGGACCGAGCCGAGTCCGAACCCCACCGCGACGCCGGCGGCGCCCACGTTCAGCAGGACGATCCGCGTGTTTGACCAGCGGCCGACCAGCCGCCGCTGCAATGCATGCTGAATTGGATCCCCGGGCCCGATCGTCGGCGCGAGATGCGCCATTGCACCGATGAGGATCTGGAGGGCCCCACCGATCACGAGCGGACCGACGATGAGTGTCATGGCCCAGCTCGCCGGCGTGGTGCCGAGGATAAGCACTCGCGTGGCCGCCAGGGCGAGCCCGAGCCCGAACCAGATCTGGCCGAGGAGTACCGAACCGCTGGTGAAGCGGTGCCATCCGGCGTCGGTCGTCCAGGTGCCGCGTGATGGGTCGCGGTGGATCACCAGCCCATGCGTGCCCGCGGCGAGGCCGCCCGCCAGCATGGCCAGCGCACCGGCGCGCGCCGCGAGGTCGATCCCGGTGATGAAGCCGAAAGCGATCGTGGGTGCCCCCGCCGCTATGCCGATCACGGCGATCCGAGCGGAAGCCCGCGTCCGGATCCGGGCCCCCGCAATCGTGGGAGCGAGGTGAAGCAGCGTCGCCTGCACGACCAGGCTCGCGAATCCCACGAGATTCAGCCAGGCGTGGGCCGGCTTGAGCATGCCCCAGGCCCCACCGACCGCCTGGTTACCGCCGATCAACAGTGTTGCGATGGTCGCGCCCACAGCCACATTTGCCAACGCGAGGCCGTAGGCCCGCTCGACGAGCATGCGACGCGGCCCGTTGGCTCGGCGGACAGATGTGAGCGCCGCGAGCCCAACCAACCCAAGCCCGCTCAGGAACGTTCCGCCTGCGAGGGCGGCCTGGAGGCTTTGTCCCGGGGCGTAACCATGGGCGGCGATGACCGCTCCTGCCCCGATCGCCACGAGGGTGATGCCGCCGATCCGAATCGCCGGTCGTGCCGGAGGCGCAACGACCATGGCCGCTGCGAAGAAGGGCAGGAGCGCGGCGATGGCGGTGGTGGCCGCTCCGGCGAGGGCGAGGTGGAGCGGCACCCATGACCCGAGCCGGGTGGCCGCGGGAAGCAGTAGTGACGCCAGCGCGAGCGCCAGATACACCGCCGAGACGGCCATCCCGCCGAAAGCGATCCTGCGATCGACGATCCGCGAGATGCCGATGCCTTTGGCCTGGGGCGGTTCAACCATGGCCAACGGACGCCGAGGTCGGGCAATGTGAACCGTGACCGGACCCGCGACCAGGATGGGGACCGGACCCGCGACCAGGATGGGGACCGGAACTGGTGCTTCGGGGGTCAGACTCACGTCCGAGGCGGTGGCGGACGCACAAGCCTCACAACAAGGGACCGATGGCTCGGCGCCGTCGGCGGGCACGGTAGCGTCTCCCGCCACTGCCGCGCTGATGACCGGGAGGGAGCGAAGTCGAGACCCCGGCCCCGCATGGGCGGAGCCGGGGTCTGGCATGGCGGTCAGTTGAGCGGATCGCCGTCGCCGGCCTGGAGCAGGCCGAGCGCGCCGCGTCCGACGAAGTTGAAGGCGTGGGTCACGATCGGATAGAGGCCATCCTCGGCGGTCGTCAACTCGATGATCGCGCCCTGGGCAGGCGAGAGATCGACCGCCTGCGAACCCCAGCCACCGGCATTGCCCGACAGCAACTGGACACCTTCCTTGGTGACCGCGTTAAAGATCGTGCCGACGATGTGGAAGGAGCTGTCGATGTTCGGGCCCGCATCGAGCACGAAGATCCGCACCTTTCCCTTGGTCTTGACCTGGATCGGATTGTCCTTGTACTGGTTGGCCACGCCGTTGAAGACCACGTAGTCGGGGGCCGGGTTCCCGGTCGAGGCCTTCTCGAGGCTCGTCAGGTCGCCCTGTGGACCGA
>JAYTWS010000146.1:0-14046 GCA_043743315.1 Chloroflexota bacterium | reverse complement strand
GAACCGATGACCTCTTCCTTACCAAGGAAGTGCTCTGCCAGCTGAGCTATGTGGGCCCGGAGGCTTCACGGATGGAGCCGACGACGGGACTCGAACCCGGAACCTGCGGTTTACAAAACCGCTGCTCTACCAATTGAGCTACGTCGGCGCAGCGCATGGGCACTTAAGGGTGGCCCGAGCGCCCGCGAATGATAGGGCCGGGCGTATGAGACGGTCAAGCGGACTCGGGCGGGCCTCCAGGCAGGAGGGCGCTGTCCGCGTCCTCGGCCGTTTCGACAAGGGGATCGACCGCGTCGACGGCGGGTGGCGACGGGTCGGCCAGCTCATCGGTCTCGGGATCCTCGGCCACCTGGCGATCCGCGTCGTCAACTGGGACGACCACTGACCGGGGTTGATCGCCCAGCCGCGGCGTCGCCTCGCCGGCATCCTGCCGAGCCTCGGGGCGCGCACCCGGGTCGCGCTGGCCGAGCGCCTCGAACAGGAGCACAGATCCGGCGACCGCCGCGTTCAGCGACCCGATCGCTCCCCGCATCGGGATCCGGACCATCAGGTCGCAGCGGCGTCTGATCGCTGGCGCGAGGCCGTGACCCTCGCTCCCGATGACGATGGCGATCGGCCCGCGAAGGTCCGCCTGGCGGGCGGTGAGTGGAGCGTCCGCTTCTGTCCCGACGATCTGGACACCACGCACGTGCAGGTCCGTCAGGGTGCTCGCCAGATCGTCGACCGGACAGAGCAGGAGGTGCTCGGTCGCCCCGGCCGACGCCTTGATCGCCGCCGGACTCAGGGGCGCCTGCCTGACCGTCGGGAAGATCACGCCGTGGGCACCCGCTGCCTCTGCGCTCCGGAGCAGGGTCCCGAGGTTCTGCGGGTCCTCGAGCGAGTCGAGGACCAGGATGAACGGCGCCTCGCCTCGCTCGATCGCCCGAGCCAGGAGGTCCTCCGGGGCGGCAAACACGCGCTCGGCTACGACGAGCGCCACGCCCTGGTGTCCGTCAAACCCCGTCAGGGACGTCAGCGTTCCCCCTTCGACCTCGACGATCGGGATGCGCAGGGTCGTCGCATGCAGGACGATGCGCTCCAAGGCCAGCCGGCGCTGCGGGGTCACGAGGAGGCGGCGAGCCGGGCGGCGCGCCGCGAATGCCTCCTCGACCGGGCGACGACCAGCGACGAGCTCCTCATCGGGCCCGAGGCGTTCGGCCGTCGGGACGGGAGGGGCGGGATAGGGACGCGGTGGGCTCCAGGACCGCCCGGACGGGGTCCCCTGCCCCGGCCGTTCGTATCGGCCGCGGCCTGGACCGGCAGATGGGCCATCACGTCGCGCGTCGCGGGGCCATGGGGCGCCGCCCGGGCCCCGCCGGTTGCCTCGCTCCGCTGCCGGGCTGCGGGCATCCGGCGGTCCGTCGACCCGATCATGCCCGGATCGGTCCTCCGAGGATCCGGAGCCGGATCGATTCGAGTCACCGGCGGCCCATGGCGGCCGGCCCTGGAACCGGTCGATGGGCCGCGCCGGGCCGGGCGGCCGCGGTGGACGGAACGGAGAGCGCGGCCCGCGATGAGCCGGCTGGCTGCCGCCCGGCACCATGCCTGCCCCTGAGCTCGGCCCGTCAAACGGACGTCGGTCGGTCGAGAACTCGCTCATCGGACGCGGCCGTCCGACGTGACCATCGGACCCTCGAGGTCGGGGGCCGAACCCGGAGCCTTTCGGTCGCCACGCCTTGTCTCCGCGTCGCGCGGGCCGATCTGGCTTGGGCTTGGGGCTCACGACGCCCCTTCGGAGCGGTGCCAGCGCTGGCCGTCCCGCGTGTCCTCGACGGTGATCCCGCGCTCGAAGAGCGCGTCGCGGAGCTGATCGGAGCGTGCCCACTCGCGCGCCTCGCGGGCCGCCTGACGCCTATCGAGCAGGGCTGCCGATTCGGGATCCAGGTCGGACGGAGGATCGGGCAGGATGGCCAGGACCCGATCGAGGTCCCGGACCGCGCCGAGGGCCGACAGCGCGTCATCGGTCGACAGGACTCGAGCGTCGATCTTCCTGTTGAGTTCGCGAACGAGATCGAACAGGGCCGCCAGCGCCGCCGAAACGTTGAGATCGTCGTCGAGCGCCGCCTCGAACGCGGATCGGGCGCCAGTCAGCGCTGCCGGCAGGTCCGGATCGCTTCCCCTGTCGTTCCGATAGGCCATCAGGGAGGCGACCAGCGCGTCGAGGCGGTCGACGGCAGCGCCGGCCGCCGCGAGGGAGGCGTCGCTGTACTCGAGGGCCTGACGATAGTGCACGGAGATCAGGGCGTAGCGAAGGGCACGAGGCGAGATGCCGCTCTCGAGGAGGTCGGCCACCCGGGCGATGTTCCCGACCCGGCGGGCCATCTTCTCGCCACCGAGGCGCAGGTGCGCACAGTGAAGCCAGGTCCCGACGAATGTCCTGCCGGTGGCGGCCTCACTCTGGGCGATCTCGTCTTCGTGATGCGGGAACACCAGGTCCACGCCGCCCGTATGGATGTCGAAGCTCTCACCGAGATGGGTCATACTCATGGCGGAGCACTCGATGTGCCAGCCCGGACGCCCGGCTCCGATCGCGGTTGCCCAGACCGGGTCGCCATCCTTGGGCCCCTTCCAGAGCGCGAAGTCCCGGACGTCGTCCTTGCCGTAGTCGTCGGCCTCGACCCGCTCGCCGACGCGGAGGTGGGTCGGATCGAGTCGGGCAAGTCGGCCGTAGGCAGGCCATGAAGCGATCCGAAAGAAGATCGAGCCGCCCTCGGTTCGATAGGCGTGCCCACGTTCCTCGAGCGCGGCGATCAATCTGGCGATCGCGTCGATGTGCTCGGTCGCCCGCGGCAGCACGTCCGGGGTCGTCATCCGGACCGCTGCTGCATCAGTCATGAACTGGGCGATCCAGCGGTTCGTGAGCGTGCCGATCGGCTCGCCGGCGTCACGCGCCCGCTCGATGATTCGATCATCGATGTCGGTGAAGTTCATGACCCAGGTCACGCGCAGGCCCCGGTATCGGAGGTACCGAACGAGGAGATCAGCGAACAGGAACGATCGGAAGTTCCCGATGTGCGCGGGCCCATAGACGGTCGGGCCACAGCTGTAGATGCGGGCGTGGCCTGCTTCGAGTGGCTCGAACACGCGCGCCTCCCCCGACAGGGTGTCCTGGAGACGGAGGGTCATGCCGGCCGGCCCGGCCCGGCCGCCGGCAGCTGCGACGGGGCGATGGCCGCGGATCTGGTGGACACGATCGATGCCGTCGCCGTTGCCGCGATCGCACGGCCGGCACCGGTCGCTCCTTCGAGGTTTCCGGTGCTCGCCTTCACGCTGACCCGGTCCCTTGGCAACCCGAGCAGGTCGGAGATCGAAGCCCGCATCTCGTCGAGTCGGCCCGCCAGGCGGGGCCTGGCCGCGGTGATCGTGAGATCGATCGCGTCGACGGACCAGCCTTCATCGGCCAGCCGCCGAGTGACGGCGCGCAGCAGGTCCTGGCTGGCCATCCCGCTCGGGGTGCGGTGGTCGGCAGGAAACATCCGGCCGAGGTCACCGAGTGCCGCACCGCCGAGGAGCGCGTCGGCCGTCGCGTGCAGGACGACGTCGCCGTCCGAGTGGCCGTACAGCCGCGGCACACCAGGGAACTCGAGACCACCGAGGCAGAGTGGTGATCCGGGTCCGAAGGGATGCGAATCGATCCCGACGCCGATCCGCCGATCCATCCTGGCAGCCACCAGGGCGGCGGCGCGGGTGAGGTCGGCGGGCACGGTCACCTTGAGATTCACGGGGTCTCCGGGCACGGGATGGACGCGGATTGTACAGGCCATCAGCAGGCCGGCCTCGTCGGTGAACCTGGCGCCATCCGAGGCCGGATGGGTTCGGAAGGCCTCGGCAAACAGACCAGCGCGCGCACCCTGGGGCGTCTGGCCCGCGGTCAGGTCCGATCGATCCACGATCTCGCCGAGTTCACCATTGGGCGCCCGGCGGACCGTATCGCTGATCGGAACGATCGGAATCGCGGCGCCATGCTCGGCCGTGGCGAGCGCGACGGCGTGAATCAACTCCTTCGACACGACCGGCCGCGCCCCGTCATGGACGAGGACTACTCGATCCGGCGGGAGACTGCCGCCGTCGAGCGCCTCGAGCGCCCGAAATCCCGCCTCGACCGAGGCGCCTCGATGCGACCCGCCCGGCACGATCTCTGCCACCTGCGGCGGCAGGAGCGGCCGGATGGAGTCGAGCGCGGGGCCGTCCTCCATAACGAGCACGATCCGGTCGACGATGGGTGCGTCGGCGATCGCTTCGAGCGTCCGGACCAGGAGCGGGCGACCGATGATCGGGGCGACCCGCTTGTCCAGGCCAGCCATGCGGCTCGAAAGGCCAGCAGCGACCACGATCACGTCGACCCGCAGCCCCGGCGCGGCCGCCGGGTCGGCGCTCAGAATCATGGCGGCTCAGTCGCGATGGAGCTGGGCGAACACCATTCGCCCGGCCACGGTCTGGAGGACGCGGGTCACCGAGACGTCAAGCTCCTGATCCATGAACCGGGCTCCGCCCTCGACCACGATCATCGTGCCGTCATCGAGAAACGCGACCCCCTGGCCCGCCTCCTTGCCGGCCTGGATCACCCGGACCCGGAGCTCCTCGCCGGGCAGGAGAGCCGGCTTGACGGCATTCGCCAGTGAGTTGATGTTGAGAACGCGAACGCCCTGAAGCTCGGCCACACGATTGAGGTTGAAGTCGTTGGTCAGCACCGCCCGGCTGAACTGTTTCGCGAGAGCAACGAGCTTCGCGTCGACCTCGTCGACATCGGGAACGTCGTCATCGATGATGACCACGGGCGTCGGGGAGTCCTTCTGCATTCGGGTAAGGATCTCGAGACCACGCCGCCCGCGATTGCGCCGCAGCGTGTCGGAGCTGTCGGCGATCTTCTGGACCTCGTCGAGAACGAACCGCGGCACGACCAGCGTCCCATACAGGAACCCCGATTCCACGATCTCGGCGATGCGCCCATCGATGATCGCGCTGCTGTCGACAAGGATGTGCGGCGCTCCAGATCGTCCGGTCGTCTCGGGATCCGGCCGTCGCACGAGCCCGATGGCCTCCGCGGCGACGAGCAGGTCCTGCCGCTTGGCAACGGTCAGACCGACCATGCCAAGGCCGAAGAAGATGGACACGCCAACGGGAAGATAGAGCCCGAACGGCTGTGGGAACGAGGAGAGGGGCGAGCCCAGCAGGAGACCCATGAGCAGGCCGATCAGGAGGCCGATGACAGCGGTCACGAACTCGGCCGTGGACATACCCTGGACCCCGCGTACGAGCCGGATCGCGGGGACGACCGTCAGGTACGGGAGCACCGAGAACCCGAGCACCACCCAGGCGACCACCCAGGCGACGATCACGGCACCGGCGCCAGGCACGTCGCGGAAGGCATCGGGCTGCGAGGTCGCAACGGCGATGCCGATGAGCCCGCCGAGAGCGGCGCCGAGGATACGAATCGAGCGGATCACGGGCCGTCAGCCTAGCACTCGGCCCAACCGAGGCGTGACGTCATCCCGGCGAACAGCACGATCACGCGCGCGCTCGATCGCGGCGACCGGGAGGGCGCGCCGCCGGAGCCTCACCGTCGGCCCCGAGCGCGACGACGATGGCCTCGCGAAGGGTCGCGACGCGGTGGACCCGCATGCCTTCGATATCGGACAGGGCCGCCCGAGTCGTTGAAGGAACGACGGCACTGGTGAACCCGAGCCGGATGGCCTCCCGCAGGCGTCGATCGAGTCCGGCGATCCCCCGCAGCTCGCCGAGGAGGCCGACTTCCCCGATCGCCACCAGACCCGGAGTCACTGGCGCATCGCGCAGTGAGCTGGCCAGGGCGAGTGCGAGGGGCAGGTCCAGTCCCGGCTCGGCCACCTCGATCCCGCCGGCGAGGTTCGCGTACACGTCGTGGGTTCCGAGACCGATACCGGCCTTCCGGGCGAGTACGGCGATGATCAGGGCCAGGCGGTTCGGATCGATCCCGGAGACGCGCCGCGCAGCCGTGCCGTAACCCGCCGGTGCGACGAGCGCCTGGACCTCGACGAGCATCGGCCGCGTTCCCTCCATCGTCGCGGCGACAACGCTCCCCGGCGCGGGACCTTCGTGCTCGATGAGGAACGCCCGCGCGGGGTCGGCGACTTCCGTCAGGCCACCCTCGCCGAGTTCGAAGACGCCGATCTCCTCGGTCGACCCGAACCGATTCTTCGAGGCTCGCAGGACCCGGAGCACGCCGGCACGATCGCCGCCGAGATCAAGGACCGCGTCGACGAGGTGCTCGAGCGTCTTCGGTCCCGCGATCGATCCATCCTTGGTCACGTGCCCGACGAGGATGACTGCGATGCCCTCGCCCTTCGCAAGATCCATGAGCCGAAGGGCCGATTCGCGGACCTGGCCCACGCTTCCGGCCGGTCCGTCGAGCTCGTCGACCGTGGCGGTCTGGATCGAATCGACGATCACGAGGGACGGTCTCATCGCGCGCGCCATCTCGGTGATCCGCCCGATTTCACCGTCGGCGAGGACGCTGATCGCGGTGCCGGTCGGTTCGTCGACGAGTCCGAGGCGAGCAGCCCGGAGACGGACCTGGGCGGCACTCTCCTCGCCCGTCACATACAGGACGGACCGCGGTGGCTCTGCGCCCCGCGCGATGCCGGCCGCGGCCTGGAGCAGCAGGGTGGACTTGCCCACGCCCGGCTCGCCACCCAGCAGCACCAGCGAACCCGGAACCAGGCCGCCGCCGAGGACGCGATCGAATTCGGCGATCCCGACGGGCAGGCGATCCGCCGGCGGTGCCCCTACCTCGGACAGCGGCACGGCCGCACCGGACAACGTGGCCGATCCTGTGGCCGTTGTCCGGTCTGCGCGCGAGCGGGGTCGAATGACGGTCTCGACCAGCGTATTCCAGCCGCTGCAATTCCGGCACTGGCCCTCCCAGCGCAGGAACGATTCGCCACAGCTTTGACAGACGTATCGGCTGCTGGCGCGGGCCACGAGACTAGGAGACTTCGACTGGCGTCTTCGGCTCGGCGGCGTGAATGTTCAGCCCGGCCTCTCCGTCACGGTCGACGATGATCGTTGTGCCGGGCTCATATCGTCCGAGGAGGAGGTGCTCCGCGAGGACATCCTCGATCAGGTTCTGGATGACACGACGCATCGGACGGGCCCCGTACGCCGGGTCCCAGCCGAGCTTGATCAAGTGGTCCTTGGCCTCCTGGCTCACCTCGAGGTGCATCTCCTGCGCTCGAAGCCGTTCGCGAACCCGGATCAGCATGAGATCGACGATCTGGCGGATCTCGTCAACCGTGAGAGACCGGAAGACGACGGTCGCGTCGATCCGGTTGAGGAACTCCGGGCGGAAGTTGTTCTTGAGCTCTGTCTGGACCTTGTCGCGCATGATGTCGTATGAGTTCTGCTCGCGCGCGTCGTCGGTGTCGGCGACCGCCCGGAACCCGAGTGACGAGCCCGTCTGGAGCTGCCGCGCGCCGAGGTTCGAGGTCATGATGATGATGCAATTCCGGAAGTCGACCCGACGACCCTTGGCATCAGTCAACTGCCCATCCTCGAGGATCTGGAGCAGGATGTTGAAGACCTCCGGATGGGCCTTTTCGACCTCGTCGAGCAGGATCACCGCGTAGCTCTTGCGACGCACCGCCTCGGTCAGTTGGCCGCCCTCATCGAAGCCGACGTAGCCGGGCGGGGCACCGACCAGGCGGCTGACGTTGTGGCGCTCCATGAACTCGCTCATGTCGATCTTGATGAGCGTGTCTTCGCTCCCGAACATGAACTCGGCGAGGGCCTTCGCGAGCTCTGTCTTGCCGACCCCCGTCGGGCCGAGGAAGATGAACGAGCCGATCGGCCGCTTGGGATCCTTCAAGCCGGCCCGAGCGCGACGCACGGCTTTTGAGACGATCTCGATGGCCTCCTGCTGGCCGATGACCCGGTTGTGAAGGGCATCCTCCATGTGCAGGAGCCGCTCGGATTCTTCCTGGGCAATCCGCGTGACCGGAATACCCGTCCACATCGCCAGGACCTGGGCGATCTCTTCCTCGTCGACCGTCGGGGCGGCACCGGCGATGGCCGCCTGCCAGGCTTCGCGGAGGGCGTCGGCGCGCTCGCGAACCTCGGATTCGGTTTCCCGCAGCTTGGCGGCAGATTCGTATTCCTGCGCGTTGATGGCCGCGTCCTTCTCTCTGGTCACGTTCTCGAGTTCGCGCTGGGCATCCCGCAACGCTGGTGGCGCCGATGCGTGGCGGAGCCGCACGCGGCTGGCGGCCTCGTCGATCAGGTCGATCGCCTTGTCGGGCAGGTGCCGGTCCGTGATGTACCGAATGGACAGGTCCGCGGCGGCCTTCACGGCGGCATCGGTGATCGTGACCTTATGGTGCTGCTCGTACCGCTCCCGGATACCCATGAGGATCTCGATCGTCTGCTCGATTGTCGGCTCCTCGACCATCACGGGCTGGAACCGGCGTTCGAGGGAGGCGTCCCGTTCGATGTACTTGCGGTAGTCGTCGAGCGTCGTGGCGCCGATGCATTGCAGTTCGCCACGTGCCAGCGGCGGCTTCAGGATGTTCGCCGCATCGATGGCACCCTCGGCGGCGCCCGCGCCGACCAGCGTGTGCAGTTCGTCGATGAAGAGCACGGCATCGTTGGTGTTGCGGAGCTCCTCGATGATCTTCTTGAGTCGCTCCTCGAACTCACCCCGGTACTTGGTGCCGGCTACGAGCGAGCCGATATCGAGGGTCAGGACCCGCTTGTTGAGCAGGATGTCGGGTACGTCGCCGGCCACGATCCGGTGCGCGAGGCCTTCCGCGATGGCGGTCTTCCCGACGCCCGGCTCACCGATCAGGGCGGGGTTGTTCTTCGTCTTGCGCCCGAGGATCTGGATGACCCGCTCGATTTCCTTCTCGCGGCCGATGACTGGATCGAGCTTGCCCGCCCGTGCCGCATCGGTGAGGTTGATGCCGAGGGCATCGACGGTCGGCGTCTTGGATGTTCGCTTCGTCTCCTGGGCGGGCCCGACGGACGATGACTGAGAAAGTACCCGGATGACTTCGTGGCGGACCTTGTCCAGGTTCACGCCCAGTGATTCGAGGACGCCTGCCGCGATTCCCTCGCCTTCGCGGACCAGCCCGAGCAGCAAGTGCTCCGTGCCGATGTAGTTGTGACCCAGCCGGCGCGCCTCGTCGATGGCGAGTTCGATGACGCGCTTCGCGCGCGGGGTCAAGCCGACCTCGCCGACAACCGGTCGATCACCGCGGCCGATGATGAACTCGACGGCGGTGCGGACCTTGGCAAGCTCGACGTTCATGTTCTCGAGCACGCGGGCAGCGACGCCCTCGCCCTCCCGAACCAGCCCGAGAAGGAGATGCTCCGTGCCGATGTAGTTGTGGTTGAATCGCTGCGCCTCGTCCTGAGCGAGCGTCAGAACTTTGCGCGCACGATCCGTGAACTTGTCAAACCGCTCCATCGGTTTCGAACGCCCGTTCCCCTTCTGCGCACCTGAGCGCGCCGCCATCCTAGCACGCAGGCATTGCGGCGCCGACGTGTTTCACCTCGGTGGCGTTCCCGATGCCAGGCCGCACATCCGTCCGAGTAGCCGGGAATCAAACGACCCGCCGCATTTGGCGGGCCGCCTGGGGTCGTGCGAAGGCTGACTCAGGTCTTGTCGGCCTCGTCCGCAGCTGCATCGGCTGCTGGTCCGTCGGCGGCCGGCTCATCGGTCGGGGCATCCGGTTCGATGTCCTCAGAGGCAGCCGTGGTGGGCTCGGGTTCCGGTTCCGCGACGACAGCCTCGGGCTCCGGTTCGGGTTCCGCGACCACGGCGTCGGGCTCCGCCGCGGGCTCGGGTTCCGGTTCCGCGATCACGGCCTCGGCCTCGGCTTCGGGCTCCGCTGCGGGCTCGGGCTCCGGGGTTGCTTCGGCTTCGGGCTCCGCTGCGGGCTCGGGCTCCGGGGTTGCTTCGGCGGCCTCTGGCTCCGGTGTCGTCTCCGCGGCGACCTTGGTCGGGGCGGGCTGATCGGCCAGCTCGGCGGCGGCAAGCTGCTCGCGGACCCCTGCGAAGGCGGCCGCCAACGTGGTGTCGATGCCACCCTCCGGCTCCTGCACCGCGTCCGATGCCGCGTAACTCCGCTCGCGCTCTGCGCGCTCAGGACGGGGTCGCCGCTCTGCTCGCTGGGCCGGCGCCGGCGCCGCGCCGGGCTCCGGCATCGTGCGGACGGGGGCCTCCTCGGCCTGCTTCAGGCTGAGGCCGAGGCGATGCCGCTCGGAATCGAGGCTGATGATCTTCAGTTTGAGCGCCTGTCCCTCGTGGACGACATCGCCCGGGTGCGCGACGCGCTGGTGACTCAGCTCGCTGATGTGGATGAGGCCCTCGAGCCCGTCGCGGACGCGGACGAACGCTCCGAAGTTGACGAGTTTCGTGACCGTGCCATCGATCACGTCCCCGACGTTGAAGTCGGCGACCGTGGAATGCCACGGATCCGGCTGCAGCCGGCGGATCGACAGGCTGATGCGGCCGCGCTCGTGGTTGATGTCGATGACTTCCGCCTCGACCTCCTCGCCGACCTCGTAACCGCCCTCAGGGTTGTTGACCTTGTTCCACGACAGCTCGCTCTTGTGGACGAGGCCGTCGATGCCACCGAGGTCGATGAATACGCCGAACGGCGCGATGCTCCGAACGGTCCCGGTGACTTTCTGGCCGACCTGGAGGCTGCTGAAGAGCTCGTCCCGCTTTTCACGGCGCTCCTCGTAAAGTGCGACCTTCTCGGACAGGATCAGGCGGTTGGCCTTGCGGTTGACCTCGAGGATCTTGAGCCGAAGCTTGCGGCCGACGAACGGCATCAGCTTCTCGGCAATCTCCTGCGCCGCGTCCCGCGGCTGGTCGTTCTGCGGACGTCGCGGGAAGTCGACGATCTGGCTGATCGGGACGAAGCCGCGGATGCCGCAGTCGACGATCAGGCCGCCCTTGTTGTGGTCGATGACCGGAGCTTCAATGATGACGCCCGCGTCCAGCTGTTCCTGCATCGAGCGCCACTTGCGCTCGAGCCCGGCGCGTCGCAGCGACAGGACCACGTGTCCCTCCGGCGATTCGGGCTGGAGGACGTAGACGAGGACCGTGTCGCCGATCGCGAGGGCCGGCTGGGATTCTCCGCCGCGGCCGAAGAGCTCGCGATTGCTGACGACGCCTTCGCTCTTGGCCCCGATATCGACGAGGATCTCGTCCTTGTCGATCCGGACGACGGTCCCGTCGACCACGTCACCATGCTTGAAGCTCTTGATGTCGGAATCCTGCTCGGCGAGCAACTCCTCCATCGTCGTGGGCTCAGGTCCGAGGTCGCGCGCAGGGATCGGGTTGCTCTCGGCAGGGGGCGCATCGGCCAGCTCGTCATCGTCGACAGCGGCGACCGCGTCGGGCGCGGCCTGTGCAGCGGCATCATCTGAAGGCGTGGCCACGGCCTCGGCGGCTTCGCTCGCTTCGACAGGCTCGGGTCCGCGCTCGGGCTCGGGCTCGACGGCGGAGGCCACAGCTTCGGGCTCGGGAGCCTCGGCGGAGGCCGGAACTTCGGGCTCGGGCTCGGGAGCCTCGGCGGAGGCCCCAGCTTCGGGCTCGGGGTCGGTTGCCTCGGCTGCTGCCTCTGGTTCCGGGGCCGCCGCCACCTCGGCGGGTACCTCTGGTTCCGGGGCCGGCTCGGGGGATGCCTCAGCGATCTGCTCGACAACGATGGTGGCGGGATCGTCCGCGGCGACTGGCGCCGCGTCGGTCTGTTCGGGGGCCGCGACCGTGGCGTCTGCCTCGGCCGGCGGCGTCGTCCCGCCCTGCTGCTCTTCGGTCAATTCGATGGTCTCCTGCAATCCAATGTCCCGCCGGGAATCAAGAACGGCCTGAGCAGCGTTCAGGCCGGTTCTGGTTGGCGATCAAGTGGTCCGTGGATGATGTGCCGCGGTCCGCTCCTTCGACATCGAAATCGGATTGAACGTGCTCTTCAGCTTTCCTGCCCGTAGGGCCCCGGGAGTCTAGCACACGCCTCTCCGCCGCTACAATCGGGCGAACCGTGCCCGAACTGCCCGATTTGACCGTTGTTGCCGAGGCGCTCCACGCTGCCGTTGCCGGCCGTCCGATCGTGCGGGCGAACGCTCCGGGGCCGCTCGCCGTCCGTGGCACCCCAGGTGAACTGGCTGGGCTCGTCGGTCAACGTCTTGAGCGCGTCACGCGACGCGGCAAATTCCTCCGCTTCCAGCTCGAGTCCGACGCAATCGTCATCAATGCGATGCTGACGGGACGATTTCAGCTCGCCCGGCCGGACCAGCGGGTCACGGCGAAGACCGCGCTGATCCTGGTCTTCGGCACTCGGCTGAAGCGCCCGGTCCGGCCCGCAGCGTGGACGCGAGGCGCCACATGGTTGCCGGGTGACGGCGACGAGACCGAAATCCGGTATCGCGACGCCACGCAGATGGGCAAGGTCTATCTCCTGCCGAGCGGGCAGGTGCGTCCCGTGCCTGGCTATGACGGGACCGGCGGCACCTCCAGCGAGCAGGGCCCGGATGCCGATGACTCGGCCCTGACCATCGACGCGTGGCGCGATCGAATCCGCCGCCATCCCGGCGAATTGAAGTCGCTGCTGCGTAATCAGGCATTCGTGGCCGGCATCGGCAACGCGTACAGCGACGAGATCCTGTTCGCGGCTCGGCTCAATCCATTCCGCAAACGGTCCAGCCTCGCGACCGAGGAGATCGACGATCTCTACGTCGCGATGCGCGAAACCCTCGCGCGCGCGAGCGTTACCCTGCGCGCCCGTGTGCCACCGACCTTCGAGACCGAGGTGCGCGACTTCCTCGCGGTCCACCTTCGCGGCGGATCCGCGTGTCCTCGATGCGGGACCCGGATCTCGGAGATCTCGTCACGCAGCGAGGCGACGTCATGGTGTCGGGGCTGCCAGCGCTGATCTGCGTGGCGAACGCATCGCGAACGCGGACGTTGGCGTTGGCGCGTACACCACCTCCCCCGCGACCTCGGGGCGTGCTCGATCTGGCCCGCCGGGCGAGCCTG
Organism: Chloroflexota bacterium; assembly: GCA_043743315.1. Taxonomy (GTDB): domain Bacteria; phylum Chloroflexota; class Limnocylindria; order Limnocylindrales; family CSP1-4; genus UBA5189. Next base: position 989 of record JAYTWS010000146.1, on the reverse strand, counting down.
GGTTCAGGGGATCTTCAGGACCTGGCCGACATGGAGCGTGTTCGACGTGAGGCCGTTCAGGGTCTTGATGGAACTGACGCTGACGCTGAACTTGATCCCGATGTCATACAGCGTGTCACCCGACTTCACCGTGTAGGTCGTCGAGGCTGGTGGAGCGGGCGTGGCGACGCTCGTTGCACCCGGTGACGGTACGAGTGATGTGGCGGTGGGGATCGGGGTGGACTCGGGAGTCACCTCCGGGCTCGCCCCGTGCGACGATGTCGGCGCAACCTCAGATGGATCTGGCGATGGGCTGCCGACGGCGACGAAACTGACCGGCGGCGTCGATGGGTTCGCGGTGTTGCCTGACCCGAGGTTGGAGAGCCCGAGAGCCCCAAGAGCAGCGACGAGGCCCACGGCCGGGATCACCTGCCAGGCGCGTCGATCCGCAACGAATCCGGCCAGCTGGGAACCGCGCCCCACACTCGCGTCGACGACGGGCCTGGTCTGCACCCAGTTCCAGGTCTCCACGGTGCCGGCCGTCGGGCCGAGCGCCATGTCGCGCGCCTCCCGGGCGGCGACGTAGGTGGCGCAACCCAGATGACCCGTCGTCAGGCACAGCCGTCGCTGCTTCAGCAAGGCCAGTGAAGCCGGCGGTTGCACCGCGCCGCATCGATGGTCTGCCATCGGCGCCTGGGCAACCCAGGCACCATCGGCACCGGCCAGGTATGGGCAACGGGCTGGGCCGGACTCGAGCTCGCCCTCAGTGGGTCGCGGATTATTTGCATCGACCGTCATCCGGCGAGGATACCGCGGTCCCGAAATCGAGCTGGCGGCAGGCCTTGCCGCACGGTACAGGGGTCCTCGCCCGCCTCCTCAAAGCGCCGGTCACTCCCGTGGACTCTTGTTCCGGACGCACAAAATCCTGGCGACGACCTATTTTCCCGAAAGGCTGCCCTCTCAGTATCTTCGGCGCTGGAGAGCTTGACTTCCGTGTTCGGGATGGGAAC
>JAYTWS010000145.1:0-3254 GCA_043743315.1 Chloroflexota bacterium | reverse complement strand
AGGTAGGCATCCGCGGCATAGGCCGACCGGCGGCCCTCGGCGATCGCCTGGACCACGGTCGCGGCGCCGATCCGGACGTCGCCGGTGGCGAAGACGCCGCGCCGGGCGGTTTCGAACGTCACAGCGTCGGCCTGAAGTCGCTTGTTGCGGGTGGCCGTGGGCCCCGTGGATCCGGGCCCGATCCAGGTGAGATCCGGGCCCTGGCCGATGGCCAGCAGCACCCGATCGCACGGGATCACGAACTCGGTGTCCGGAGCGGGTTCCGGGCGGCGGCGGCCGGAGGCATCCGGGGCGCCGAGCGCCATCCGGATGAACTCGACACCCGTGACATTGCCCTTGTTATCGGTGATGACCCGCGTCGGGCCGGCCTGGAAGATGGCGGTCACGCCCTCTTCGATGGCCTCGTGGACCTCGCCGGCCGCCGGCATGTCCTTCATGTCACGCCGATAGACGAGCGTCACCTCCTTGGCGCCCTGGCGGACCGACGTCCGTGAGCAGTCCATCGAGGTGAAGCCGCCACCGATGACGATCACGCGCTTGCCGGCATGATCCGGGTAGGGCAGGCCGAGCGTGGCGGTGCGCAGGTACTCGAGGCCGTCGAGGACCTCGGCGGCGTCCTCGCCCGGGACGCCGAGGGTGTTCGTGTCGTAGCAGCCGATCGCGATCACGACCGCGTCGAAGCCCTGGAACTGGAGGTCGTCCAGCGTGAAGTCGCGGCCCAGCCCCTGGTTGCAGACCATCTTGCCGCCGAGGCGGGTGACCGATTCGTATTCAGCCTCGAGGACCTCGACCTTCGGCAGGCGGTACTGCGGGATGCCGTAGCGGAGCATGCCGCCGGGCGCCGGGTCGCGCTCGAAGATGGTGACGTCGTGGCCGCTCAGGAGCAGGTAGTACGCGGCGGCCATGCCGGCCGGCCCGGATCCGATGACCGCGGCCTTCCGGCCGGTCGAGGGCTGGATGTCGAACGGGACGGGCGGGTCGATGCCGTCATCGAGCATCTGCTTGATGACCTGGTCGCCCGCGTATCGGTGGCTGTCTCGGATGGCGATCGCCTCGTCCACCTCGTCGCGCCGGCAGTGGTCCTCGCACGGCGCCGGGCAGACCCGTCCCAGGACGGAGGGGAACGGGATCGTGCGCTTGAAGACACGCGTCGATTCGCGCCAGTTGCCCTCGGCGTTCTGCTTGAGGAAGCCCGGGATGTCGATGTGACTCGGGCACTTGTTCTGGCACGGCGGCAGGCAGTAGGCGTTGTGGTCGGAGAAGATCAGCTCCAGGTTCGTCCGTCGGAGCCGGCGCAGCTCCTCCGTCTGGGTCTGGACCTTCATGCCGTCGTCGCAGGTCCGCGAGCAGCTGATCGGCGGATATTCCTCGCCCTCCACCTCGACGACGCACATCCGGCAGGCCCCGAAGCCCGGGAGCTTCGGCTCGTAGCAGAGGGTCGGGATCTCGATCCCGTTGTCCCGGCAGATCTCGAGGATCGTCTGGCCTTCGAGTCCCTCGACGATTCGCCCGTCGACCTCGATGCGGATGGCTGCGGTGGACTGGGGCCGCTGGGGCGACTGCGTCGTGAGCAGGCGCTCGGCCAGCGAGTCGTCCTGGGGCGCGATGGTATCCAGGACGGCCGGCATGTCCGGGCGAGACTCGGGGCGCGTGATCAGATCAGCCAAAGTCGGGGCCTCAGTGCGTCGCGCCGGCTGTCATCGCCATCGGATGACAGACGCCCGCGGGGCAGGAGCTGCGCTCGAGATGCTCGTCGAGTTCCGCTCGGAAGTATCGCATCCCGCTGACCAGCGGGAGTGTCGTCAGGCGCTCGTGGTCGCACAGGGCCGACCCGACGATGTCGGAGGCCAGGTCCGTCAGCAGATCGAGGTCGCCGGCGCGCGACGTGCCGAACGCCAGCCGATCTCCGATCTCCGACAGGCGCCGGGTCCCGATCCGGCACGGGATCGTCTTGCCGCAGGCCTCGTCCGCGCAGTACCGGGTCAGGACGCGGGCCAGGTCCACGATGCAGGCGCGGTCGTCGGCCACGATGACGGACCCGGACCCGATGTGGGCGCCGGCGGCCTTGAGGGCCTCGAATGTGTACGGGATGTCGAGTGCCTCGGGCGGCAGGATTCCGCCGGACGGACCGCCGACCAATACGGCTTTCAGCGACCGGGCCCCACCCGGAGTGCCGGCCAGGGCGGCGACATCGCGCAGCCTGGTCCCCATCGGGACTTCGGCCACGCCGGAAGCCTCTGGCCCGCGGACCTGGACCAGCATCGTGCCGGGGCACTCGGCCGCGCCGATCTTCGCGAAGGCCTCGGAGCCGTTGACCACGATCCATGGGATCGCGGCCAGGGTCTGGACGTTGTGGACCACCGTCGGCAGGCCGCGCAGGCCGCGGGTGGCGGGGTGGGGCGGGCGCTGCTCCGGTTGGCCGCGCTTGCCCTCGAGGGCCTTGAGAAGGATCGTCTCCTCGCCCAGGAGGTAGGCGCCCTGCACGGTCCGAACGGTCACGTCCAGATGCCGCCCCGGCCCGAAGGCGTCGTTACCGACCAGCCCGGCGTCCTGGGCGGCGGCCACGGCCGCCTCGAGGATCCGGACCGTGGTCGTGGCATCGGCGCGTACGGCGATGATCGCCTCGGCCGCCCCGATCGCAAAGGCCGTGATGACGAGACCCTCGATGACCGCGAACGGGTTTCGCTCCATGAGGACCCGGTCGGTCACGGACGATGGGTCCGCCCCATAGCCGTTTGCGACGACGACGCGGCCGCTCGCCTCGGTCGCACTGGCCGCGCGCCATTTGTCCGCCGCCGGGAACCCGGCGCCGCCTCGGCCGCGCAGCCCCGACGCACCGATCGCGGCGGTCGTGCCAGTGGCACCCAGGTCCCGCATCGCGAGCCGCAGGCCCGAGAAGGCGCCTGCGGTCATCGCGGCGTCGAGATCGGTCGCGTCCGCGGGGGCGGTGCGGGGCAGGAGGATCGCCGGCCAGTCCTTCGGCGTCTTGAGGATCGTCACGTCGGTCATGCGTCACCGCCCGGGCGCCCGGTCAGCGAGGCGCCGAGACTGGCGAGGAAGGCCGCCTCATCCGGTCGTCGCGTGCCCGCCGCGGTTCCCGATGCCGGCACGGTCGGCGGTTCGAACCGAAGGTGGCCGTAGAACGAGGCCGTGCCGTAGATCTGGGCGTACCACGTGCCTGTGACCTGGCTGATCCGCTTGAGGGCGCCGACGGGCAAGTACCCGTAATGGGCCTGCGTCGCCTCAAGGATCGG
>JAYTWS010000144.1:0-17608 GCA_043743315.1 Chloroflexota bacterium | reverse complement strand
TCAGGTTTCGGGTGTTGCCGCCGGCGCGTAGGCGCTGAGCCCGAACTGCGCCTCGAGCTGCTCGGCCGGACGAAACCCGACGACGCCCATCGGCTGCTTGCCTGGCGCGAAGAACGCGACGGTTGGCAGGCTCATGATGTTGAAGGCTCGTTGGGTCTGCGGGTTGGCATCGACATCGACCTTGACGACATCGACCGACCCCTCGTACTTGATGGCCAGTTTCTCGAGCTCGGGTGCCACCATCCGGCAGGGTCCGCACCAGGCGGCCCAGAAGTCGACGATGACCGGCTTGTCGGCCTTGAGAACGAGCTCCTCGAACGTGGCGTCCGTGGCGTGCATCAGCGCCATCGGTAGTCCTTTCTCCCGCGCGGCGGGTACATCTCCGTCGCCCTCATCGGGCGATCTTCTGAATGAGGCGGTACGCCTCGAGGACCCGTGGATCCGCGAGCCGGTAGTAGACGGTGCTGCCGTCGCGCCGAGAGGTGACCAACCCGGCCGACCGAAGGACGGCGAGGTGCTGGCTCATGTTCGGGACCTGGCATCCGACGCGGGTCGAGAGATCGCTGACCGATACCTCACCGTCCGCCAGGGATTCGAGCACGCACAGGCGCTTTGGATCCGCCAGGGCCCGGCCGATGACGGCCGTGCGCTGATACGCATCCTCGTTCGTGACTGCCGGTGCTGTTGCCATGTCTCCCGGAGTATTGCAGTGTTTGCGCAATTACGCAAGTGACCTCCGTTACAACGCCTGGTCTCGTATCCTCCTGCGGTGGCGACCCTTGATCTCGTTGACCTGGCAGCTATCCAGGCCGTCCGGCCGATCGTGGCCGAGCGCGTCCATCGGACGCCCTTGCTCAGCTCGACCACGGCGGCGCGCGTCGTGGCTGCGTCGATCGGCGTTCGCGTGGCCGGCGGCCGGCTGTACCTCAAGGCGGAGCACCTGCAGAAGACCGGGTCGTTCAAGCCGCGGGGCATGGTGGCACGGGTCGCTCGTCTGTCGTCCGACGAGCGGCGGCGGGGGATCATCACGGTCTCGGCCGGCAATGCCGCCCAGGGCTATGCGTTCGCCGGGGCGGCTCTCGGTGTACCCGTCACAGTCGTGATGCCAGCGGCGGCGAACCCGTCCAAGGCAGCGGCGGCGGCCGGCTACGGCGCTCGCGTCGTCCTCGAAGGCGACGACGTTGGGCGCACCTTCGCCGCCATGGAGCGCATCCGGGCCGACGAGAACCTGGTGTTCTGTCACCCGTTCGACGATCCGGATGTCATCGCCGGCCACGGAACGGCGGGCGTGGAGTTGGTCGAGGATCTCCCCGATGTCGATGTCGTGGTGGTCGGGATCGGCGGCGGTGGGTTGATCTCGGGGATCGCCGCCGGCGTCAGGGGTCTCCGTCCGTCGGCGCGGATCTACGGGGTGGAACCGAGTGGGAGCGATGCCATCACGAGGGGCCTCGCGGCCGGCGAGCCCGTCCCGATCAGCCCGGTCAGCGTGGCCGACGGCCTCAATGCCCCGTTCGCCGGTGCCCTCCCGCTTCGGATGATCGCCGCGCTCCTCGAGGACGTGATCCTGATCGACGATGGATTGATCCTCGGCGGGCTGCGCTTCGCGCTCGAGCGGATGAAACAGGTCCTGGAGCCCGCCGGCGCCGCCGCTCTTGCCGCCACCCTGGCGGGCCGGGTCCCGATCCGAGATGGAGAAACGGTCGCCGTGGTCCTGTCGGGCGGCAACGTGCAGGTCGATCGTCTCGGGGAGTTGATCGCCGGGGCCGAACCGCTCGGCTGAGTCGGCTTCGGTCAGCCGATCCCCAGCTCCTCGAGCCGCTCGTCGTCGATCCCCATGTGGTGGGCGAGCTCATGAATGACCGTGATGCGGACCTCGTCGGCGAGGGCGTCCGCGTCCGCGAAGTCCTCCTGGAGCGGCATCCGGAACAGCGTGATCCGGTTCGGGACCATCAGCCAGTCTGCCTGCCACTCGGTCCGGGGGACGCCCTCGTACAGCCCATACAGGTCGTCATCCAGCGAGAGGCCGTTGTCGAGCAACTGGTCGTCCGTGGGCCAGTCGTCGATGACGATCGCGACCTCGGAAAGTGCCTCGCGAAAGGGCGACGGGATCGTGGCGATCGCCCGGTCGACGAGGTCGGTAAAGCCATCGGCAGATGGCTCGTTGGAGCGGCGACGACCGCGTGGGCGTTTGGACATGCTCGAACCATCGTAGCCGGAGCGGTCGGCGCGCCCTGTCGCACCGGCAGCGAGCGGGTAGGATGCCGTCCATGAAGGCCGTCTACACGTCCGCCCACCTGGCCCACGACGTCACCCATGAGACGTACCTGGGTCTCGCGATTCCGGCACACGAGGTCACCGAGCGCGCCGAGAACATCCGGGCGACCCTCGAAGCGGACGGCGGATTTGCGTTCGTCACGCCGACGGATCATGGGCCGGACCCCATCCTTGCCGTGCACGATCCAGGTCTCGTCCGGTTCGTCGAGACCGCGTGGGCCGATCTCCAGGCGCAGAAGGTCGATCGATCCTTCCTTGTCGCCGATACCTATCCGGTCCGCGCGATGTTCGAGGGCATGAGCGAGCTCGCGCTGGGCCGATTGCGTGAACCGGCGGCCGTCGGAGGACGCACCGGCTGGTATGGGCTCGACAGCAGCAACCCGTTGGTCGAGGGCACCTGGCCCGCGGCCCGGGGTGCGGTCGATGTCGCGATGACCGCCGCCGACCTGGTGCTCGACGGTGGAGAGCGTGCCGTCTACGGGCTATGCCGTCCTCCCGGTCATCACGCGGCCCGGGCGATGGCCGGCGGCTATTGCTTCTTCAACAACGCGGCCATCGCCGCCGAATCGATCACCCGACGAACCGGCGAGTCGGTCGCCATCCTCGATGTCGATGTCCACCATGGCAATGGCACGCAGCAGATCTTCTGGCGTCGAGGCGATGTTCTGTATGCCTCGATCCATGCCGATCCGGCGCACCTCTACCCGTTCTTTCTGGGCTACGCCGATGAGACCGGCGAGGGACCCGGATCCGGCGCCAACTTCAACCAGCCGCTTCCGGCCGGGACCGGCGACGAGCCGTACCTCGCGGCGATTGATCGGGCGCTCGAGGTCATCGACCGGACCCGCGGCAGCGTCATCGTGGTGTCGCTCGGGTTCGACACCTACCGACAGGATCCGATCGGCACGTTCGGACTGACCACGGAGGCCTATCACGAGATCGGCCGGCGGGTGGCGAGGCTCGGCCGCCGACTCGTGATCCTCCAGGAAGGCGGGTACCACCGGCCGTCGCTCGGTGCGAACGCGCGGGCCTGGCTGCGCGGTGCAGAGGGCCGGGCGTACGATCCCGAACCGGCCTCGCTCCAGACCCCGGCTCGCACGAGGAGCGCGTCATGACCAGGTCCCTGCCCGAAGCCGTGCGCAAGCTCGTTGCCGAGATCGAGACCGAGATCGGCGAATCGGACGATGCGGCCCACGCCGCCCCGATCGAGGGGTCGGGGGCTCGGCGGAGCGACGGCCACGGTGCCGGACCGTCCGCCCCGGGTCCGGCCGCCGGCAGCGCGGATCGGGTCGAAGAAGCCGTGCGGGACATCCTGCTCGAGATCGGCGAGGACCCGGACCGGGATGGCCTGATCGGAACCCCGGATCGGGTCCATCGCATGTATGCGGAATTGACGGCCGGTTACCACGTCGACCCGGACCGCCTCGTCAACGGCGCGATCTTCGAGGTCGACTATTCCGAGATGGTCGTGGTGAAGGACATCCCGTTCTACTCGCTCTGCGAGCACCACCTCCTGCCATTCTTTGGGACGGCCTCGGTCGCCTACATCCCGCGCGGCCGGGTCATCGGCCTGTCGAAGATCCCGCGGATCGTGGAAATGTATGGCCGCCGGCTCCAGATCCAGGAGCGGATGACCCAGGAGATTGCCGATTTCCTGCACGCGCGCCTCAATCCACTGGGTGTTGGTGTCGTGGTCGAGGCGAATCATCTGTGTGCCGTGATGCGCGGCATCCGCAAACCAGGCACGGTGATGACCACGTCGGCCGTCCTCGGCCTGTTCCGCTCCCGCGACCGCACCCGCGCCGAGTTCTTCAGCCACCTCGATCGTCGTCCTTCCACGCCGTGAGCGACGCGCCGACGCCTACAATCGCGCCATGACCGACGCCCCGATCAAGGTCCTCATCGCCAAGCCCGGTCTCGACGGCCACGACCGCGGAGCCAAGGTGCTCGCGCGTGGCCTCCGGGACGAGGGATTCGAGGTCGTCTACACCGGCCTGCGCCAGACCCCGGAAATGGTCGCGACTGCCGCGCTCCAGGAGGACGTCGATGTCGTGGGCCTGTCGATCCTGTCGGGCGCCCACATGACGCTCGTGCCGCGGATCACCAAGATCCTTCGGGAGCGTGGTCTCGACGATGTCATGGTCGTCCTGGGCGGGATCATCCCGGATGATGATGCCGCTGCGCTCCGCGAGCTCGGGGTGTCCGGCATCTTCGGGCCCGGGACCACGATCGCCGAAGTGGCCGACTTCCTGCGCGCGAACGTTCGCGCCCGCGGCTGAGTGGGCGGGCACGGCGTGCCGGCGACGGACCCGGCTGCACGGGCCCGCGGCCTGACGGATGCCGCGACGGCGGGGGACCGACGGGCGCTCGCCCGGATCCTGACCGCGGTCGAGAATCGAACGGCGGTCGCAGAGGCGGCCATGCATGTCCTGTATCCGCTCGCCGGACAGGCGCACATCGTCGGCATCACGGGCGCGCCCGGCGCGGGCAAGTCGACGCTCGTGGCGGCGCTCATCGCGGAGGCCCGCGCCGCCGGCCGCGTCGTCGGCGTCGTGGCGGTGGACCCATCCAGCCCCATCACCGGCGGAGCACTGCTCGGCGACCGAGTGCGGATGCAGGCCCATGCATCCGATCCCGATGTATTCATTCGATCGATGGCATCGCGGGGCCACGCGGGCGGGCTCGCATCCACGTCGGCGGCTGCCGCCGCGGTCATGGATGCCTGCGGCTTCGACCTCGTCCTGCTCGAGACCGTCGGCACGGGCCAGAGCGAAGTCGAGGTCGCGGCCGCCGCCGACACGACCGTCGTGCTCGAGGCACCCGAGATGGGCGACGAGGTCCAGGCGCTCAAGGCGGGGTTGCTCGAGGTCGCCGACATCGTGGTCGTCAATAAGGGCGATCGTCCAGGCGCCCAACGGACCGCGTCGCAACTTCGGGCGATGCTGGTCGCGGTCGGGCGCGTTGGCGCCGCGGACAAGGCCCATCACGGCGGTGATCGTCCGGCAGATTCCCCGGGGGCATCGCCTTCGGTGCCGGGCGAGTCGTTTCCCCTTCCGGGTGCCTCGCCCCGCACCACGTCGTCTCGCCCGCGGCCGAAGGAGCCCCTGGTCCTCGTCACGACGGCCACGACGGGGCAGGGGATACCCGAGCTCCTGATGGCGCTTGATCGCGAGCGCGCCCGAATGGCATCGTCCGCCGCCCCGGTCGCCCGGATGGCCCGAGCGGAGGCGCAGGTCTGGGCGATCCTTGCCGACCGGACGCGGGCCGCCCTGTCGGAGCCCCATCGACACGAGGCCACGCAGGCCGTCCTCCGGGCCGTGGCCGATCACCAGCTCGATCCGTTCACCGCGGTCGACCGATTGCTGGCCTCGCTGCGCTCGTGACCACGGGCCCCGAAGCCCGGTTGATGACGCCGGCCTTCCTGGGCATCTCGCTGTCCGTGCTCGCGTTCTTCGTGGCGAGCGGGATGTTCCTCCCCGCGACGCCCCGCTACACAGCCGGCCCGCTCGGGGGATCCGACTTCGCAGTCGGGCTGGTGATCGGCTCGTTCAGCGTTTCATCACTGCTCCTGCGCCCCTTCGCCGGCCGGTGGGCCGACATGGGCGGCCGGCGACGGCTCCTCATCATCGGCGCGGGCCTTCAGGTCGTGGCTTCGGCCGGACACCTCGTCGCCGACAGCATCGCGCTCCTGGTGGTCATGCGCCTGCTCCTCGGTGCCGCCGAGGCGCTGTTCTTCGTGGCCGCGCTGGCCGCGGCGACGGACCTCGCGCCCGAGCACCGGCGCGGCGAGGCGATCAGCCTCATTTCGACATCGTTGTACCTCGGTGTGGCGGTCGGACCCGTGGTCGCGGAATGGCTCAACGACCACGGCGGCTTCCCATGGATCTGGACGGCGGCCACGGTCATCAGCGTCGTGGCCGTCGCCGTCAGTGGCTTCGCCCGCGAAACGCTGCCACCCGCCGAACGACGCGCCGCAGGCTCGGCGGGTTCGCTCCTTCATCGGCGGGGGATCATCCCGGGCCTGCTCGTCCTGTGCGGGGCGTGGGGCATGGGCGCCTACTTCGCCTTCCTGCCGCTGATGGCTGAACAGCGCGGACTCAACGGTGTCGGCGGTTATCTCGCCGCGTTCGCGCTCGTCGTCATCGGATTGCGCCTGGTGGGAGCACGCCTCCCTGACCAGATCGGGGCCGCGCGACTGTCCGGGACGGCGCTCGTGCTCAGCGCGGTCGGACTTGCCGTCATCGGGTTGCTCTCGACCGAAGCCGGGCTGTGGATCGGTTCGATCATCTACGGCGCCGGTATTGCGTTCACCTTCCCGGCGATCGTTGCCATGGCGGTCCGGGACGTCGATCCAGCGGAGCGCGGAGCCGTCGTCGGGACCACGAGCCTCTTCCTCGACGTCGCCTTCGGCCTGTCCCCGGCGATCCTCGGCCTGATGGCCGGGCTGACGGGATACGGCCCGACCTTTCTCGTTTCGGCGTTCATCGCGGCCGGCGCGAGCGCTTACCTGCTCATCCGTCGACCGGCCGGCCACCTCCGCGATCGCGACGGACCCGACACCATGCCGGACGCTCGGGGTAGGCTGTCCTCATGACGATCGATCGAGTCTTTGTTGCCGGCGCCGGGCTCATGGGCCACGGAATCGGGCAGGTGCACGCGGCCATCGGGCGCCAGGTGACGCTCTATGAACCGGATCCCGCCCGAGCGTCGGCCGGTCGCGATCGGATCGCCGGCAATCTCGATCGGGCGGTCGCCAAGGGCAAGTTGGACCGGACGGCGCGGGACGCCATCCTCGACCGCGTGAACGCAACCTCGGACCTCAGGTCGGCGTCGACGGCCGACCTGGTCATCGAAGCCGTGTTCGAGGACGTCGATGTCAAGCAGGCGCTGTGGCGGGAAATCGACGCGATCGCGCCTCCCGGCACGATCTTCGCCTCGAACACGAGCTCCATCTCGATCGATATCCTCGCCTCGGTGGTCATGTCACCACGGCGCGAGCGGTTCGTTGGGATGCACTTCTTCAGTCCCGTGCCGGTCATGCCGCTCGTGGAGCTGATTCGCGGGAGTGCGACGACCGACGCGACCGAGCACGCGATCCGCGACCTCACGGATGCCCTCGGCAAGCAGCTGATCGTCTCGGCCGACCGCCCGGGCTTCATCGTCAACCGGATCCTCATGCCGTTTCTGGCCGAGGCGATGCATGCGCTCGAGGACGGTACAGGCACCGCCGTCGACATCGATACTGGCGCAAAAGTCGGCCTGAACCATCCGATGGGACCGCTCGCGCTGGCCGATTTCATCGGCCTCGATGTCTGCCTCAACGTGATGCAGGTCCTGTACAACGGCTTCGGCCAGGAGCACTTCAGGCCACCGGCAAGCCTCGTGGAGCTCGTCGCGGCCGGTCACCTCGGCCAGAAGACCGGTCGCGGGTTCCATACCTATCCGAGGACCTGAGCGGGTGGCGCGGACGACCGACTCCCCGGGGCCGGGCGGGCTGACCAGCGAGGAGCGCCTCCTCCGTGACACCGCCCGCGAATTTGCCAAGCGCGAGATCGCGCCGGGTGCCATCGAGCGGGACGAGGAGCAACGCTTCGACCGATCGCTGTTCGGCCGGATGGGAGAGCTTGGGCTGACGGCTGCACCGCTGCCCGAGTCGATCGGCGGCGCCGGGTTCAGCTATCTCGGCTGGGTGCTGGTCATGGAGGAGCTCGGGGCGGCCGAAATGGCCTCGGCCGTGACCCTGTCCGTGCACATCCTCAGCCAATACCCCGTGGTCACATTCGGGAGCGAGGAACAGCACCGCGACTGGCTCCGGCCGATGCTGGCCGGCGAGGCCCTCGGTGCGTTCTGCCTGACGGAGCCGCACGCCGGCTCGGATGCTGCCGCACTCCGGATGCGTGCCGTGCGCCTGGACGCGGCCGGGGTGGAGCTGTCGACCGGCACGCCGGGCGTCGATGCTGCCGCCTACCGCCTGACGGGAACCAAAATCTGGATCACCAACGCTCCCGAGGCGGACCGCTACCTCGTGTTTGCCACGATCGACCCGGCGCTCGGCCCGAAGGGCATCACCGCGTTCCTGGTGGAGAAGGGGACCCCCGGCTTCGGGTTCGGCGCCCACGAGCAGAAGATGGGGATTCGGTCCTGTCCGGCGGCCGAGCTGATCTTCGACGGGGCAGTGGTTCCGGCCTCGCGGCGCCTCGGTGGCGAGGGACAGGGCTATCGGATCGCGCTGTCGGCGCTCGCTGAGGGCCGGATCTCGATCGCAGCGGCCTGCGTGGGCCTGGCGAGGTCCGCCACGGAACAGGCGGCCGCGTACCTGCACCAGCGCTCGGCCTTCGGGGCGCCGCTGGCCGAGTTGCAGGGCCTCCGATTCATGATCGCGGAGATGGCCCGCGAAGTGGCCGCTGCCCGCGCCCTGACCCACGAGGCCGCGCGGGCCAAGGACCGCGGCGAACCGATCGGGGAGCTGTCGTCGCTGGCGAAATGGACCGCCTCGGACGCCGCGATGCGCGTTGCGACGGATGCCGTCCAGCTGTTCGGCGCCAGCGGCTACTCGCGCGAGACCGGCATCGAGCGCCTGATGCGAGACGCCAAGGGCGCCCAGATCTACGAGGGCACCAACCAGGTTCATCGGGTGATCGTGGGCGATGCCGTGCTGGAACGGGCGCGCGGCTGAGCAAGCGCCTGCGGCGCGGCTCGCGTCCGCGGCGCGGCTCGCGTCCGCGGGCGACGCGCAACGCCCGGTGTACGATCGGTCCCATGACCCAGAGCACCTCATCGGGCCCGAACGGGCACGTCTACATCGTCAGTGCGGCACGAACGCCGATCGGCAAGTTCGGCGGCGCGCTCTCGACCACACCGGCCGTCGAACTCGGCGGGACCGCGATTCGCGCGGCGGTCGAACGAGCCGGGCTGCCCGAGGGCACGCCGATCGACGAAGTCCTCATGGGCCAGGTCCTGCAGGCCGGGGCGGGGCAGGCCCCCGCGCGGCAGGCCGCGCTTCTGGCGGGGCTCGCGGACACGACCTCGGCGACGACGATCAACCGGGTGTGTGGCTCGGGCCTCAAGGCGATCATGCTCGCGGCGGCGGAGATCAGGGCCGGCGATGCCGATGTGGCCGTCGCCGGCGGGATGGAGAGCATGAACATGGCGCCCTACCTCGTCCCCGGGGCGCGCTTCGGCCTGCGGCTCGGCGACGCGACGCTGATCGATGCCACCGTCCACGACGGCCTGTGGTGCGGAATCGAAAACTGCCACATGGGCACGCACGCGGAACGCGTGGCGATCCGCGATCAGGTCTCGCGGGAGGATCAGGACGCGTTCGCGCTCGAGAGCCACCGGCGGGCGATCGCCGCGATCGACGAGGGCCGGTTCCTCGATGAGATGGCGCCGGTGACCGTCCGTGACGCCAAGGGTCGCGAGACGATTGTGGACACCGACGAAGGCCCGCGCCGTGACAGCTCGATCGAAGCCCTGGCCCGCCTCAAGCCGGCGTTCGCCTTGCCCGACGGCGAGGATCGCGGCCGCGCAACGATCGGGACCGTCACGGCCGGCAACGCGCCCGGGATCACGGATGGCGCAGCGGCCACCGTCGTTGCCAGCGAGCGTGCGGTGGAAACGCTTGGCCTCAAGCCACTGGCCCGGATCGTCGCGTATGCACAGGCCGAAGTCGCCCCGAAGTGGCTCTTCCTCGCGCCGATCGCCGGGGTCCGGAAGCTCCTGGAGCGAACCGGCATGACCATCGCCGACTTCGACCTCGTGGAGATCAACGAGGCCTTCGCGGCGCAGACGCTCGCCGATGGCCGTGAGCTCGGTTTCGACTGGTCCAGGACGAACGTGAACGGGGGCGCGATCGCGCTTGGTCACCCGATCGGTGCCTCGGGCGCCCGCGTGGTCGCAACGCTGCTCTACGAACTGCGCCGGCGCACGGGGCGATACGGGCTCGCCACCCTGTGCCTCGGCGGTGGGGGATCGGTGGCAATGGCCGTGGAAGCCATCGACTGAATCCTCGCGTCTGCCACTGACCTCGCGACGGATCGCCCGATCGCCGGGTCCTCCGGTCGGCGCGGGTCCGATCGCCGGGTCCTCCGGTCGGCGCGGGTCCGATGGGCGGCGCGTCAAAGACGGGCGGCTGGTCCGACGCATGGCTCGGCTCGAGGTCATCGAGCGCGCGGCCGACCCATCGCTGACGTGCGTGCCTGAGGCGGCTGAGCCTCGAACGCTATGCTTCAAGCCATGGCTGCATCTGCCGCTTCCGGCACCCCTTCTGTTCCGGCGCCGCACCGCCTCTTCATCGCCGGTTCGTGGGTTGAAGGCACCACCGGCGAGACCTTCCAAAGCCTGAACCCGGCCGACCGTCGCGACGTGGTGGGCACGTTCCAGGCGGGTACGGCGGCGGACACGGCGATGGCGATCAAGGCTGCCGAGGTCGCCTTCCCCGCCTGGCGATCCATGCCCGCTCCGAAACGCGGCGAAATCATGTATCGGTTCGGCGAGCTCATGGCCCAGCACAAGGAACGGTTGTCGCGCGCGATGACCCGGGAGATGGGCAAGGTGATCGCCGAAGCCCGCGGCGATGTCCAGGAGGGCATCGATATTGCGTATCTGATGGCCGGCGAGGGCCGTCGAATGTTCGGGGATACCGTCCCCTCGGAACTCCCGGACAAGTGGGCGATGAGCATTCGCCAGCCGATCGGCGTCGCCGGGATCATCACGCCCTGGAACTTCCCGATCGCGATCCCGTGCTGGAAGATGATGCCTGCGCTGGTAACCGGGAATACCGTGGTGTTCAAGCCGAGCAGTGACACGCCGCATTGCGCCACCCTCCTCGTCGAGTTGATGGCCGAGGCCGGATTCCCGCCAGGGACGGTCAACCTCGTGACCGGATCGGGCGAGGCGGTCGGCGACACGATCGTTGATTCGCCCGACGTTCCGGTGATCTCGTTCACCGGTTCTTCTGCCACCGGCAAGCGCATCGCAGAACGGGCCGGCCGCCGGCTCAAACGACTGTCGCTCGAGCTCGGAGGCAAGAACGGGGTCGTGGTGCTGCGCGACGCCGACCTTGATCTCGCGACCGATGGGATCCTCTGGTCGGCATTCGGGACCACGGGCCAGCGCTGCACGGCGTGCTCCCGGGTGATCGTGGAGCAGGCCGTCGCAGAGCCGCTTCTTGAGCGCCTCGAGGCGCGGGCGAAGGCGCTCAAGCTGGGTTACGGCCTCGACCCCGGCGTCGATGTCGGTCCGCTCATCAATCCCGGTGCCATGGACAAGGTCGATCGATACGTGGATATCGGCCGCGCCGAGGGCGACCTGGTGCTCGGTGGGTCGGCAGCGACGACGGGTGGCCTCGCCCACGGGAACTTCTTCAGTCCCACGATCTTTGCCGGTGTCAAGCCGATGGACCGGATCGGCCAGGAGGAGATCTTCGGACCCGTCCTCTCGGTCATTCCGGTGGCCGATTTCGATGCGGCGGTGACGGCACTCAACCAGACCCGCTACGGCCTGTCGGCGTCGATCTTCACGCGCGATGTGAATACGGCGTTCCGGGCGATGCGCGATTTCGAGGCAGGGATCGTCTATGTCAACGCCGGCACGACGGGTGCCGAGACCCATCTGCCGTTCGGCGGCTGGAAGGAAACCGGCAACGGCCACCGCGAGGCCGGTCATGCGGCGATCGAGTCGTATACCGAATGGAAGTCGATCTACGTGGATTTCTCCGGGCGCCTTCAGCGCGCCCAGATCGACAACCAGCCGGATTGATACCGCCAGTGACCGATCGGATCGTTGTCATCACCGGTGCCACGGGCAAGCTCGGCCCTGAGGTCGCCCGGCGCTTCGCCGATGACGGCGCGCGCCTGGCCCTCATCGCCCGGTCCGCGGACGAGGTCCGAATGATCCAGGCGTCTCTGCCGGGTGCGCCCGATACCCACGTCGCAGTCGCAGCCGATCTCGGCTCGGAGCGCGGCGCCCGGACGGCGGCGGCGGCGGTCCGAGAGCAGCTGGGGCCGCCAGTGGTCCTGCTCCACTTGATCGGCGGGTATGCGGGCGGCACAACACTCGAAGATGCTGATGAACGCGTCTGGCGCGACCTGTTCGAACGCAACTTCTGGACCGCGTTTCACGTGATCCGGGCGTTCCTGCCGGACATTCGAGCCGCGGAGCACGGTCGGATCGTGACGGTGTCAACGCCCCTGGCGGCAACCCCGGTTGCCGGCATCGGACCCTATGCGGCGTCGAAAGCCGCGGTCGAAACGCTGACCCAGATCGCTGCCAGGGAATTCGCCGGCAGCACGGCGACGGCGAACGTCGTCCTGGTCCGGACGATCGGCGACGGGAAACCCACGAGCACCCGGCCGGAGGAGATTGCCGACGCGATGGCGTGGCTCGCATCGATCGAGGCAGGCGCCATCAACGGCCAGCGGATACCCCTGGTCGGCAGGTCCTGACCGACTGCCGCCTGGGCTTGTGCCCAGGTTCGGGCCGGCTCCCGTGGCGCGCATGAGCCGTCCTGGGGTATCCTCCGCCACCTCGGGCCCGTAGCTCAATGGCAGAGCAAGTGACTCTTAATCACTGTGTTGAAGGTTCAAGTCCTTCCGGGCTCACCACCTGACGCGATCACGACCCTCGGCTCCGGCCGGGGGTCGTCTGCATCCTCGCTGCGAACCCCGGGCGGCTGCGGCCCGGTCCGGGCGACTCCGGCCCGCGAACCCCGAGCGGCCTGCGGCCCCCGTGCTAGATTCAGCTCGACCTTGATGGCCGGTCCTGTGAGGCTGGCGAACCGGTTCTGTGAGGCCGGAAAGGAGCGTTCGATGGCCGTGCCTGGGTTCCTCCGCGCCAGGTATGGGTGCGTTGACGGGCGAGTCGCATCGAGGAACTCCTGCACCCCCATGCTCGGCCGCGGCGCGATCTGATGCGGCCGCCCGCACCTCGGCCGAGCTCGGTCGTGGATCCTCGAATCGGTGACCTCGGACCCGCCCTCCTCGCGCTCGAGGACGGGACCATCTTTCCCGGCGTCGCCTTCGGGGCCGCGGACAGGGCCGGCGGCGACCTGGTCGTCAACACGAGCCAGACCGGCTACCAGGAGGTCTGCACGGATCCTTCCTATGCCGGCCAGATCGTGGTCATGACCTACCCCCTGATCGGGAACTACGGGCGGCTCCTGGCTGATGACCAATCCGTGCGCCCCTGGCTGCGAGGCCTCGTGGTGGCCAACGCGACCGCGGCCGTCGTCGACGACGCGCGGCAACTCGCCGATCTCCTGCGCCGGGCCCAGATCCCGGCCATCGCGGGGGTCGACACGAGGGCATTGGCACGGCATCTTCGGACCAACGGCAGTCTCCGTGGCGTGATCCTCGAGCCGGGCATGCTGGACGAGCATGCCGCTCGCCGGGCCGCGTCGGCAGTGCCCCGTTGGGAGGATCAGGACTTCGTCGGGCAGGTCTCGCCGGCGGCCGTGGCCGAGTTCGGCGAGGCCGACGCTCCCGGCCCCCTCGTCGCGATCGTCGACTTCGGGCTCAAGTCGAATATCGTTCGAAGCCTCGTCTACCGCGGTCTGCGCGTCCGGGTCCTGCCGCACACGGCGGACGCTGCAACGATCCTCGCGCCGGATGTTGCCGGCGTCGTGTTCTCACCGGGTCCCGGCGACCCGGCTCGGCTCGGCGGACCGGTGGCGATGGCTCGGGCCGTCATCGACGCTGGGCGACCGCTGCTCGGGATCTGCCTGGGGCACCAGATCGTCGCGCGGGCCGCGGGTGCCGCAACAACGCGTCTCCGCTTCGGCCATCACGGCGCGAACCACCCGGTCCGCGACATCGAATCCGGAGTGGTCCAGGTGACCGCGCAGAACCACGAGGTCCAGGTGGTGGCCGACTCGGTGCGCCCGAGCTCGGGCTTTTTCGTCAGCCAGGTCAACCTCAATGACGGCTCGGTGGAGGGCCTCCGCCATCGGGACCTCGCCATCGAAACCGTGCAGTACCACCCGGAGGGGGCGCCCGGCCCCCTTGACGCCCTGGCCGTCTTTGATCGGTTCGTCATGGCGGTACGCGCCTGACGCCGTAGGGGCCGGCTCTCGGCAGCCGAAACGCGTCGCACGCAACTGGCATCGTGGGCGTGCGTGCGATACTCCTGCTCCGTCCCCACGAATGAGCAGGGAGTCCATCGGCGTGACCAACCCGCGAAGGCCAGGCCGCTCGATGACCCGCGCGTCGTGGCGGGCCGTGATCGGTGCCGTGGCCCTGATTGTGGCACTCCCAGGGCCCGGAATCGGGGCCACGCGGCCAGCCGGGGCGCGGCCGGCCGAGACGCCACCGGCCGCGACGTCGATCGCTGGGGCGCCCGCGATCGCTGCGGCGCCAGCGGACGCCAAACTGACCACGGACCCCGAGGCCGCGGCCGGCCACGACGGACACGACCATACCGGCGACCAGGCGCACAGCGGCGCGAGCCCGGTTGTCCTGCGGCGCGCGACCGCCGACGAACTGCGAGCCACCGGCTTCCGAAGCCAGCCGGGCGTCTGCGCGGGCGGGTACCCGGCCGACCCGGCCGCCATCCGAGCCAATACGGACGCGGCCCCACATGGTCCCGTGGCATGCACGCATGGCGGGGACTACGTCGCGAGCCTGGCCCCCGCGAGTGACGTACCGGCTCTCGACCCCGGCTACTCGTCACCCGGGATCCCGTGCTACGCGACCGGCCCGTACGTCCACGTCTTCTATGCCTACAGCTCGGCAAATGCGAGCCGGATCGCGACGGTGGGCCCGCGGATCCGCGAAACCGTGTCGCGGATCGACGACATCTTCGCCCAGGCCGCGGTCGCGACCGGCGCGACGCGTCACGTTCGTTGGCTGATGTCTTCGTGCAGCCTCGCGATCACGCAGGTGACGATCAGTCCTTCGCTCATGGCCCAGGCCTACCCCACGCCCATCCGGCAGAACCTGATCTCGCAAGGCGTGATGTCATCCGCCGAGAAGGCGCTCGTCTTCACCGATGACGGTGGCACGGAATGCAGCGGCATTGCGGGAATCGGGGAGTGGTACGACGACGAGCGGACCAGCAGCGCCAACTACAACAACCAGGGCGCGATGCTGGCGCGGGTCTTCGGCTGGTGCTGGGCGAACGTCGGTCAGATCGACCTGGCCGCGGATATCGGCGCCCACGAATTGAGCCATACGCTGGGTGCGGTCGGCGACACGGCGCCGAACTCCTCGTACCGAACGGGCGGCCAAAGCCATTGCACCGATGGCGAGGACGTCATGTGCTACGACGACGGCGGGGGCGTCCCACGGGCCATCTGCCCTGCGGCGTTCCCGCCGACCCTCGACTGCAACAAGAACGACTACTTCAACCCCGCGCCGCCGTCCGGGTCCTACCTCGCGACCCACTGGAACACGGCCGGGAACAAGTACCTCGCGGGCGGCGCGCCGACCTCGTTCGAGGTCCCACCACGTCCGAGCGCGAGCGTGACCTCACCCGCGACCTCGACGGTCGCCGGGACGGTCAGTGCCACCGCTACCGCGTCCATGGCCTCCGACAGCGCCGCGATCTCGAGTGTGGAGTTCTGGCTCGGTCACGAGATGGTCGGGTCCGATTCGAGTGCGCCGTACACCGCGCAATTCAACACGATCCCGGACGCGAACTCCGGGTTCCCGAATGGTGCCGTCCTGGAGCTGGTCGCCGTGGCCATCGATGCCCATGGCCGGGCGGGCCCGTCTGCCCCGCGCATGCTCACGATCGGCAATCCGAAGGTGCGACTGACCGCTCCAGCGCCATGGACCACCGCGTCCACATCTTCGGTGAAGTGGAGTGCCGCGGCTTCGGCCGGACCCGGGCGCTCCGTATCGAAGGTGGAATTGCTCGACTTCGGGTCGATCATCGCGACCGTGACCACCGCCCCGTACGCCGGTAGTGTCACGCTGGCAGAGGGAGAGCACCGCCTCACCGCACGGGTCACGGACAACGGCGGCGTGGTGCGGGAAACCGGACCGCGGCTGTACGTCCGCCCGACGCCCGGTCCTTCGGTTCGGCTGCTGTCGCCATCGCCATCCGAGTATTTTCAGGGGGTCGTCGGAGTACCGCCGCAGCAGCTGCGGCTCGTCGCGGCGGTCGCCGCGCGCCCGGGCACCACGGTCAGCTCGGTCGCGTTCAAGATCGACGGCGCCCCGGTCAACACGGACCTGACGGCCCCATATGAATACCTGTGGACCCCATCGGCAATGGGTGCGATCAGTGTGACGGCCGTGGCCACCGACTCGCTCGGCGACATCACCACCTCCGATGCGAGCTCCGGGTTCATCGCAAGTTCCCTCGGCACCACCGTGACGCTCACCAATCCGACGCACAACTCGAGCGTCAGCACCAGCGTCGCCGCGACCGCGACCGCGACCGCGCCTGCTGGTTGGACCGTTGATAAGGTCGAGTTCACGGTCGACGGCGCGCCTGCCGGGATGAATATGACCTCGCCCTACGCGGCAACGCTCGATCTCAGCGGGTATTTCGGACAGCACGTCATTCGCGCCGTGGTCTCATCCAGCAACGCCAGCACGTCCGAGACCGAATACCTCGGGAGTGCCGGAGCCATCGTGACCCTCCCGGGGTCCATCGGAATGCTCGCCCCGGTCAACGGAGCGACCCTGACCGGAACCGTGACGGTCACGGGCAGCGTGTCAGGCGTGTCGGCCGCGGTCCTGGAGCCGCTCCAAGCCAGGCTCGGGCCGTCCGATTACGTGGCCAGCCTCTGGACACCAGGACTCTCCAGCACGTTCATGAGCGATGGATACGAGGACGGGGCCACCACGCTCCGCCTGGACGATGGCTATGGCTACGGTCTCTCGTCGCCGACCATCGCCGTGACCCTCAGGAACACGTTCTCGAACCTGACCGCTCCGGCGAACAACGCCACGGTGTCCGGGCCGATCACGCTGGCGGCCAATGCCAGCTCTGACGGCGTCGAGTTCGTCGAGAAGGTCCGCTTCCTTATCGATGGCGCCGAGGTCGGCGCGGATTGGTATCCGCCCTACCAGATGTCCTGGAACCCGACCGGGGTCCCGAACGGCGTCCATACCGTCAGGGCCGAGGCCGTCATCACCGACGGTCGGGCCGTCCTGTCCTCGGCGCGGTCGGTGAACCTCAAGGTGGGCCTCGTCACCCGGCTCGCCGGCGCCACCCGATATGAGACGGCGGCAGCGATCAGCGCGGCTTCGTTCCTGCCGAATGTCCCGGTCGCGTATGTCGCCACGGGCCTGTCCTTCCCCGACGCCCTCGCGGGTGCCGCCGTGGCCGGCCGGGATGGGGGTCCGGTGCTGCTGGTCCCGGGAACCTCGATCCCTGCCGCGATTGC
>JAYTWS010000143.1:0-3208 GCA_043743315.1 Chloroflexota bacterium | reverse complement strand
GCGCCCTTCGTCTCGATGATGCGGCGGCTCGCCCGTGAGGGTCGGCCGCGTCGGGCCGTGTTCCTCAACGGAGTGTCCTACCAGCACGAACTTGGGTATCGCTCGCTCGTGGCGGGATGGGCCGCGGACGGGACGTACCCCGTGACGTACGTTCCGACGGTGTCCCGCCGGACGGCACCGGAGAACGATGGCTGGAGCGGCCGCTGGGGCCGCGTGGAGAGCATCGTGGCCCCGGTCTGCGACGAGCTCGGGCTGACCCCGGACAACGCGATTGCCTACATCTGCGGGAACCCGGACATGATCCTGTCGGCCGAGCAGACGCTCCTGGGCCGCGGGTTCCCCGAGAACCAGGTGAAGACCGAACTCTACTGGCCGAAGGGCAAAGAACCGCGCGGCGGTGCGGGCAGCGGCATCTGACGGCGGCGCGCGCGGCGGCATCTAACGGCGGCACGGCCGGCGTGTCTCATAGGCAGCAGGCGGCGGCGGACGGACCGCTGCCGGCACGCTCGGCACGGCCGGCGTGTCTCATAGGCAGCAGGCGGCGGCGGACGGACCGCTGCCGGCGCGGTGTTCGATGCTCGTGCGCGAGCGACCACGGCCGCGCCTTTGTTGAGCGTTCGCCCTGATCCGCGCAGCCTACGGAGCGGCGCGACAACCGGCGGGGAACCCGCTGATCGTCAAGATCGGTGCGTCCGTGTGGAGTCGATGGCCCGGTAATGGCTGATTTCTTCCAGGACCGCCCTGGGGTCGGCGTCGAGCAGGTCCAGGTCGAACTCGAAGCCGCCGAGGAGCCGCGAGCGGTCGCCAATGGGCTTGAGGCGGCGCAAGAGCCCTCGGAGGCCGAGGTTCATCGTGGCGAACCACGGCCTCCGCGCGAGCAGGGACCGATCAGCCGGGACTACGTCGAGCCGGTAGTCACCCGAGGAATAGGTACCCTTCTGGCGGATGATATCGACCTGGCCGGTCCCAAGGCGGGCAATCCCCGACCACGGGATCGATCCTGAATCGCGCAGCCACAACCCGTCACTGCCGACCTTCAGGAGCACAGGGTCGCCGACGGCGAAACGCATGCGATCAAGGCCGTGGAGGATGACCGGGACGCCGGCCAGGCCGAAGATCGCCCCGATCGCAAGTACCCAGACCGTGGCGAAGAGCGGGATCGTCGGACCGCCAACGACAAGGAACGCAACGACGAATGCCGTTGGAAAAGCTGTCCACAGCAAGGCCGCCACAAGTCCCCAGGCGGTTACGAGCAGGGCGAACGGCCGACGTCGATAGACCGACGGCACGGACCGGGATCCGTCGATCGCTGCGTCGGACCCGTCGATCGATGGGTCGGTCGAACCCTCTTCGGCTGACATTGATCGCCTCCAGAGCTCACGGACGCCGATGAGACGGCACCGTCCGAGGCTTAGACGCTCATCCGAGCGATTCGTGACACGGTGCCATCAGGCCCGGGCGGCCTCCATCCGGTCCAGGATCGCCCGCTTGACGCCCTCGACCGGCACCCGTTCCTGGGTCATCGAGTCGCGGTCGCGGACCGTGACCGCAAGGTCCTCGAGCGAATCCACGTCGACCGTGACGCACCACGGCGTCCCGATCTCGTCCTGGCGTCGATACAGCTTGCCGATCGCGGCCGTATCGTCGTACACCGCCATCATGTCCCGCTTGAGATCGGCCAGGATGCGGTGGCACAGCTCCACGATCTCGGGCCGCTTCTTGAGCAGCGGCAGGACCGCGACCTTGTACGGCGCGAGATCCGGGTGGAGCGCCAGCGACACGCGCCGCTCGCCGCGGACCTCCTCCTCGCGATAGGCGTCGATCAGGAAGGTGAACGCGGCTCGATCCGCACCGGCCGCCGTCTCGACGACCCAGGGCGTGAAGTGCTCCTCGGTCGCGGGGTCGAAGTACTCGAGGTTCTCGCCGGAGGCCTCGGCATGGCGGGACAGATCGAAGTCCCCTCGATTGTGGACGCCCTCGAGCTCCTTCCAGCCGAACGGGAACCGGTACTCGACATCCACGGCCTTCCTGGCGTAGTGAGCCAGCTCGTCCGGGGCGTGCTCACGGAGCCGCAGCCGCTCGGGAGCGACCCCGTACGACTCGTACCAGGCCTTCCGCCGCGGCAGCCAGTCCTCGAACGCCGCCGCGGCGGCGTTGCCCGGTTGAACGAAGTACTGCATTTCCATCTGCTCGAACTCGCGCATCCGGAACACGAAGTTGCCGGGGCTGATCTCGTTCCGGAAGCTCTTCCCGATCTGGGCAATCCCGAACGGGAGCTTCTTCCGCGAGCTCTGCTGGACGTTCTTGAAGTTGACGTAGCTGCCCTGCGCGGTCTCGGGCCGGAAGTACACGACCGAGGCCTCGTCCTGGACCGGGCCCATGTACGTCTGGAACATCAGGTTGAACCGCCGCGGCGCGGACAGTGGCCCCCCGTCGTTGGGGCAGACAAGCTTGTAGCGTTCGATGACCGTCGGGTCGGTGAGATCCGTCACCGTGAGCGCCTCGGCTCCCGGTAGCTCGTCGAGGCGGTAGCGCCGCCGGCACGTGGCGCATTCCACGAGCGGGTCGCTGAACGAGCCGACGTGGCCCGACGTAACCCAGACCTGAGGGTGCATCAGGATGCCCGCATCGAGGCCGACGATGTCGTTGCGCTCCTGGACCATCGCCTTCCACCAGGCACGCTTGACGTTGTTCTTGAGCTCCACGCCAAGGGGCCCGTAGTCCCAGACCGCATTGATCCCGCCGTAGATCTCCGAGCTCGGGAACACGAAGCCTCGGCGTTTGGACAGACTGACGATGGTGTCGAGGTCCGGCACGGCGGCCGTGACCTCGTTCGGGTCGGAATCGGGAAGGTCGGTCACGAGGATCTCCTGGGGGCAACCGGCCGTGGCATGGACGGTCGCGGGAGGTGGTGTCAGTCGATCGATGCTAGCAGACCGCACCACGTCGGGGCTTCGGGCGGCGACCCGGCTCGGATCCTGCGGCGGCCGGGTTCGGGCCCTGCGTCGGGCCGGCCGTACCGCGTCGCGGTTTTCGAACCCTGCAGTCGGCCGAACCTGCGGCGGCCCGGCTCGGGCCCTGCGGCGGGCCGGCGGTACCGCGGCGGGCTGGCCGCGCCTCGAACTAGCCCGCGTAGCCGATGACGCGCGTCGGCCTGATCAGGATTGGCTTGTTGTAGGTTTGGGCCATTCGAACAGCACCGCCGATG
>JAYTWS010000142.1:0-11297 GCA_043743315.1 Chloroflexota bacterium | reverse complement strand
GGGTCAAGCCGGCTGCTTCCAGCACGGCCGCACTCGCCAGCATGGCGTTACCGGCCGCCCCGGCGATCCGGCCCCAGTTCGGATCCTTGCCGTGCGCGGCGGCCTTGACGAGGCTGCTCGAGATCACGGCCCGAGCGACGGCGCGGGCACTCGCGTCATCAACGGCGCCGGCGACCCGGCAGGTCAGGAGACACGTCGCGCCCTCTCCATCGGCCGCCTGCTGGCGCGCGAGGTCACGGGCCACCGCCTCGATCCCGCGGGCAAGGGCATCGGCTGCCGGGCTGCCGGTGGTGATGGGCGCGCCGCCGGCCGAACCGGACGCGAGCAGGAACACGGTGTCGTTGGTGCTGGTGTCGCCGTCGATCGAGAGCTGGTTCCACGTGCGGGCCGCCGTCGGCCGGAGGATTGACGTGAGGACCTCGGGTGATGTCAGAGCATCGGTCAGGATCACCGACAGCATCGTGGCCATATTGGGATGGATCATCCCGACACCTTTGGCGATGCCCGTCACCCGCACCTCGCGCACGCTGCCGACGTCCGATGGCAGCACCACGGTCACGGTTGCTGCTTTGGTCGTGGTATCGGTGGTCCGAAGGGCGGTCGCGGCCGCTGCCAGGCCCTCGTCCGATGGCGCCAGCGCCGATGCCAGCGCGGCGATGCCGGCCGCCACTTTGTCGAGGGGCAGGCGGGTCCCGATGATCCCGGTTGAGAGGTGGAGCACGGCGTCCGGCTTGATCGCCAGCGCGGACGCCACGATCTCGCCCACGCGGATCTGGTCGTCGTCGCCGGCCCGCCCGGTTGCCGCGTTGGCGGATCCGCTCGTCGAGATGACGGCACGCACCCAGCCCCGAGACGCCGACAACACCGCCTTGGAGCGCCGGACCGGCGCGGCCGCGAACCGGTTCGGCGTGAACACCCCCGCCGCAGCAGCCGGCTCGCCCGTAACGGTGATGAGGGCGAGATCCGGGCGACCGCTGGCCTTGATGCCGACTGCACGGCCTCCCGCCATGAAACCGCTCGGAATGCGCGCCGCCCGCTCGACTGCCGGGAGCGCCGATGGAGCAGGGGAGCGGCGGCTTCCGTCGTGGATTGTCCTCATGGTGCCAGGGGGAGTGCTTCGAGGCCGCTGGTTTCCGGCAGGCCGAACACCAGGTTGAACGCCTGGATGCCCTGTCCCGCCGCTCCCTTGACGAGGTTGTCGATGACCCCCATCGCCAGGATCCGCCCGGTTCGTTCGTCAACTCGCACATGGACGCGGACGTGGTTGCTGCCGAGCACGTGGCCGGTCGCGGGTGGCGTCGCGACGATGGTCACGAACGGCTCGTCGTCGTACGCGGCTGCATAAAGTTCATCCAGCTGGGCCTGGGAGACCGGCCGCGTCGGACGAACGTGGCAGGAGGCGAGGATGCCCCGCGTCATCGGGATCAGGTGGGGCAGGAAGTCGATGCCGGCGACCGCGGATTCCATTCCCGTGCCGCGCGCCAGCGCTCCGAGTTCCTGCTCGATCTCCGCCGTATGGCGATGGGTGAACACGCCGTAGGCGCGGACGCTCTCGTTGACTTCGGCAAAGAGCATCTCGGCGCGCGCCTCGCGCCCGGCACCGCTGACGCCACTCTTGGCATCGACCACGAGGTCGGCGATCAGGCCGGCGCGAGCCAGCGGGGCGAGGGCGAGGACCGTTGCGGTCGGGTAACACCCGGGTGACCCGATCAGCGCCGGAGTCCCGGTCGTCCGTGCGGCACCCGCCGCGATGAGCGCATCGCGATGCAATTCCGGCAACCCGAAGATCGCTCGCTCCAGGAGGCTCGGCGCGGGATGATCGAATCCGTACCAGGTCGGGTAGTCCGCGGCGTTCCGCAGGCGGAAGTCGGGGCCCTGATCAATGACCGTGATGCCGCGGTCGAGGAATGCGCCGACCCGCTCGGCGGCCGTTCCATGCGGGAGCGCCAGGAAGACGGCATCGACGTCGGACTTGAGATCGCCGTCCAGGGTCAGTCCCGTCGTGCCGAGGTGCGGGTGGACCGTGCCGATCGGATCGCCCTGCCGATCGCGGCCCGTCAGTCCGACCAGACGAACGTAGGGATGGCGCGCCAGCAGCCGGACGAGTTCGCCGCCAACGTAACCGGTCGCGCCGACCAGGCCGACGCGAATCGGCGCATCGGATGCCTGCGAACCGAGCCCCGGCGTGTCCATATACGCATGACTATACACAAACATGAATAGTCATGCAGTTTCGTTGGGTTCCCGTTGCGGACGAGCCGCGCCGTGTCTCAGGCGGGAAGTGGATCCGGGCGGCGGTACGGTCCGGTGACCACGACCTCGCCGCTCGCCTCGAACGGTGTCGTGCCGGTCCTGCGGACGATGAACCGGTGGTGCACCTCGGTGGCGCCGGCCGAGATCATCGCGTTGACCGGGCAGTATTTGGTTGCCGAAAGCTCGATGCTCCGGCGAATCGCGCCCTCGTCGATCCCGGGGCCCTCGACTTCGTGGGTCACGTCCACCCTGGTCAGGATCTGCGGGTACTCCTCGCGCTGCTCGCCGCGCACCTCGATCGAGTAGCGGCTGATGCGCTGCCGCTTCTTGATGGCGATCGAGATCACATCCATCGCGCTGCACGCCGCGAGGGCCACGGTGACCGTTTCCATTGGGCTCAGCTCCGGGACGGCCGCGTCGTCACCCCAGCGAAACGTCCGCCCGGTCCCGGTCGTGGCGGAAAAGGAGCTGCCGTCCTCGTGAACGAGCGTGGCGGTCCGGATGGTGACCATTCGTCAATCGACTCCAAGCTTGCAACCGCGGACGCACGTCGATCCTAGCCCGGACGACATCATGCCGTCGGGATGGCGTCGCCGGCGTCAACCTGGTGCGGCGTTGCCGCCGGCCCAGGCCCGATGGGTCCCTCGAACTGCTCGTGGTAGAGGCGTGCATACAACCCGTTCGCCGCGAGCAGCTGGGCATGCGACCCGCGCTCCACGATCCGGCCCCGGTCGTAGACCAGGATCCGGTCGGCACGCAGGATCGTCGACAGGCGATGGGCGATGGCGATCGTGGTCCGGCCGCGCTCGAGCTTCTCCAGCGCGGCCTGGATGAGTCGCTCGCTGACGGTGTCGAGGGCCGACGTCGCCTCGTCGAGGATGAGGATGCGTGGATCCTTGAGGAGCACACGCGCGATCGCGATCCGCTGCTTCTCGCCGCCCGACAGCTTGTAGCCGCGCTCGCCCACCACCGTGTCGTAGCCGTCGGGTAGCTCCATGACGCGATCGTGAATGGCCGCGGCGCGGGCCGCCGCCTCGAGCTCCGCCTGGGTCGCCTCAGGCCTGGCGTACAGGAGGTTGTCACGAACGCTGGCGTGGAAGAGGTACGTCTCCTGCGTCACGAACCCGATGACCGAGCCGAGCGATTCGAGGGTCAGGGAGCGGATGTCGGTGCCATCGATCTCGATCGCGCCATCGTCGACGTCGTACAGGCGGGGCAGGAGGTAGGTCGTCGTGGTCTTGCCGGAGCCGGACGGTCCCACGAGCGCCACCAGCTCGCCCACACCGGCCTCGAAATCGATGCCTGACACGCCGAAGGGCTGCACCGGGACAGGCTCCGGATCGAGCGTGTCGGCACCTCGTTCCGTGTCGCCCGCGGCTGGAGCCCCTTGGTCCCTGCCTCCGGGCGTCGCGGCGTCGTCGGACGCGACGACCGGTACCACCGATGCCGCGGCGGGATAGCGGAAGGCCACGTCGCGGAAGCGGATCGCCCCGCGGACGGTGGCCGGGTCGAGCGCGACGGCATCGGGCGCATCGACGATCTCCGGGTCCATTTCCAGATACTCGAAGATCCGATCGAACAGGGCGAGCGCCCCCTGGATCTCGACCTGCACGCTCAGGAGCTGCCCGAGCGGGAAGAAGAGGCGGGACTGGAGCGTCGTGAACGCCACGATGTCGCCGATCGTCGGGGCGCTCGGGTCACCGTTGATGGCCAGCCAACCGGCCAACCAGTACACGAAGGCCGGGGTGATCGAGAAGACCGTGCCGACGATCATGAAGAACCAGCGGCCCACCATCGCCTGGCGGATCTGGAGGCGGGCGAGTTTTCGGTTCAGCCCCACGAATCGATTGATTGCGGCGGCCTGCTGCCCGAACGTCTTGGACAGGAGCATGCCCGACACGGACAGGGTCTCCTCGGTGACCGCCGACAGTTCGGCCAGCGACTTCTGCGTCTCGCCGCTCACCTCGCGGCGGACCTTGCCCACCCGATAGGTCAGGTACATGAAGAACGGCAGCATCCCGAGCGACAGCGCCGTCAGGCGCCAGTCGATGATGAGCATCGCGATGACCGTGCTGATCGCCACGGCCAGGTTCGCCGTGACGGACGACGCCGTGTCGGTCACGACGCTCTGGACGCCCCCGACATCGTTGGCCAGCCGGCTCTGGATCTCGCCGGTCTTGGTCTCCGTGAAGAACCGCAGGGGCATGCGCTGGAGATGGGCATACAGGGCCGCGCGGAGGTCCTGCATGACGTTCTGGCCGATGACATTGTTGAGATAGCTCTGCCCGAGGCCGACCAGCCCGGACACGATCGGGACGACGATCATCAGGCCGACATACTGGTTGAGGCGCCGGAAGTCGAGGTTCGGGATGGCGTCGTCGATGAGCAGCTTCAGGAGGATCGGGTTGATCAGGCCGAGGCCGCTGGTGAGCAGGATCGCGAACGTGACGACGCCTACCTGGAGCCGGTATGGCCGGAAGAAGGCGACAATCCGGCCGATCGTGCGGCCGCGCCGCTCGAGGGGCACCGGCTCGTAGGCCGGCCCGGAGCTGCCGCCGTGGTAACCGCCGCGGAAGGTCATGCCGCTGTGGTGGTAGCGAAGACGGGAGCAAGCGTGGCGGACGCGAAGGGTCGCGTCCTCGAAGGGCTCACCACGCCGTCAGCGTGTTGGCCTCAGTGATGCCCTCCGCCTCCAGCCAACGCTCTGCGTCGATGGCCGCCTTGCAGCCGTCGCCGGCCGCGGTGACCGCCTGACGATAGCGATGGTCGTGGACGTCACCGGCGATGAACACGCCGTCGATCTTCGAATGCGTCTCGTCGTGGGCGACGAGGTAGCCCTTGGCATCGACCTCGAGAGCGTCCGCGAATGCCTCGGTATTCGGCTTGTGGCCGATGGCGATGAACAGGCCCTCGATCGGCAGCCGTCGCTGCTCGCCCGACACGGTGTCCCGAAGGGACAGTGCCTCGACCTTCGAGTCGCCGAGGACCTCGTCGATCCCGGTGTTCGTGTGGATCTCGATTTTCGGGTTCGCCAAGGCCCGATCGACCATGATCCGGCTCGCCTTAAATTCGTCACGTCGGTGGAGCATGTGGACCTTGCTGGCGAACCTGGTCAGGTAATTCGCCTCCTCGAAGGCGGTGTCGCCACCGCCGACCACCGCGATCTCCCGATCCTTGAAGAAGAATCCATCGCATGTGGCGCAGGCCGAAACCCCGCGTCCCCGAAGGCGCGTCTCGCTCTCGAGGCCCAGCCACATCGCCGACGCACCCGTCGCGACGATGACGGCCTGCGCACGGTATTCCACGCCACGAGCCCACAATCGGAACGGCCGGCTCGAGAAATCCACCCGATCGACGTCGACATCGACGATCTCGGTCCCAAATCGTTCAGCCTGGGCTCGGAAGGCAGCCATCAGTTCGGGCCCCTGGATGCCGTCGGGGAAGCCCGGATAGTTCTCGACGTCGCTGGTCAGCATCAGCTGGCCGCCGGCCGCGGATCCCGCGATGACGATGGGCTCAAGGTTGGCGCGTGCCGCATAGATCGCCGCGGTCAATCCTGCGGGGCCGGAGCCGACGATCAGGACCTTGGCCTCGGTGCGCCCGGGTCGATCCGCGATGGAGACCGGGCTCCCTGCCGTCGGAACCGGGGCGTCGGGGGCGAAGGCAATGGACAGTCCTCCGAACGGGGAGGAAGCATTTACGTCGGTCATTTGCTCAATGTTAGCACGGTCTGGATACTCCAGGGGGGTATGCGCGCGGCAGGCCCGGCCGCCCCGACGGGGCCGGTGGCATCGGCACTCGCCCGGATTGGCACCGGGTCGGGTCCTACGGGAAGAATTCTCGCATCGTATTCGCCGAGCAGCTGTTGGCAAGGCAGGGCAACCCCCACAGCCCCTGGATGGTTCGAAGCAGGGAATAGTGCGTGTGAGCGGCCGGGGAGCTGAACACGATCTTGCCCTTCGGGCTGATGAAGATCGTGGCGACCTTGCCGCCGCCACCGATCGAGGTCGATCCCTCATCCCACGTGATGATGATCAGGCCGTCGGCCCTGTAGGCACTCGAATCGAGAATCGTCGGCAGGAACCCCTTGAGCCAGTCGTCGCCGTCCTGAATCCGACAGTCATGCATCGAAATGCACAGGTTGGGCACGATCATCCAGTAGTTGGCGACGGACGGGTTGAAATGGGCGAAGTCGGTGATCTTGGCGCAGCGGGCCGGGTCGCCCGAGATCTGGGTGAAGCTGATCGCCGGGTTGTGCTTCCGCGCGTACGTGCCGGATCCGTCGGCGCCACCCGATGCCGAGGCGCCGGTGAAGCAGCCGAGCGGATAGTTCTGGGCCGCGACCCTCCAGTCCCGACCCGAAGCCTCGATCTGGTCGGCGAGGTTCGCCGCCGTCAGGTCGTGGGGGTTGTTATCGGTCACGCCGAGCGTCGATCCGGCGAACATCGCGAGATAATTCGGCTGGGATGGCTTGGCAACAGCGGTGTAGTTCGTCGCCACCTCGTAGGCCGTGATGAGGGAATTCAGATAGCGCGCCTGACTGACGTTCCCGATGATCTCGGTCGACTCGTGGTTCTCGAACACGATCTGATAGATGTGGCGGACCGTTGGCCAGGCGCCGGTTGTAATCGTCGCCGTCGGTGTCGGGGCGGCGGTGATTCGTGGCGTGGCCGTCGGCGTCGGCGTCGGCTCCGTCGTCACGTTCGGGGTGATCGTCGGGCTGGGTGTCCGCCCCGAGGTCGGGGCCGACGTGATGAGCGGCGTAGGATCGGCTGTTGCCTGGGCAGCCGTCGGCGACGAGGTCGGCCCGGCCGCCGTATCGGTGGTCGGGGTCGGGCTGCCGTCCGGCGGCAGATTTGGGGCGCGATCAAGGCGCACCGGATCGACGATCGCCCCGAGGATCACGATCATCATGCCCAGCCGACGGATGGTCCTCATGCCGCGCGCAGGTCAGCAAGGACGGTGCGGCCGAGCAGGTCGAGCCTGTCCGTCTGCCAGACGTCCCGAACGCTGAACAGGATGTGCTGGGCCCCGACGTCGCCAAGCTCCGCGAACCGATCCGTGATCTGCGCCGGCGTCTCAGCCCCGTTCCGCCCGTCGGCATCGATGTGCAGATTCGCCTGGAGCGTCGAGCGCTCGATCTCCGCATATGGCCGCCCGATTTCCTCGCAATGGCGTCGCAGCACGGCGTACTTATGGTGTAGCCGTTCCGGGCCGCCGAAGACGTTGCATGCATCGCCGTATTTCGCGACCAGCCGAAGCGTCTTCTGCTCGCCACCACCGCCGATCATGATCGGGATGCGCGGACGGCTCAGTGCCTGCGGCGAGTTGAGCAACCGCCCAGCACGAACGTGGCGCCCGTGGAAGACCTCCTCGGTCCCGCGCTCGCCCGCCCACATCGCGTAGGCCATCTTCAGGGTGTCTTCGAGCAGTTCGAAACGCGTGCCGAGCGAGGGAAAGGCGAAACCGAGGCCGTCCGATTCCTCCTGGTTCCAGGCCGCGCCGATCCCGAACCAGGCGCGACCGCCGCTGAGCACGTCCAGGGTGGTGGTGGCCTTGATCCACAATCCCGGTTGGCGGTAGTGGATGCCGCCGACCATCAGGCCCAGACGGGCACGGTCCGAGTGGGCAGCCATGAATCCGAGTGTCGTCAACCCGTCGAGCATCGGCTCCTCGGGACGGCCCACGCCCCGGATCTGGAAGAAGTGATCCATGACCCAGATCGGATCGAATCCGGCGTCGTCGGCAGCGCGAACGACGCGCGCTAGCGTGGGAGCCAACTGTGTCGGCCCCCCCGGCCAGGTGAACGAGCTGATCTGGAGCCCGAATTTCACGACCGAATCTCCTGCCAGTCCGCACAGCCTAGCGCGCAGGGTCGATCTCGCGCCGGGCGTAGGTCGATCAACGGAACAGGTCGAAGGACGCCGGCATCAACGCATCCCGGATGGTGCCGTCGCCCCGCGTGAACGCGGCGCCGCGGACGACGGCGGCCGGCCTGCCGGCCGTCTTGCCGATGGCGAGCTCGGCGGCCGAGGCGAGCTCATCGGCCACGGCCCGGATGGTCGAGCGCATGACTCGCCCGTCACGATCCGGGGACCCTCGCAGGTCCTCGATCGGGAGGAGCCCGGACACGCCGATCGCGACATCCACGATGCCCCAGCGCCAGGGCCGTCCGAAGGAGTCCGAGATGATGACCGGGACGTCGATGCCGTGCCGTTGACGTATCGCGGTCCGCAGAGCCGTGGCGGATGCATCCGGATCGACCGGGAGCAGCGTCACGATGTCGCCGCTCGAGGGTCCGACGTTACTGGCGTCGATGCCACCGTTGGCGCAAATGAAGCCATGACTCGTCTCGGTGATCAGGACCCCGTTGGCCATCCTGACCACCCGCCGCGCTTCCCGAAGCACCACCTCGAGCTGCCGTGGATCCCGGTCCCAGCGCTCGCCGAAAGTGACAGCGTCGGGTCGGGGGACGATGCCATCCAGCGCGACGATCGCGCCCTCGGCCTTCGAGACCACCTTCTGGGTGACCACGAGGACATCGTTCGAGGTGAGCGGGAGCACGCCCGCGGTGAGCGCGAGCGAGGTGATGAGGAGTTCCGCGAGGTCGTCGCCCGGCGCAACCTCGGGAATGCCGAGCAGGCCGATGATCATCACCGGTGGCCCGGGCATTGGGGGCGGGACGGGGCGTGGCTCAGGCGGCATCGGCCGGGCCTCTCGAACCATCGGCCACGACGTCCTCCGCGACCAGGAGGTCATCACCGGTGTCGACATCCAGGACGAGCGGACCGCCGAGCTCGAGGAGGCGCGCCCCCGCCGCCCGCGCGGCCGCGCGATGGCTGGCCAGGCTCCCCGCGCCGAAGGCCGGGTCGATCACCTCGGGAGGGAAGGTGAACAGGACGTTTGTTCCGAGGCCATGACGGTCCGGCACGAGGGCGACGATCGGGCCATCCCCGGCATCGGCATCGGCATCGGCATCGGCGTCGCTGCGGCCGTGAACCGATACCGGCACGATGGCATCGAGGAGATGATCGATGCCGTCCGCGTCGATTCGGGGCAGGTCAATCGGGATGATGATCGTGGCATCGGCGCCCGCACGGATGGCTTCGGCCCGCGCCTCGCGCAGTGCGGCGTTAAGGCCGGGTAGTCGCTGGACGAGCGTTCGCGCGCCGTATCCGAGGGCAAGCTCGGCGGCTGCCGGGTCCGCCGTCACGAGCACGGTCCCGGCAAGCCGACGGGCGTCGCGCGTGGCGCGCAGCGTCTGGTGCGCCATCGAGGTGACCACCTGCAGACGGGCGTCCGCATCGAGCGCCGGACCAAGTCGGGTCTTGGCCGAGGCAAGGCCGCGAAGTGGGACGATCGCCCAGATCGTCGACGGGCGCGGCGGGGTGCTGGTCACGCCAACCCCGCCGACGCGAACAATGAGCCCGCCGACGCGAACAATGAGCCCGCCGACGCGAACACCGGACCAGACGGGTCGCGGGTCACGCCGTGCGCTCCGGTCCGGACGCCCGGATGACATCGAGGATGATCCCGGCCACCCGCGCTCGTGCTGCGTCATCCGACATGATCGTGTCGGCGACGAGCACATCGAGGCCAAGCGCCCGGATGGCCGGCTCGAGCCCAGCATCCACGTCGTCGATGACGAAGCGGTCAATTTGTCCGCGGTATTGGCGCGCCACGCCGACGGCGGTGGCTTCGTGGCCGAGCGACGTGAGGATGCGGTCGGCCGGACCCTTGATCGCCTTGCCGCCGACGATCCCCGACATCGCCATGACCTGCGTGCCGCGAGCCTTGGCCGCCTCGATGGCCTCGCGCATGCCGCGGACCGCGAGGATCGGCGCGATCGACAGGAACGGGTTGGATGGTGCGAAGACGATCGCGTCCGCCGCCTCGAACGCATCGCGGACCTCGGGCGTGATTCGCGCCGTATCGATCCCGCGATATCGAAGCTCGCGGACATCAGGCTCCTGGTGGAGGCGGACGAAATACGTCTGGAAGTCGAGCCACCCATCGTCGGTGCGAACCTCGGTCCGGACGGGTTCGTCGGCCATCGCCAGGATTCGGGTCGGCAGCCCGAGTGCCGCCTGGAGCCCCAAAAGGACCTCGGTCAGCCGCGTACCGCCCCGCAGCCGGTTGGTCCGGACGATGTGCGCGGCAAGATCGCGATCGCCCAGCCGGAACCAGCTCTCCTCGCCATAGCCGGCCATCATCTCGGCCGCCGCGAACGTCTCGCCGGCAAGGCCCCATCCCCAGTCGCGATTGTCGATGCCGGCCAGCGTGTACATCACCGTGTCATGGTCCGGACAGACCAGGAGGCCGTGGCGTTCGAGGTCGTCAGCCGTGTTGACGACCACCGTCAGCTGATCCCCGAGATGGGCCTGGAGTCCGTGGGCGAGACGCGCCCCGCCGACACCGCCCGCGAGGAGGACCACCCGAAGGTCTGATCGATCAGCCACCGGACAGGAGGCTGCGCACCTCGATCATCCGCTCGATGGTCTCGAGGTCGTAGGGCGCCGGAAGCCGGGCGATGATCGTGCTGAACCCGAGGTCCACGTAGGGTCGGATCGCGTCGGCAACCTGCTCCGGGTTGCCGAACAGGTGTGGGACCGCCCCGGCGTGGGTCGTGCCATTGGAGCCGATGAGACTGGCCCATGCCGCTTCTGCGTCGGCCCGTCGGTCGCGGATCAGGACGGGGAAACTCACGGTCAATTCGATTTCGGACCGGTCCCGCCCGACATCGACGCAGTGGGCATCGAGGATCTCGAGGCGGGTCCTGGTCTCATCGATCGTTCCGGCCGTGTTCCACAGGTCTCCTCGGAGCGCCGTGGTCCGGAGGGTCTTCTTTGGACCGCTGCCGCCGATCAGGATCGGCAGGTGCTGCTGGATCGGCCGCGGCTCACACAGGGCATCATGGAACTGGTAGAAGCGCCCTTGGTGCGTGACGCGCTCGCCGTCGAGCAGACGGCGAAGGAGCATGACCGCCTCGTCGAGGCGATCCAGGCGCTCGCCGAACCCGGCCCCGAAGTCGATTCCGAACGCGT
>JAYTWS010000141.1:0-25108 GCA_043743315.1 Chloroflexota bacterium | reverse complement strand
GATCCTGGACGCCAGCGCCGACGGGCGGCGTCGATGGTAGGCTGACCGGACTGCCTTGGAACCTGGTCCTGTGAGGCCCGGCTCCGGTCCAGAGAGGCCGACAAGGAGGGTCCATTGCCCGTGCGCGCTGCCCGTCAGGCCGCCCCGTTGCCCGCTCCGTTGCCCGCTGTTCCGCCCCGGTCGGCCAAGCCCGCGTCCGTCCTGATCATCGGGTCTGGCCCGGTCGTCATCGGGCAGGCCGCCGAGTTCGACTACGCCGGCACACAGGCATGTCGCGCACTGCGTGCCGAGGGCGTGCGGACCATCCTCGTCAACTCGAATCCGGCCACGATCATGACCGACCGGGACGTTGCGGACGCGG
Organism: Chloroflexota bacterium; assembly: GCA_043743315.1. Classification (GTDB taxonomy): domain Bacteria; phylum Chloroflexota; class Limnocylindria; order Limnocylindrales; family CSP1-4; genus UBA5189. The sequence goes on along the minus strand of JAYTWS010000141.1, from coordinate 24,747 downwards.
TCTACCTCGAGCCGCTCACGATCGAGGCGATCGAGTCGGTCATCGCCACGGAACGACCGGAGGGCCTCCTCGCGGGCCTTGGGGGCCAGACCGGACTCAACCTGGCGATGGAGCTCGCCAAGGCCGGCATTCTCGATCGGTACGGGGTCCGGCTCCTCGGCACGCCGCTCGCGGCGATCGAGATGGCCGAGGACCGTGAAGCGTTCCGCGATCTCCTCGATCGACTCGGGCAGCCCTACGCCCCTTCGTTCATCGTGGAGGGTGCCACGCAGGCCGAGCGCACCGCAGCGGCCGATGCCGCGCTTGCCACGATCGGCCTGCCGGCCATCGTTCGCCCGGCCTTCACCCTCGGCGGCACCGGCGGCGGCATCGTCGATACCGAGGCCGACTACCGGGAGCGGATTCGCAGTGGGTTGCGCGCCAGCCCGATCGGCCAGGTGATGGTCGAGCAATGCCTGGTCGGCTGGCAGGAGATCGAATACGAGGTGATGCGCGACGCGGATGACACCTGCATCGCCATCTGCTCGATGGAGAACTTCGATCCCCTCGGGGTGCACACCGGCGACTCGATCGTCGTCGCCCCGGTTCAGACGCTGTCGGACCCGGTCCACCAGCGGCTCCGCAGCGCCGCACTCGCGATCATCCGGGCACTCGGTGTCGAAGGTGGCTGCAACGTCCAATTCGCGCTCTCGCCCGACAGCACCGACTACGCGGTGATCGAGGTCAACCCGCGCGTCTCGCGATCGTCCGCGTTGGCGTCCAAGGCCACCGGTTATCCGATCGCGCGAGTCGCCGCCCAGATCGCCATCGGACGGCGGCTCGCGGAGATCCCGAACGTCGTCACCGGCACGACCGTCGCCGCGTTCGAGCCGGCCCTCGATTACGTCGTGGTCAAACTACCTCGGTTCCCGTTCGACAAATTCCCGACCGCCGATCGATCGCTCGGCAGCCAGATGAAGGCCACGGGCGAGGTCATGGCCATCGATCGGACGTTCGGCTCGGCCCTCAACAAGGCCCTCCGAGGCCTCGAACAGGCCGGCGCGGGGCCGCTGGCCGAAGATCCGGCCTGGGCGGCCACCGTCGCCTACCTGGCGGCCGCCCTCGGGCGCGACCCGGCTCGTGCGGAGCAGGACGTCGACGAGAATGCTGACCTGGACGGCGACGTCATCCGCTGGATCGATGAGCGGGGCGAGGCCTGCGAATCGACCCGGCTCGCCCAGCGCACGGCCGTACCCATCGTCCTGCGGCGCTTCCTCGCCCCGTCCGACGATCGCCTGTGGCGGATCCTCGCCCTGCTTCGCCGGCATGTTCCCGCGGAGGAGATCGGCGCCGTGACCGGTATTCACGCCTGGTTCCTGTCTGAACTCGATCGGAACGTGGCCCTCGAGGCCGAGGTTGAGGCGCTTGGACCGCGCCTTGCCGACGCCGCCGATCCGACCGCCGTTGAGCTTCTCCGGACGGCCAAGCGAGCGGGGTTCGGCGATCACGAGCTGGCCGGTCTGGTGGGCGTCTCGGACGCGGCCATCCGCTCGGCGCGCCTGGCGAACGGCGTCGTGCCCGGGTTCGCGATGGTCGACACCTGTGCTGCCGAGTTCGCTGCGGACACCCCGTACTTCTATTCCACCTACGCCGCGTCCGGATCGCCGCCCGAGGCACCACCGGTGCCGAGATCGGCGGCCCTCGTCATCGGCAGCGGGCCGGTTCGGATCGGGCAGGGGATCGAGTTTGACTACTGCGCCGTCCACGCGGCGAACACGCTCCGGAGCGCTGGATGGTCGGCGGTGATGATCAACTCGAACCCCGAAACCGTATCAACCGACTTCGATTCATCGACCCGGCTGTACTTCGAACCCCTCGATCCCGAGTCCGTTCGCAGCGTCATCGATGCGGAGACGGGGGCCGGCGACGGGTTGCTCCCGGTGCTCGTTGCCTACGGCGGGCAGACGCCCCTCAACCTGGCCGCGCCGCTGGCCGCGGGTGGCGTGCCCCTGCTCGGGTCGGACCTCGAGGCCATCGATCAGGCCGAGGAACGGACGCGATTTTCGGCCCTTCTGGATCGCCTGGGCATCCCGCAGCCGGACGGCGGCATGGCCCACTCCTTCGAGGAAGCGTTGACGCTGGCCGAGCGGATCGGCTACCCGGTGATCGTCCGGCCATCGTTCGTGATCGGCGGGCTCGCGATCGACTTCTGCTACTCGCCCGAGGACCTCGCCCGGCAACTCGCGCTGGCCACCGTCGTCGACCCCGACCGGCCCGTCCGGATCGACCGCTACCTCGAGGGCATCGAGGTCGACGTCGATGCCGTGTCCGATGGCACGGACGTGCTGATCCCGGGGCTCCTCGAGCACGTCGAGCGCGCGGGGGTCCACTCTGGCGATTCAGTCGGGCTGTTCCCGCCGCAGACGGTCAGCGAGGGTGACCAGAGTCTGATCGTCGCCACGATGGAGCGGATCGTCCTGGCGCTCGGAGCGACCGGCCTCGTCAACGCCCAGTTCATCGTCCGCGAGGACGGCGTGTACCTCATCGAAGTCAACCCTCGCGCCTCGCGAACTGTCCCGTTCCTGTCCAAGGTGACCGGGGTTCCGATGGTCCAGCTTGCCGTCCGGATCGCACTGGGTTCAACGCTCGCCGAGATGGGCTGGTCCGGCGGCCTGTTGGCGCCACCTGACTTCGTTGCCGTCAAGGCGCCCGCGTTCTCGACGACGAAGCTGCGGGGCGTTGATCCCTCGGTGGGGCCGTTCATGCAGTCGACCGGCGAGGTCATCGGCATCCATCGCGATCCTCGAGTGGCCCTCGCCAAGGCCCTGCGCGGCGCGTCCCTGATCCCTCCGCGTGCCGGCGTCGGTGACGGCGCGGTCGCGCCGGTCGCCCTGCTTTCGATCGCGGACCGTGACAAGGCGGGATTGGCCAGGTTGGCGGCCGCCTTGATCGCAGCGGGCTATCGGCTGATGGCAACCCCGGGAACGCGCGATGCACTGGCGCGCCATGGTCTGGCCGCCGACCCCGTCGCGAAGCTCGGCGCCGGCGTGGGCGATGTGCCTGCAATGCCGGGAATCCTCGACGTGATCGCATCGGGCGAGGTCAGGCTCGTCGTGAACACGCCGACGCCCCGGTCTGGTGCCGTGCGGGACGCCGCTGAGATCCGCCATTCGGCGATTGCCGAGGGCATCCTCTGCCTGACGGCGATGGAGACCGCCATCGCGGCCGCCGAGGCCCTCGATCCGACCGTCCAGAGCCAACTCGCCGACGTCCGTTCGCTCGTGGCGTGGGTCCCGCTCATCGGCCCGCCTGTCGCTCAGGAACCTTCGATGAAGAGCGCCTGACCGAGCGACCAGAGCGTCAGCGTCGTCAACCCGACCATCACGATGGCCAGCGGGACCTGGTGGAGGCGAACATCCCGCCGGGTGATCGACCCGTTGCGCCCGGCCTCCCGGACCGCGACGACGTGGCCGGCCCATGCGCCGATCATGTGTCCCCCGACGACGGCCGCGAACTGCAGACCCCAGACCAGGACCGGAGGGAGCCAGGTGCCGGTCGGCTCGAAGGTGGCGGTTCCGAAGTAGTCGGAACCTCGCTGCAACGGATCGGAGATCGCAACGACGATCCGCTGCCCCTCGATCAGCAGATACGTGAAGTAATGGGCGGCGAGATAGCCGATCGCGATCGGCAGGAGCCCCGCGCCGGTCGCCGCTACCCCGACCAGCTGCGCCACGAGGAGCGCGGCACCCACGATCAGGCCCAGAAAGGCGGCCAGGATAAGGGTCTGCGGCAGGGCGGCCGGGAGACCGAACGTGTCGACCCAGATCTGCGTCTGCGACAGCCCGTCGAACAGGATCGATCCGGTGCCGAGGCCGATCATCACGACATCGGCACGGGTCCAGTCGCCGGTCATCAATCCGGATCCGAAGGAGCGCCGACCAATCACGCCGAGGGCCCCATCGGGCACCGGTGCCCACGAGGCCAGTCGGCCGAGCAGGGCGAACCAGACCGAGAACACCTCGCCGTGCTCACTCCAGGTCCGGCGACCGTACTGGGCCATCATCGCGAGCGTGAACACCGTATAGCCGGCCACGACGAGCGCGAGCGTTCGTGACCCGGCACCGGAGGCGACCAGCTCGAGCCAGACGACGGCGGCGAACCCGATGACGGCCGGCCAGCGTCCGAGGTTGCCCGGATAGGCCGCGACCGGAACGCTGCGGACCCGCAGCGCCCGGAGGACCACAGCGCCGAGGTCGTAGAGCGTGGCGAACGGATCGAGCCAGTTCCAGATCGGGAACACGAATGCCGAGACGAGGGCGACCCCAACCCACCCGTAGACCCAGGTGAACAGGCGCGAGACCTCGGCATCCGTCTCACCGCCGAGGATCCCCTGGACGATGATCCAGGCCCACGCGATCAGCCCGGCCGACCGCAGGGCCAGCCGCGCGGCGTCCGGGAGCCGGCGACCCGCGCCGCGCTCGATCTCGGGCGCGGCACGCAGGTCGCGGGCCAGCACGAACGCGAATGACAGGCCGACCGCGATCGCGGCGCCGGCCAGATAGACCGCCAGCGGCAGGCGGCTCTCGAACAGCTTCGAGAGCTGGTGCGCGGCGACGGAGGCGGGCAGGGCGAGGAGCGCCATGCCAACGACCAGGGCGCTGACGAGGTTCTTCATGCTCGACAGTGTATGGATTGTCCCTGGCAGACGGCGGGTGCCGAATGGCCCGATCGCACGGGCCCGTGTTCGGCGCGCCCTGATCGGTCACCCTGCGGTACCCTCTGGCGGCCACTTGTTCCTGCAGGAGTTTCGTGAACCCATGGCCGGACTCATTACCGATTTCACCGACGAACGCCTGCCGAACGGCCTTCGCCTGGTCATTGCCGAGGACCACGTCGCGCCGGTCGTCGCCGTGAACATCTGGTACGCGGTCGGATCGAAACACGAGGTCCCGGGCAAGACGGGCTTCGCCCACCTGTTCGAGCACGTGATGTTCCAGGGCTCGGGCCATGTCGCGAAGACCGAGCATTTCGCGCTGATCCAGGCCGCTGGCGGCACGATGAACGGCACGACGTGGCTCGATCGGACGAACTACTTCGAGACGGTCCCGTCGCATCAGCTCGAGCTGGTGCTGTGGCTCGAGGCCGACCGGATGGGTACGCTCCTCGACGCCCTCAGTCAGGAGAATCTCGACAACCAGCGCGAGGTCGTGAAGAACGAGAAGCGGTGGTCATATGACAACCGCCCGTACGGCTCCTGGAATCATCGACTCCTGGCCGGTGTCTATCCGCCGGAGCACCCGTACCACCACCCAACGATCGGATCAATGGAGGATCTCGACGCCGCGTCGCTCGAGGATGTCAGCACGTTCTTCCGGACCCACTACGCCCCGAACAACGCCGTGCTCAGTATCGTCGGGGACGTGGATCCGGCGCAGGCGCGAGCGTGGGTGGAACGGTATTTTGGCGCCATCCCCGCCAACCCAATGCTGCCGGTGGACATCGGCGACCTCTCGCTCCCGTCGACCATCGGTCGCGAGGTCCGGGAGACGGTCGTGGACAACGTCCCACTGCCTCGGATCTATTGGGGCTTTCGGTCTCCAGTGTTCGGCGATCACCGGCTCGATGCCCTGGACCTTGCCGGGCAGATCCTGGCCGGCGGCACGGGCAGCCGGCTGCATCGGCGCCTCGTTCGAGACGAGCGCCTGGCGCAGGACATCAGCCTGTTCTCGCTTGGTCTGGTGGGCGGCGCTTCCGTGACCGCCGGTTGGGCCACGGCCCGGCCGGGCATCGACCTCGCCCGCCTCGAGGCGGCTTACTGGGAGGAGCTGCAGCGTCTCGCGGAGGAACCACCGACCGACGATGAGCTGACGCGGGCCAAGGCCCTGACCGAGGCGGATGAGCTCGGGTCGCTCCAGCGGGTGGAGGAACGAGCGGACCGGTTGTCGATGTACGCCACCCTGTTCAACGACCCCGGCGTCGTCAACGAGATCCTCCCGCGCTACCTTGCCGTCACCGGGGAACAGGTTCGGGACGCCTGCCGAGCCGTCTTCCGCGAGGACAACCGATACGTCCTCACGTATCTGCCCAGCGAGGCCAGCGAGGCCAGCGCGGGCGACGCCGATGCGTCATCCGGCGAGGCGGCAGCGTGACCGCGCAGGGAGCGCCCAATATGTCGCCCGAACGGCCCAGCCCGGGTCGGCCACGACCGTACAGCTTTCCCGCTTTCGAACGAACGCGACTCCCCAATGGCCTGTCGGTCATTGCGGTGGATCTGCCCGCGCGGCCGCTGCTCGCCGCGGCACTGATCGTCCTCGGAGGCGCGGGTGATGATCCCGAGGCACAGGCCGGAGCGACGGTGCTCATGGCCCGGGCGCTGTCCGAGGGGACCGACCAATACGATGCCATCGAGCTCGTCGAGGTCAGCGAGCGACTCGGTGCCTCCCTGCATGCCGAGGCAGGCTGGGATGCCCTGTCGGTCTCAGCCGACGTTCCGGCCGAGCGAATCAAACCGGCGCTCGATCTCGTCGCGGAGATGGTGGCGCGCCCGACGTTTCCGGCCGGCGACGTCGAGCGCCTCCGTGATGAGCGCCTCAACGATCTTCTCCAGGCGCAGGCGGACCCACGGCGACGCGCTGAGGAAGCGTTCATCGAAACGATCTACGCGGCGACTTCCCCGTATCGCCATTCGGCCGCGGGAACTCGCGAGACGGTCGAGGGCCTCGATTCGGATGCAGCACGAGCGGCTCTCGCGCGGCGATTCGATCCAGCGGCCATGACGCTGATCGTGGGGGGTGAACTCGGGGGGCTGGATGTCCACGCGCTCGCGGCCGAACGATTCGGGAGCTGGCGACCCGACCCAGCGGCCGGTCCGGCGCGCGTGGTCGACGCTACCGCCTCGTCGCTCGAGCGTCGGATCAGGGTGATTCATCGACCGGGATCCGTCCAGACGGAGATCCGCGTCGGCCATCCGGGGCCGGTGCGCCGGACCCCCGACTATCACGCCGTCTCGATCATGGGCGCGATCCTCGGCGGGCTGTTCAACAGCCGCCTGAATCGGAAGCTCCGCGAGGAGAAGGGCTACACCTACGGTGCGAGCGCGGGATTCGACCTGCGTCGATCCGAAGGACCGTTCGCAGCGCGAGCGGCCGTCAACACGGAGGTCACGGTACCGGCGCTCCTCGACATGCTTGCCGAGCTCGATGGCATCCGCGCCGAACCACCCACCGCGGACGAGCTCAATACCGCACGCGACTACCTCGTCGGCGTCTTCCCGCTCCGATTCGAGACGCCGGGCGCCGTCGTCGGGGCCTTGAGTAGCCTCGTCATCCAGGGCCTCCCTGACGATGAACTGGCCCGCTATCGCGATGCGATCCGGGCCGTCGGAGCCGATGACGTCCTCGCTGCGGCGAGAACCCACGTCCGTCCGCACGAGGCCGCGATCGTCCTCGTCGGCGACGCCGACGCATTCCTGGCGGCGCTGGAGGCGGCCGATCTCGGACCGGTTGCCGTCGAACGCGGTGAATGATGACCGAGGTCGGCGACGCCCGAGCCTGACGTACCGGTGATCGCGGGGCGCTTCCCGGCATTGGCGTCGCCCATCTACCGGCGCTTCCTGATGGCGTCGATGCTCGCGACTGTCGGGTCCTTCATGCAGGCGACCGCCCAGGGCTGGCTCGTCCTGCAACTGACCAACTCGCCGGCCCTGCTCGGTCTCGTCGGAGCCATCGCCGGCCTGCCGGTCCTGTTCCTGGCCGCCGTGGCCGGCGTGCTCGCGGACCGCATGGATCGCAAGCGCCTCCTCGTCTGGGGCTACTGGGTCGGTGCCGCGCTGGCAGGCGCGCTCGCGCTCCTGACGACCTTCGGCGTCGTGGCTTACTGGCATGTCGCGCTGATCGCGTTGCTCGGCGGGATCGTCATCACGGTGCAGATGCCGGCCAGCCAGGCCATCGTCTCGTCGATCGTCGATCGCGCCCTGATCGGCGGTGCCATCGCCCTCAATTCCGCGCAGTACAACCTCGCACGGATCATCGGTCCCTCGGTGGCCGGACTGTCGATCGCCGCCGGTGGTTTGGCCTTCGGTTTCTGGGCCAATGCCGTCGCCCTGGTTGTCGTCGGTCTCGTGATCGCCCGCCTTCCCATTCCCGGTACGCCGGCCGGTACGCGGGCGAGCGCCGCTCTGTGGGGTGACTTGCAGGACGGCGTGCGATATGTGGCGAATGACTCGATCCTGTCCGTGCTCATCCTGCTCGCGGCCGCCCCGGCCCTGTTCGTCCTGCCGTACCTCACGTTCGTGCCCGTGTTCGCCCGCGACATCCTCGTGATCGGCGCCCCGGGCCTCGGGCTTCTGACGGGCTCGATCGGGGGCGGTGCCCTGATCGGAGCGCTGCTGATGGCATCGCGCCAGCCGTCCGGTGGGAGCGGGCGCATCCTGCTCCTCGGGCTCGGCGCGATCTCCGTTTCGCTGTTCGTGTTCGCGACGTCTCGAGCCGTGCCCCTTTCGATGCTCGCCCTGGCGATCCTGGGAGCCAGCCAGGTCGCCTACTACTCGACGACGAACACGCTGATCCAACTTCGGGTTCCGCCTCGACTGCGGGGCCGGGTGCACAGCCTCTACGTGCTGACCTCGATCGGCCTGCTCCCGTTGGGCAATCTGGCGGCCGGTGCCATCGCCGAGCGGACGGGGGTCCCGGTCGTGCTGGCGGTGGGTGCAATGATCACGCTCGGGGCGACGATCGCGGCGGCCGTGGCTCGCCCCGCGCTTCGCACCATCGCAGCCGCGGCGGCGCTGGCGGCTGGGCCGGCGCGGGCGGCTGGCGCGGCTGCGGCGGCGGGCGAACCACCAGTCCGCTCGGATGACTCGTCGGTTGATGGACGCCTCGCACCGGGTGACATACCCGCCGGATCGCCCGAGCCAGCACCTCGGCTCGACCCGGCCGCTCGGCCCGGCACCTCGGCTGAACCCGGCCCCGATCGCTGAAACCTTTTCGATCGAGGCCGCCTCAGACATGACGAACAGCCGATCGCCGATCGTGCAAGATCCGGGAGCACCAACGACATGACCACGCCAATCCGCCTGCAGATGATCCGGACGATCGGGATTGCCGTCGTCAGCCTTCTCCTCATCGTCGGCGGCGCGTTCGCGGCAAACGGGATCGCCGGTTCCGCAACGCCGGCCAACGATGCGTTCAACGCAGCGGCTTCGAGCGAGCCGTCCGAGTCGCCCGAGGCGAGCGAATCGCCCGAAGCGACGGATGGGTCGACCATCACCGAATCCCAGGACGCGTCCGAGTCACCCGAAGCGTCCGATGATCATGGCGACGAGGCCACGGAGGCAACCGAGGCCGACGACGCGACCGAGGCAACCGAGGCCGACGACGCGATCGACGCGAACGACGCGACCGAGACGCATGCGCCCGAGGCTTCCGATGACCACCACGGCGGAGACAACGCGTCGTCTGCGCCCGGTGATGACTCCGGGAGTGACGACAACGGCGACGACGGCAGCGACGACTGACCGCAGCCTTGCGGCCCGGTCAGGACGTGACGAATGGCTCGCTATGGCAATCCCTGAATCGCGTCACCATGAGGGCGACGTCGGACCGATCCGGTTCGGCGGAACCCGCATGGAGTCGACCGATCGGTCCCGCCTCAGCCTCGAACCAGTTCACGGAGCCTCACGCTGATGACGAGACGGTCGTTGAGGCGATCCTCGCCGGTGACGGCGATGCGTTCCGGACCCTCGTGGATCGGGAAGCGCCGGCGGTCATTCGTGCCTGTCATCGCATCCTCGGTGATCTCGGCGAGGCTGAAGATGTCGCCCAGGAAGCATTCGTGACCGCGTATCGCTCGCTCGCCTCGTGGCGGGCCGAAGGCCCGTTCGGCGCCTGGCTCGCGCGCATCGCGGTGCGACTCGCGATCCGCCAGGCGACCCGACGACGGTCCGTATCCTGGGTCAGTCCGGGCGTTGCTGCCGATGGCTCGACCGACGATCCCGTGGCGCGACTTCGATCTGACGGGTCCGCCGATCCGGAGGGCCTGGTGCTTCGCGGCGAACGCCAGCTGGCGGTGCGTAATGCGGTTGCTGCGCTCGATGAACCGTATCGCGAGGTGGTCGCCCTCCGATTTTTCGCCGAGCGGTCCCTGGACGAGATCGCGACGCTGACCGGCCGGCCGCTTGGGACAGTCAAGACGCACCTGCATCGTGGGCTGATCCGCCTTCGCACCCAGGTCGCGGAGAGTGAAGGATGACGGCGGGGCCAGGTTCCTATCGGCCGGCTGAGGCGGACGGCGCCGACGCCGCCATCCGGGACTCGGAGCTCGCGGAAGCCTATGCGGCGGCTCGCCTGCTCGAGCGCGCGATGCCGGCGGACCCCATGACGCGGTCCGGCGACTTCGTCGATCGAGTGATGGCTGCTGTGGCCGCCGAGCCGGCGCCCCGCGCAGCAGGTTTCCTCCGCGCCTTCGCGGCGCATCCGGGGCCTGCGACGTTCCTCGCCTCGATCCGTTCGGCCTGGCGCACGGCCGCCGACGCGGCGGGTCGGCCATTCCGGATCCGGGCGACGGCGATGGCCTACGTGCTGGCGGTGCTGGTGGCCGCGGTCTCACTCACGGGCGTTGCGGCAATCGGCACGGCCGGTGCCCTTGGCTGGTTCCAGCGGGACGGATCGCCGGAACCGTCCGGTTTGGTGACATCGCCCGAGCCGTCGTCGTCGCCATCCCACGAGATCGGGCCATCCGGATCGCCTGAGCCGTCGGAGTCTGTTGAACCCTCGGGATCGGTTGAGCCGTCGGAAAGTAGCGGGCCCGAGGAATCCCTCCTGCCAGGCCAAACGCCGAGGCCAACCTCGTCGCTGGCGCCTGGCCCGTCCTCTCCCGGAGCCTCGGACGATCACGGCGAGAGCCCATCGCCGAGCTCGAGCGATGACTCGAGCGGGTCGGGTTCGCCGTCGGACACGCCGGGACCTGCGGGCACACCGACGCCGTCCGGGACGCCGCACTGACCGCCCGACCGGCACGTTGGGCTGGCTCTACTTGACCAGGCCCTTCAAGGCGAGGTGGTAGAACAGGTTCGGGTCGTATGGCATGTTCAGGATCGCGGACCCGCTGATCTGGAAGGTCCAGGCGATGATCTGGACCGCCGCGCAGTTGAAGTATCCGGACGCATCCGGCGTGCATCCACTAACGCTCCCGCCGCCGCTCAGCGAGACGTCGCCGCCGGCGGTATAGAGGGTGCCTTCGAGGTTGGTACTAGCACCGCCACCCACGAAGATGTTGGCTCGGCCGTTATACGCTCCGCTGGCGCTCCCATCCTGCCAGAGCAGCATACCGCCGAACGGGCAACCGGTTGTGCTGTAGGGCGGGCACGGAACGGTCCCTGACAGACCTTTGAGATTGATGGAACCCGAGCCGGCCACGTCGATATCCTGCTGGCACTTCAAATTGTCGTTCGAGGTCTTGCACGCGGCTGCGTACGGCGGATCGTCTGTACTGAAGATCAAGACCCGGCCGCTCGCCGAATCGAGTGAGCCGCCAGCCGTTTGCTTGATGCCCCCGCCGGCGATCACGTAGATCCCTGGGTTGAGGGTGATTCGTGCGGCGTTCTTGATCGTCCAACCGCCGTAGTAAGTTCCGGGCGAAAGTGTGACCACCGAGTTGATTGAACATGACGCCGGGCTCGCGGCAGTCCCATTGCAACCCGCCGGCTGGTTCGGGGCAGGTGCGCCGGCCACCGGTGGCCGGATCAAGGCCAAGGGATCTCCGGCATACCCTGCCTGCTCGTCGACCGTTCCGATCACCGGTGGAGTGTTGCCTGAGTACGTACATGCTCCCTGGACATAGAGCGCCGGAATATCGACCGTGGTGTTCGAGCCGCTGACCTCGAACGCGCCCTTCGGATCCTTGGCACATGCGTCGTTGGCGCCGTACGGTACGGCGCCGCAGTCGGAGTTCACCTGGACGTAGCCGCCAGATGCTGTGACGCCCGCGGCGGGGAAGATCCGGATCCCGCCACTGCCTCCTGCTCCGCCATTGATCTTCGCTGCCGCAACGCTGCCGCATCCCTGGTCGGACAGTGCCACGAGGCTGCTCGATCCACCCGTCCCGTCATCGTTCGCGGCGACGGCGGACGTCGTGACGTTGATCGTGCCGAGGTTGACGATCCCAGCCAGCAAACTGCTGTGCGGGTTGCCGATCACCACTTCGACATAATTCTTGTTGCCGGCGTACTCGACCGCACCCCGGCTGGGTGGCCAGTTGACCGTCAGCGTGGATCCATCGAGCGCTCCGCCCGGGTCACACGCGGCGTTGCTGTCGGTCCGCTTCGCCGAATACCCGTTCTGGACGGCGTAGAAGCAGGCCGCCGTCCACATCTTCGAGACGTTGGCCGTCGGCCGCAGATACCGCGCTGCCGCCAGCGCGCCAGGGTCGGCGGCATTCTGCTCTTGGCGGCGCTGCATGAAGACCATCCCGAGGTCGACGACGAGGGCGCCCACCAACAGGATCGCCACGAGACCGCCGGCGAAAAGCACCAGGATCTGGCCCTGGTCGGGTCGAGCAATCATCTTCAGGGGAATCTTCATTGCTGGCGGTGGATAACCTCCGTGATGACGGCCTTCATCGTGATGCTGGACGGAATGAGCAGGAAACCCGCCAGGGGCGGAGACCACTGCATGCAGGCATAGGTCGTGACCTGGTTGCCTGGCATATCGCTCGCCGGATCGTCGTTGGCTGTCGTGAGGGAGCCGCCACAGGCAAGGGCACCGGTGTTCGTCACAGGGTTGACGCCGCCGATGTTGCACTGGACGAACTGGTTGGGCGTGACGCCCTCGACGGGCGGGTGGTCGGCGATCGGCAAGCCCGACGCTGCGGAGTAATTGCCGTCGCCGGGGATCGTGGCATAGGACGGGACATAGCCGGACCAGCAGGCGTTCACGAACACCGCGGCCGAGTTGATGCCCCAGACGCTCGTTCTCGCGTGGGCGGTCATCTTCGGCCAGCCCTGGTTCGGGCCGTCGCATTGGTACGGAGCGAGCGGGTAGGTCGCGGGCGGTGCATTCGGATCTCGCCACGAAGCGGTCGGGCAGATCGCCGTCGAGCTGTGGATGGCCGCGTATCGAGCCGCCTCCCTGGCCACGTTGGTCAGCTGCTGCTGGTAGAAGACCCACAGACCGGTCGAGATGATCCCGAAGATGAGCATCATTGCGAGGGGTGCCACGAGGGCGAATTCGGCGAGTCCCTGCCCGCAGGACGGGCGGCGAACACCGGGGCGATGGATTCGAACAATGCCCATCAGTAGTCAGCCACGGTGAACGTCCGGATCTTCTGGATGTAGAAGTTGCCCGATAGGGTATCCAGGGACCCGCCGAGGAATGGGATCGAAAAGCCGAAGACCGTGCTGAACCGGTAGCAGACGCGGACCTCGACATATTTGCTCAGCTCAGATCCGCCGGTCTGCGTATTCGAAATCGGATCCGTGATGACGGTGCACTCTGCGGGGATGCCGCCCCCCACGTTGTATGGCGTCGCGCAGGATGGGTCAACACCATCGTGGACGCAGACCAGGGTCGGCATACCGTCACATTCCGTGGCGGGTCCGTTGTAGGTCACATTGGCCAGTCCCCTGGCCTCATCACACACGGACTGCCAAGCGTACCCGTGAATGGCCGCGTAGTCGGTCGTCCCGGCCCGGAGGTACTCCTGGGCGGACACCTCCGCGGCGGTCCGCGCAATCGACTCGACGTTGAGTGACGCGGCAAAGTAGCGGCCGAAGTCCGCGACAGTGAGGAGGATGATGAGGAGAAACGGGACCACCAAGGCGAACTCGGTGACGGACTGCCCCGGGCTCCTTCGGCGAGGTGCCTTTAGCCCCCTCGGCCGCGTGCTAGCGAACCGGGCAGCCCATTCGAGGACGTGCCAATCCATCCAAGCTCGGGGTCGGTTCACGGACATCGCCCGACGCTAGCAGCCCGGACCTTGCGATCACAATGCCAATGGGGCGTGCGCGCACCACTTCCGCATCGGCGGCCCAGGACTTTCGAATGCGGACGGTCGACGTAACTCAGGTACGATTCACCCATGATCGTCGTGTCCGGCGCGCTCGAATCGCAGTCAGGTCACCCGAGCTCGAGCCATGCCATCGCGGCAGCCGCCGCGAAGGCGGGCGCAGCGGTCCAGGTCATCGGAATCGTCCCGGATGGCGCGGAAGGTGATCGCCTCATCCTGGAGCTGGCCGAGGCCGGCATCGGACATGCGGCGGTCCTTCGCACGCTCGCGCGGCCGATGGAGCCGGCCGATCTCGCGCTGGCGCTTCGCTACCTTCCCGAGGTCGACGTGGTGATCGGCGTAGACCTTGGGGCCGATCTCTTGTCCTCGCTCGCTGCCGGTGCCGCCTTCGCCGGTGCGCCTCTGGTCGTCGTCGAGGGGGCCGGCGGCCACGCCACCGATGATCCTGCGATGCCGGTCGAGGCGACCGTGCTCGTGGCGCCAGCATCCGACCCGGACGGCACGTTCGCCGGCTTCGTCGCCGCGTTCGCCGTCCGTCTCGATCGAGGCGAGGTCCCGGCCGATGCCTGGGCGGCCACGCTGCAGGCTCTCGCGGTGGACCCGGTCAGATGAGTTTCAGGACGTCCGGGTCGGCCAGCCGCTCGATGAGTTCCGGGCCATCATTGCGGACGTTGTTCACTGCGCGACTCACCGGGTAGGCCTCGAGATCCTCATCCGGCGCGGGCACCAGCAGGCCCTGGAGCTTGGCCGGATCGGGCAGGGCCGGATCGAGCCAGCGATCCCAGGCGTCGAAAGGGACGACTACCGGCATCCGATTGTGGATCGGTCGCATCAGGTCGTTCGGCGTCGTCGTGACGATCGTGAAGGTGCGGCGGACCTCCTCGGTCTCAGGGTCTCGCCAGCCTGACCAGAGGCCGGCAAGAGCCAGCGGTCGTCCGTCAGCCCGGACGATTCGAAACGGTTGGCGCACCGTGCCCTCTCGTCGCCACTCGAAGAAGGAATCAACGGGCACCAGGCAGCGCCGCCGCCGGAAGGCGTCACGGAAGGCCGGCGAGGAGGTCAGCGTCTCCGCCCGGGCGTTGAACATCCGGTTCCCGATCTTCGGACCATCCGCCCAGTGCGGAATGAGACCCCACCGATAAGCCTTGATCGCACGGCGTTCGTCGCGCTGGACGACGACGACGGCCTCGTCGGTCGGTGCGACGTTGAAGCGGGATCCCGGGTCGTCGGCGAGGTCCTCGGCCGCGAAAATCTCGGCGAGGTCGGAGGTCGGCCGTTCCTGGGTGAAGCGCCCGCACATTGCGAATCTAGTATCGTCGTCTCGATGACTGACCGCCCACAACCGCCATCGCCCGCCGAACTCGAGGCCGTGATCGTGGCAAAGGGACCGCTCAGTCGTCCCGTCGCGCTCGGAATCCTCGATCTTGCCGCCGCGCAGATGGAGGCCGGAGAGTTCGTGCTGGCCGCGCAGGCCTACCAGCGCGTCTCGGGGTTTGACGACGCCGAGGTGACGGCGACCGCCTGGCTCGGTCTGGGTGAGGCCCTCTTCCGCCTCGACCACGATGACGAGGCCCTTAGCGCGTGGCAGGCCGTCCTCCGCCTGCCGGAGACGCCATCGACCTACCAGGCCTGGCGCAACATCGCCGCGGCCTATGTGCGAGCGGGCGATCTGCGCGACGCATTGATCGCCTACCGCGAGGCCGACCGGCGGGCGCCGGCTGCCGACAAGGCCGAGATCGCCTCGCGGCTGGGCTGGCTGGCCAAGGAAACGGGAGACACCGGCGCGTCTCGCAAGTACTTCGCCCGCAGCCGCGGCAGCGGGTCCGCGATCCTGCTCGCCCACCTGATCCTCGGGGTGACGGTCGTCATCTCGTTCTACGCCCTGTCAACGGACGGCGCTGGAGTCTGGTCGGCCCTGGCCCTGGACAAGCAGGCCCTCGCGGCAGGGGAGTTGTATCGCCTCGTCAGCGTGACCCTCGTCCACGCGAACGTCGTGCACCTTCTCCTCAACATGTACTTCCTGTACCTGATCGGTCCCGTGGTGGAACGCGCCTGGGGCGCCGCCTGGTTCGGGACGTTCTACCTGGTGACGGCCGCCGCCGCATCGACCGCGAGCTTCATCTTCAGCCCGAACCTCAGCGTCGGTGCCTCCGGCGCGGTCTTCGGCCTGGTCGGTCTGCTGATCGCGGCGACCCGGGTCCACCACCCGGTGTTCGATCGGCAGGGCCGGGCGATCGTCCCGCAACTCGTCACGATCGTGATCATCAACCTGGCCTTCGGCTTCTTCATGGCGGGGTCGATCGACAATTCGGCCCATATTGGGGGTCTTTTGGCCGGCCTCTGGCTCGGCGTGTTCGTGTCGCCCGGCCGTGTCAAGACCATGCGCGATTTCTGGCAGACCCAGGGTAGTGTGAAGGTCGGTCGGTCGAGAGTCATTTCGATCGTCGGTGTGCTCGCTCTGGTCACGGTCATCGTCGGCGCTCTGATGGCAGGCGGCGCCCTGCGATTGACCTAGGCCGGCGGGGGTCGAATTGTTCGCCACACTCCTCGGCGCGCTGCCACGACCACTCGCGCCGGACGGGCGACCGATCACCGACGATGACACCGCGGTCGGAATAGCCCTGGAGGCGCAGGTCGTGGCCGGACTCGAGCCGCTGACGGACGGCCGACTTCGCGGACATGGGCCGTTCAGCCACATCGCGTCCAGGGAACCGCAGGATCGACCGGTTGACATCCTCGAAGGGGTGCCGGCCTGGGATCCATCGATCGTCGTCAGGGACTGGCAGTTCGCATCGAGAACGACAACGGGCCTCGTGAAGCAGGCACTCCCCGGGCCATACACGCTCGGTCGTCGGATCAAGGGCACTGACCGCGATAGAACCACCCTCGCCTATGCGCGCGTGCTCCAGGCGCAGATCCTGGCCCTTGCCGACGCCGGCTGTCAGCTGATCGAAATCGAGGAGCCCGATGCCCACCTGATCGGCGTAGCCGCCGGCGAGCGAGCTCGTTTCGCGGAGGCCCACAGGCTGCTGCTCGAGGGAGTCAGCGCGGTCCATTGCTCCCTCGCGATCACCGGAGGCAACGCAGACACGGCCGGCATCGACGCGATCCTCGCGGCCCCGTACGCGAGCCTTGCGGTCAACCTGATCGATGGTCCCGACAACTGGCGCCTGGTGACCGGCACGCCCGGCGACCGCGGGATCATCTGCGGGGTCGTATCGACGAGCGAGGCGAGCGACGACGCGCCGGACCTGATGCTCTGGGCGGCCGCCTATGCCTCGGCGTCGGAGGGTCGGGGAGCGACCCGGGTCGGACTCGGAACGGCCGCGGGCTTCGAGGCGCTGACCTGGGACGTCGCGGTCCGCAAGATGCGGGCGCTGGGCGAGGCGGCGCGTCTTGCCCACTTGCCACTCTCGGAGGTGGCCCCCCATCTCGACCCGAGGGCGATCGACATCAAGAGCGCGGCGATGGGACGGTATGTTCCGCGATCCGGCCGACCTCCCCGGAGGCCGCTACCCTGAGCCCCTACGCGGAGACATGCGAGGGACGATGGTGAGCACCCACTTCTGGCACGGATTCGCCGATATGCATCTCGTTGCCGAATCCGAGATCGTGTTCGAAGCCGCCGACGGAATCGTGCTCACGGAACGTGACGGGCGCCAGGTGCTCGATGCGACCGCCGCGCTCTGGTACTGCAACGTGGGCTATGGCCGTCGCGAGATCGCCACGGCCGTCGCCGACCAGCTCGTCAAGCTGGCGTCGTATTCGTCGTTCGGGTCGTACACGACGGGCCGGACCCTCGAACTCGCCGACCGGCTGGCGGCGCTCAGCCCGCTCGGTCCGGACACCGTGGTGTTCCTGGGATCGGGCGGATCGGACGCGATCGACACGGCGGCCAAGCTGGCGAGGCGGTACTGGGACGTGCTCGGCCGGCCCGAGAAGCGGGTCATCGTTTCGCGCGAGCATGCCTATCACGGGATGCACGCCTGGGGCACGTCGCTGGTCGGCATTCCCGGAATGAAGGCCGGCTACGGCGGGCCCTTCATCGACGAGGTCGCGATGGTCGGCGCGATGGACCTCGAAGGCCTCGAAGCATTGCTGGCGGCCCGGGGCGGCGAGATCGCCGCGTTCTTCGGCGAGCCGGTGATCGGAGCGGGCGGCGTCATCCCGCCGGTCGAGGGCTACTGGACGGCGGTCTCCGAACTGTGTCGCCGATACGATGTCCTGCTCGTCGCCGACGAAGTGATCACCGGCTTCGGTCGGACCGGCGAGCTTTGGGCGACGACCCGCTACGGGATCGAGCCGGACATGATCACCTTCGCCAAGGGCGTCTCGTCCGGCTACGTGCCGCTCGGTGGCGTGCTGGTCGGGGAGCGGGTACGCCGCCCGTTCTGGGACGATCCCATCCCGGGTGCGGTCCTTCGCCACGGCTATACCTACTCCGGCCATGCTGGAGCCGCAGCCGCCGCGCTGGCCAACCTCGACATCCTCGAATCCGAGGGCCTCGTGGCCCGGGTGAAGGCGATGGAACCGCGTGTCGCGGCGGCGTTCTCGCGCCTGGCGGAACGACCGCTCGTCGGCGCCATTCGAACCGTCGGCCTGACGGCGGCGGTTGCGGTCGAGCCAGAGGCGCTGGCCGGTGATCCCGGGATCCCGGATCGCCTGGTCGCGGCAGCCTATCGACATGGCATCGCGACCCGCGTGCTCCGTGCCCACGCGCTCCAGTTCTCGCCGGCCTTCGTGATCACGGAGGCACAGGTGGCCGCGATCGTGGACGGCTTCGGCGCGGCGTTCGACGAGGTTGCCGCGGCGCGCTGATCTGTCACCCGCGTGCGGTTGCGCGCAGCGGCGAGCCCGGGTGGCCGCGCTGCCCGCCCACCGGTGGCGATTCGGCTTGATTCCAAGCCCGCGATCGGCGCATCATCACGTCATCCCGACCGCACCTTGGAGGTCCCGCCCGTGGCTGCGCATCTCTCGGTCACCGTCAATGGCACGCCACGGGAGGCGGACGTCGAGCCGCGACGCCTCCTCGTCCAGTTGATTCGCGAAGACTTTGACCTTACCGGGACGCACATCGGCTGTGACACGTCGCAGTGCGGCGCCTGCACCGTCCATGTCGACGGCAAGGCCGTCAAGTCATGCACGATGCTCGCCGTCCAGGCCGACGGCGCCGACGTCATCACGATCGAGGGGATGGCATCCGCCGACGGGCTCCATCCGCTCCAGACGGCCTTCTGGGAGCACCACGGCCTCCAGTGCGGGTTCTGCACGCCGGGCATGATCATGACGGCGGCTGACCTCCTGTCGAGGAACCCGGACCCATCCGATGACGAGATCCGCCACGCCATCGCCGGCAACTTCTGTCGGTGCACCGGTTACCAGAACATCGTCATCGCCATCCGTGCGGCGGCTGCCGCGATGCGTGCCGGCTCCACGGCCGGCGTGGCCGGCTGAGGGGGCGCGAGATGACAACCGACATGCTCGGCAAGAGCGTCAAGCGCGTCGAGGACCGACGCCTCATCACCGGCGGCGGACGCTACGTCGATGACATCAAGCTCCAGTCGATGACCTATTGCGCCATCCTCCGGAGTCCCTACGCCCACGCCAACATCCGTTCGATCGATACGAGTGCCGCCAAGGCGATGCCGGGCGTCCTCGACGTCATGGTGGGCGCGGATATCCCGTACAACCCGCTCCCGATGGCCTGGCCCGCCGGCGGATCCGCCGGGCTCCAGAACAACGTCAACACACCGCGCGCGCTCGCCACGGACAGCGTCAAGTGGACCGGCGAGGGCGTCGCCGCGGTCATCGCCGAAACGCCCGAGCAGGCCTTCGACGCCCTCGAGGCGATCGTCGTCGATTTCGAACCGCTCCCGACCGTGGTGGACGCCGAGAAGGCGACCCAGCCCGGGGCCCCACAGCTCCACGAGAACGCGCCCAACAACATCGTCTTCGACTGGACGGTCGGCGACAAGTCCGGCACGGACGCAGCCGTCGACGCCGCCGAGGTCGTCGTCCGTCAGCGAATCGTGAACCAGCGTCTCATCCCGAATCCGATGGAGACGCGTGGCGACATCGGGCTCTACAACCCCGGCACCGACGAATACACGATCTGGATGTCCAGCCAGACGCCGCACATCCAGCGAATCCTCCTGGCCATCTTCGTGATGGGCATTCCGGAGCACAAGCTCCGCTGCATCAGCCCCGACGTGGGCGGTGCGTTCGGGACCAAGATCTTCTGCTACGCGGACTACGTGGTCGTCCTGCATGCGTCGAAGCGGCTCGGTGGTCGGGCCGTCAAGTGGATCGAGAGCCGCCGGGAGAACTACCAGTCCACGATCCACGGCCGCGACCACATCACCTATCTCGAGATCGCCGGGTCGAAGGCCGGTGACGTCAGCGCGGTCCGGGTCAAGACGTACGCCAACCTGGGTGGACGCCTCTCGACGATCGGCCCGGGCATTCCCACGACCCTGTATGCGCGAGTCCTGTCGGGCTGCTACAAGATCCCCAACGTCTTCGCGGAGGTCGTCGGCGTCTACACGAACACGGTGTTTGTGGACGCTTATCGGGGTGCCGGTCGGCCCGAGGCCACGTACGTGATCGAGCGCGCGATGGACCTCTTCGCGAACGAGATCGGGATGGATCCGGCCGAACTGCGCCGACGGAACTTCATCGCCCCGGACAAGTTCCCGTACGAGAATCCATCCGGGCTCGGGACCGCCAGCGGCGGCGCCAAGATCTACATCGATTCAGGCAACTACGAGCCGGCCATGGACAAGGCGCTCGCGATGGCCGGCTACGCCGGCATGGACAAGGCCAAGGCCGAGGCCCGCACGCGCGGCAAGTACCTCGGGGTTGGGCTGTCCACGTACCTCGAGGTCTGCGGCGTTGCGCCGTCCAAGTGGATCGGTGCGGTCGGCGAGGGCTGGGGCGCCGCGATGTGGGAATCGGCCAACATCAAGGTCCACCTGACCGGCAAGGTCGTCGTCACGGTGGGGACCCAGCCACAGGGCCAGGGCCATGAAACGACCTACGCCCAGGTCGTCGGCCACGAGCTGGGCATCCCGATGGAGGACATCGTCGTCCAGCACTCGGATACCCAGGGCACGCCGATGGGCTATGGCAGCTACGGCAGTCGCACGTCATCGGTCGGGAGCACGGCCGCGATCAAGGCGGCCGGCAAGATCCGGGAGAAGGCGCGTCGATACGCCGCGCACATGCTCGAGGCCTCGGTCGAGGACATCGAGGTCGACGGCGCGGAGTACCGGGTCAAGGGCTCGCCCGACAAGAAGAAGACGTTCCAGGAGATCGCCTTTGCCCTCGACCTCGCCTTCGACGCCCCCGAGGGCATGGAGCCGTATCTCGACGAGACCGCCTACTACGACACCCCGAACTGCACGTGGCCGTTCGGCACGCACGTGGCCATCGTCGAGATCGACGAGGCGACCGGTCACGTCGATCTCGTGAAGTACGTGGCCGTCGACGACGTCGGTAACAAGATCAACCCGATGATCGTTGATGGACAGCTCCACGGCGGCATCGCCCAGGGCGTCGGCCAGGCCCTCTGGGAGGGGGCCGTGTACGGGGACGACGGCCAGCTGCTGTCGGGTTCGATGCTCGACTATGCGATGCCCCGCGCCGCCTGGTTCCCGCACCTCGAGCTGGACGAGACCGTGACCCCGTCACCGGTCAACCCGATCGGGGTAAAGGGCGTCGGCGAGGCCGGCGCCATCGCGAGCACCGCAGCCGTCGCCAACGCTGTCAACGACGCACTCAAGCCGTTCGGAATCAAGCATCTCGACATGCCCCTCACGCCCCAGACGGTGTGGAAGGCCATGCAGTCCGGGAAGAAGGCCATGCAGTCTTCGAAGGGAGCCCAGGCATGATCCCCGCCGCCTTCGACTACGTTCGGGCCGCGTCCCTCGACGATGCGCTCGCGCGCCTCGCTGCCGGCGACGGGGTCAAGATCATCGCCGGTGGCCAGAGCATCCTGCCCCTGATGAAGCTCCGGCTGGCCCGGCCGGAGATGCTCCTCGACATCGGGCGTCTGGAGGAGCTTCATGGCGTCCGGCGCCTGCCCGACGGTCGGGTCGCGGTCGGGGCCCTGACCACGTACGAGGCCATGATCGCGGACCCGATCCTCGGTCACTACGGACTGCTCCGAGACGCGCTGCCGAATATCGGCGATGTGCAGGTGCGAAACCGGGGCACGATCGGTGGTTCGATCGCCCATGCGGATCCGGCGTCGGACATGCCGGCCATCCTGCTCGCGCTCGATGCGGAGGTCGTCGCCCGCTCGGCGGCCGCGGAACGCACGATCCCGATCACCTCGTTCTTCGAGGGTGCGTTTGAAAGCGCGCTCCACGCGGACGAGATCATCACCGAGATCCGGCTCCCGGGTGGCCGGGACGAAGTCGGCTCGGCCTATCGAGCCATCGAACAGCCGGCGAGTGGGTACTCCATCGCCGGCGTGGCGGCCGTCGTCGGAGCTCGTACTGGTGATCGATGGGGCTTCTGCGCCGTCGGCGTGACCGGAGTGGGGGACCACCCGTATCGTGCCGCCGCCGTCGAGCAGGCGATCCTCGGCGGTGCCTCCTTCGCCGACGCATCGTCGCATGCCACGGACGGCATCCGGGTCGCCTCGGACATCCATGCCGATCGCGAATACCGAACGCATGTGGCGGGAGTCCAGGTCCGACGAGCTTTGGAGGCGGCCGCCGCCAGGCTCGGGTGAAGATCGCGCAGGTCAGGCTGGGGCAGGCCCCTGAGCCAGGGCTCGCCGGCGCCGTCCTGACCCGCGACCTCGTCGTCACTGGCGAGCGCTGGATCAAGGGTCGTCGGCTCACGACCGCCGACCTGCGGCGTGTTGCCACGACTCTCCCGGAGGCCGGGCGCCCGACTACCGTGTTGATTCCGGAAAGCGGGGACATTCACGAGGATGATGCTGCTCGGCGCATCGCGGCGGCCGTCACGGGTCCCGGCCTCGTGATCGGTGATCCCGCGCAGAGCCGGATCGACCTCCGGGCGATACACGCAGGCCTGGTCCGCATTGACGTCGGGGCCGTCAATCGGCTCAACGCGATCGATCCCATCGAGGTCTTCACCGTGCTCGACGGACGCGTCGTCGGGCAGGGAGCGCTCGTGGCGAGCGTCAAGATCGCGCCGCACCTCGTCCCGGACGATGTGCTCGTGAGGATGGAGCGGTCGGCCAGGCGATCGGGTCGGCGGGGCTTGATCGCTGTCGTCCCGTTCAGAACCCGGCGCGTCGCGGCCATCGTCAAGGAATCGATCCGGGGCATCGCCCGCGATCGATTCGAGGCGAGCCTCCACGCCAAGATCGAAGGACTGGGTTCAAGGCTCGTGGGCATTGACTACGTCGAGGATGAACCCGATCTCGTGGCTACGGCCCTTCAGCGCCGCGCACGCGGTCGCGGGGCCGGGCGAGCCGATCTGGTGCTCACCGCCGGTTCCTCGAGCACGGACCCGCTCGATCCGTTCTTCCTGGCCATCGAGGCGATGGGCGGGAGCCTCGTCCGGCACGGCGTGCCCGCCCATCCCGGGTCGATGCTCTGGCTCGCGAGGGTGGGCAGGGTGGCGATCATCGGCCTGCCGTCCTGTGGCGCGTACTCGAAAGCAACGGCGGCCGATCTGCTGCTGCCGCGGCTCCTGGCGGATGAGCCCGCCTCCGTCCAGACGGTCGCGCGCCTTGGGCACGGCGGGATCCTGACCCGCGACCAGCGCTTCCGCTTCCCGCCCTATGCCCGCGATCTCGACGTGCCGGACGGCTGATGGGGCCGCCCGCCGAGCCTGATAGCATCGCCGAATGACCAACCCGCTCAGCTCCACGACCGCCATCCAGGAGGCCTTTCGGGAGCACGGCTATGTCACCGATCGATCGATCGCGACGGCCGTCTACCTGTCCCTCGAACTCGGGCGCCCGCTGCTCCTGGAGGGAGAAGCCGGCGTGGGCAAGACGGAGCTGGCGAAGGTCCTTGCGGCGAGCCTCGGGACCCGCCTGATCCGGCTCCAGTGCTACGAGGGCCTGGACGTCAACACCGCGGTCTACGAGTGGAACTACCCCCGCCAGATGCTCGAGATCCGCCTCCTCGAGGCGCGCGGCCAGGCTGAGCATGCGACCGCCCATGACATCTTCGGTACCGAGTTCCTGATCAAGCGGCCGCTCCTCCAGGCGCTCGAGGCCGGCAACGACGGCGAACCGCCTGTCCTCCTGATCGATGAGATCGACCGCGCCGACGAGGAGTTCGAGGCCTATCTGCTCGAGATCCTGAGCGACTTCCAGGTCACGGTGCCCGAGATCGGCACGATCAAGGCCGAGCGCCCGCCGCGGGTGATCCTGACCTCGAACCGGACCCGTGAAGTCCACGACGCCCTGAAGCGTCGCTGCCTTTACCACTGGATCGACTACCCGTCCGCCGCCAAGGAATTCGAGATCGTCCAGTCGCGGGTCCCGGGAGCGCCGGAAACCCTGGCTCGAGCGATCGTCGGGTTCATCCACCGACTGCGCGAGGCCGACCTGACCAAGGTTCCGGGCATCGCCGAAACCCTCGACTGGGCGTCGGCGCTCATGGCGCTCGGTGCCGCCGAACTGACTCCCGAGGTGGTCGACGAGACCCTTGGCGTCGTCCTCAAATACGAGGAGGACATTCGGCAGGTACGGGGTGCCACGGTCAAGTCCTACCTGTCCGAGGCCGCGGCGGGCCGCTAGGCCGCAGCCGGCCGCCGGGCTGATCCGATGCACGATCC
>JAYTWS010000140.1:0-1819 GCA_043743315.1 Chloroflexota bacterium | reverse complement strand
ACCGGACTCCGGGGCCGTCGAACCGCCTGCGGTTGCGTCCGGCGACGGGGAGTTGGTGCCAGGCGCGGTGGATCCGACGGGACCGGCCGTCGGCGGGATCGTGACGCCCGTCGCGGGAGGCAGCGCGGTGGCCCCCGGGATACTTGCTGAGGCGGCGCCGCAGGCAACCATCAGGAGCCCGAGGCTTGGGATGAGGAGCAGCCGCGCCAACGATCCGGCGCGATGAGGACGGTGCATGTGAGAACCTCGCACGGGTCTGCCGGACCGATCGCCGGCGTGTCAGTGCGAGTTATCGACCCCGGAGATGAACCTCACCTGAACCGCGGCAGCAGGAGCCGGAACGTGGCACCTTCCCCCGGCCGGCTTGTCGCGTCGAGACGGCCCCGGTTCCGCTCAGCGAGGCTGCGTGCGATCGCGAGGCCAAGGCCCGTGCCCTCGGGACTCTCAGCGTCCGAATGAACCCGGTAGAACGGGTCGAAGATCCGGGAGATGTCTGCCGCCGCGATGCCGGGCCCGCTATCGCTGACCTCGACCTCCACTTCGCGGTCGCCGGCACGGGTCACGACGCGCGGCGGATGGCTGGCGCGGCCACCCCCATATCGGAAGGTATTGTCGAGGAGGTTGGCGACGATCCGACCGATCTCGTCTGGGTCAGCCGACACACGGGCGTCCGGGGCAAGGGACATCGTCGCCGGAGGAAGGGCCGGATGCGCCGCCGCGAATGCCTCGACCGTCTCGGCGACGAGCACCGATACGTCCAGCGGCTGCGGTCGCCGGTCAATCTCCGCCTCGTCGCTCCGGGCGAGGAGCAGCAGGTCGTTGGTGAGGCGCGTGAGCCGCTCGGCGGCGTCGACCATGGTGGTCACCGAGGTCCGGAGCACCTCGGCGTTGCTCGCCCCGACGAGAACGCTCTCGCCGGTTGCCCGGATCGTCGTCAGCGGCGTGCGCATCTCATGCGACGCGTCCGCCACGAACCGACGCTGTCGTGTGTGGGCTTCGCGAATCGGCGCAAGTGTCCGCGCCGCGAGGATCCACGCTGCGGCGCCGACGAGCGCCACGACCACCAGGTTGGCGACGAGCAGCGAGATCCCGATCCGCTCGATGGTGGCCTGGTACGTCACCCTGGCGACCTGATCGCTGCTCAGGTCGGGTGCAAGGTCGAAGGTGGGCGCAAGCACGTTCGACAGGCCAACGTAGAAGACCACACTGAACGCGCCGATGACGAGCGCGAACAGCCCGATGTAGAGCAGCGTGAGCCGGACCCGTGCACGCCGGAACATCAGTCGGCGCTCGTGGCGCGCAGGCGGTAGCCGGCGCCGCGGACCGTCTCGATCAAGCCGTCGCGCCGGCCCTCGTCAACCTTCCGCCGGAGGCTCCGGACGTAGACCTCAACGATGTTGGACTCCGCGGCGAAGTCGGCATCCCAGAGCGCTTCGATGAGGCGCTCGCGGGGGAAGACCTGGCCGGGGTGGCGTGCCAGGAGCTCGAGGAGGGCGAACTCCCGCGCCGTCAGCCGGATCTCGCGTGTGCCGCGGCGGACGCCCATGGTGGCGGGATCCAATTCCAGGTCACCGACCCTCACCAGTGGGAGCCGCTCCTCCAGCCGGCGGCGTCCGAGGGCCCGTACGCGTGCCCGCAGTTCGTCCATCGCGAATGGCTTGGCGAGGTAGTCGTCGGCCCCCCGATCGAGGCCGGTCACCCGGTCCTCGACTCCATCGAGTGCCGTCAGCATCAGGATCGCCGCCGCCACGCCCCGGTCGCGGAGCGCGGAACAGGTCGAGAAGCCATCAAGCCCGGGCAGGACGACGTCGAGGATCAC
>JAYTWS010000139.1:0-4308 GCA_043743315.1 Chloroflexota bacterium | reverse complement strand
CGGCTGTCGCGCTGACGGACGCAGCGTTTCAGGGCCACCCGGGGCGCTGTCCCGCCGAGCCGACGGCGGCAATCGCGCGCACGCAGTATTGACCAGGTGTTGCCTCGGACGCACCTGGTTCGCGGCGTGCGGATGCGCCGATCGAACCAATCCGCCGACCTCCTATCCTGTCGAAGTGCGAACGTGCCTTCGCCCGGCCGCCCCTGACGCGATCTGGCCCTTGCCGCGTGCCCGCCGGTCAGTCTCGCTCGTCCTCGTTGCCCTGCTGCTCGCCGGGTGCGCTGGCGAGGTCGGTCGCTCGTCTGTTGCCACCACCGGCACGCCCGATCCATCCGCACTTGGGCTCGGCGCCGCTATTGGGCTCGGCGCCGCCGCGGTCGGTCTGTGCGTGGCGACGGCCATGCTTCCCGACCTCGACGGTGCCCGACGGGCGTTCGTCAACCAGGCGCACGATCCGCTCCATGCTCTCGCCGCCGACCCGCGGTTGACCCGAACGGCCGCGGCCCGCGTGCTCGAGGCGATGGACCGTATCGAGCGAGACTTCGACATGGCGGCCACGGCCGCGATCCTGGCCACCGACCTTGCCACGCTGGCCCTCGTGGCACGATCCGCGCTCGCCGAGCTCGGGATCGACGCCGCGTCGTGCGCGCGATGAGCCATCAACTCGGCCCGGGCGCGCTGCGTCCAATCCTCGCCACCCTGATGGCGCTGATCCTTGCCGCGTGCTCCGGCCCCGCCCGAACGCCGCAGCCGACGGGTCCGGGCATCGTGGCAGAGGTCGCCTCGTACGCACTGGTCGCCGGTCAGCCGGGTCGGCTCCTGGTGGCATTGCTGTCTGCGGACAACCGCTGGCTGAGCTTCGGCAGCGTTCCGGTTCGATTCGAGTACCTCGGCGACGGAGGAGGCAGTGTTCCTCCAGTGACCGTCCCGCCGCCGGCCAGCGCGGCATTCCTGCCCATTCCGGGCTCACTGGACGATCTCAGCGCCTCTCCGACGCTGACCCTTCCGGCCGACGGCCGCGGCGTCTATGCCATTGAATCCGTGACCTTCGAGCGCGCGGGGTACTGGCGGGTCATCGCGGACGGGCGCCTCGATGATGGCCAGCCATTCGAGGCGGATGCGGCGTTCAGCGTTCTGCAGCGGCCGTCGATCGTGGGTGTCGGGGAGGTGGCTCCGCTGACCGAGAACCCCATCGTCGGTTCGCCCGGCGTGCCGCTCTCCGCGATCGACTCACGTGCCACCGATGGGACCGGTGTGCCCGACCCTGAGCTCCACTCGACGACGATCGCGGCCGCCATCGCGGCGGGCCACCCAGCGCTCGTGGTCTTCGCCACGCCGGTCTTCTGCGTCAGTCGGTTCTGCGGGCCGGTGACGGACCTCGTCGCCGAGCTGGCTTTGGAATATGCCGACCGGGCCGACTTCATTCACATCGAGATCTACCGTGACTTCCAGGCGGGACAGGTGAACCAGGCGGCGTTGGATTGGCTGATGCCGCCGACCGGGGACCTTCGCGAACCGTGGACGTTCCTCATTGGGGCGGACGGTCGGATCGCCGCGTCGTGGGACACGGTCGTCACCCGCTCCGAGATCGAGCCGCTCCTCCAGGCACTCCCGCGCAAATAGGCCCGTTCAGCGGCCGAGAATCGCGCCCAGATGCGCTTCCATCGTGGCCGCCGTCAGTTGGCCGGCGTATCGATCACGAATCACCCCCGCCCGATCCACGAACACGTGCGACGGCAACCCTCGGGCGCCGTACAGCGCCATGACCGCGGCCGTCGGGTCGAGGCCGATCGAATAGCTGAGATCGTGGGATGCGACGTAGTCCCGTACCGCCGCCGTTGGCTCCTGGACGTCGATCGCGAGAACGGCAAGGCCGTCCGGTGCGTGGGCCTCGGCCGCCGCCTCGATATGGGCGGCCTCCTCCTGGCACGGGATGCACCAGGTGGCCCAGAACACGATCCACAAGGGCCGACCCTTGAAGTCGGCGAGCCGGATCGGCCGGTCGTCAAGGCCCGTGAGGAGCGCGGTGGTCCCGTCGGTGTTCACGAAGTCCGGTGCCGGTCCGCCGATACCGCCCTGCGGGAGATCCGAGGCGTCGGGCCGGGGGCTCGCGACGGATCCGAAGAGCGAGCCGATCGGCTGGGTCGACGCAAACAACCCCAGGGCGAGGAGGGCCGCCACCCCTGTCGCGGCGACGACCCTTGCCGGGCCTGTTCGCCGGCGGGGGGCGGATCCGACTGGGCGATCGAGCGGGTCAGGCGCTGGATCCTGCATACCCGCAGATCCTAGTCCCGACAGGACCGCAGGCGACGGGTCAGTCGCTGGGGTAGAGCAGGTCGTGCTCGAAGGCGTACCGGGTCAGGGCGACCCTGCCCTTCACGCCGACCTTGGCCGCCACGTTCGAGAGGTGTCGCCGGACGGTGTGCGTGCTGATCCCGAGCTGCCGTCCGCTCTCGATCGCCGTCCTGCCGGCTGCCGCCAGTCGGAGGACTTCGACTTCACGGGGGCTGAGTCGCTCGCTGTGGCGCATCCAGCGGAGGGAATCGACGACGACGACCGAGGCGACCATGGGATGGACGTAATGCTGATTGTTCGCGACCGACCGAATCGCCACGAGCAGATCGGCACTCGGCGCACCCTTGACCACGTAGCCGGACGCGCCGGCCAGAAACACCTGCCGGACGGTCTCATCATGATGGTGCATGGTCACCACGATCACCCGCACCTTGCTGCGGCCGGTCGCCAGCTCGCGCACGAGGCCGACGCCGTCGGAGCCATTGAGGGTCAGGTCCACGAGCATGATGTCGGGTTCGCAGGTCGCTGCGATTCCCCTCGCCCCGAGTGCGTCGCTGGCCTCGCCCACGACCTCGATGTCGGGCTCGGCGCTCAGGATCAGCCGCAGCCCGTCGCGGACGAGGGCGTGGTCGTCGACGATGCCGACACGGATCGCAGGCTTCACTGGACGATCGCCTGCTCAACCGGTGGGACGGACACCTCGACGCGCGTTCCGTAGCCGGGACGCGACGTGATCCGGAGCCAGCCACCCAGGAGTTCGGCACGCTCCTCCATCCCGGCCAGGCCGATGCCCGGTTGGTCCTCCGCAACCCGTGAGAAGCCGACCCCCTGATCGGTGATGGTCACGTTCAGGCGCCCATCCCGGAACGACAGCGCCACCTCGGCCTGCGCAGCGCCACTGTGGCGCGCCGCATTGGCGAGGGCCTCCTGGACGATTCGATAGACCTCGACGGTCGCCAGAGGACCGAGCAGCGCCGGGTCCATCGCGCCTTCGTCGGCGACCACACGAACCGGGAATCCAGACTGGCTTGCCAGGTCCCGCAGCGAGGGCACGAGGCCCCGCTCTTCGGATCGCACCGGCCGCATGCGATGGGCCAGAGCGCGTGTCTCGGACAGCGCGGTGTCGGTCAACCGACGGGCCGTTCGAACATGATTGACGGCCGTTTCGTGGGCCGGAGCCGAGCCCGCAGCGTCGAGGGTCAGGGTCAGCGCGGTCAGGACCTGGCCGACGCCGTCATGCAGCTCCCCGGCGATTCTTCGGCGCTCCTCTTCCTGGACCGTCAGCAGCCGCTCGCTCGCCTGCCGGAATCGTGCTGCATACAGGTGCGATGTCTTCGCCCGCTTGTCCGCCATCGAGGCAACGATGATCGCGATGACGAACATCAACGGCCACTCGCTCAACTCGAGGGCCTGTTCGTCGAGGCCGAAGAGGCGGGCGTTCGCATACAGGACCAGGGGCAGCGATGCGATGCCGATCCGGATGAGCGTTCCGCGCAGCCCGAACAGGAACGCGTGCAGCGCCAGGACGACGAATACGCCATGGAACAGGAATTCGGCCGACAGGGGCGTGTGGGCAAAGGCGAGAATCGCGAAGGTGGCCCCGGCGAGGTCGAGGGACAGCTGGACGATGCGGGGCCGGGTGCGAAGGCCGAGCCAGGCACGGTCGAGTACATCCTGGACGTTGGCCCGCGGGCCGGCGGCCGTGATGCCGCCAACCGCGGCGGGACCCGGGGGTGTCGAAAACGTTGCGTCGGGGGCGGCTTGCGATGTGTAGGTCGGGATGGTCAATCCGTACCTCGAGAATGGCTGATTGCGAGTATAGATACCCGCGCTTCTCCGGATGATGCTGAAAAGCGCCTACGTCCCTGCGGCGTCGCGCCTTGGGCAGTTCATGTTGAGGAGGATAAGGATGTCCCGTACCGTCCGCGCGGCGTTCGCGATCATGGCGAGCATCGTGCTCCTGGCTGCGTGCTCATCGGGCCCGAGTTCCGGTCCGGTCTCGGCCACCGTCAA
>JAYTWS010000138.1:0-2089 GCA_043743315.1 Chloroflexota bacterium | reverse complement strand
GGATGGATCGACCGAGACAAGAGCGAGACCCTCGTGGCGAACACCGCAGACTTCACCGTGGCCGACCTGATCCGTTCGGCCGAAACCGTGACGGATTGCTGCGGTTGAGGACGCGAGGGTCATGTGAAAGTCACAAACACCAAGCGACGACGACGGGCGGTCGCATAGCGGACCGGCGACGCGTCGGCGAGCTAGCGATGAACCCATGGACACCCGCGGTCGCGGCGCGCATCGTCTCTTCATGGTGTTCACGAATCCTGGCATCGGCACCCGCGCCCTCGTCGATACGCTGAATCCGGAGCAGCGTGAGTCCGCGGACCAACACGATGCGAGCGTCGCACGAGCTGAGCTCGACGAGGCGGAGCTTCGGAGTGTCGAACGGACCGAGTACTACGGCGGCGGGGAGAGTGGCAGCCTGTTCGTCCCGGACACGATCGCGCCGAAGCGCGGCTTCGCGACTCGCGTGCTCGATCGACTCCGCCGCCGATAGGAGGCCCTGGCCACCTGGCTGCCGGAGGTGCGATCACGGCTGCGCCGATGTCGAGATGGCGATGGCGCACGGGGCGTCGTAAGCGACGGTGGTGACGAGCCTCGTGGTGTCGGCCGCCACCGCGAAGTCGGCGTTGCACCGACGTTATTCCCGCGCTCCTGCCTGAATCCGCATGGCGCAGGCGCTGAATCAGGGCACCGACCACCGCAGCCAGATCTGCACGGCCTGACGAGCCTCGGCATTGAGCCCTCGTCCATCGACGCTTGGGACTACGGCTGGCAGTACGGCCACGTGTTCGAGTCGGTGGCGAGGCGCCCGGCCCGACCGCCTGATTCAGAGCAGGCAGACACGGACGAAGTAGGTCCAGAACGCCGGGACTTCGCGGAGCATCAGGAGTGGCAGCTCCCGGATCGGCTGGGCCTCGGCCGCCGGCACGGTCAACACGTCGAACCCGACATGCGCGAAAGCCAGCTGGATACGCGGCAGGTGGTAGGCCTGGCTTACGGCGATCACACGCAGCGTTTCCGATCGCAATCCGAACCGATCGACGAGGATCGCCGCCGTGTCCCCGACGGTCGCCTCCGTCGAGACGCCGATCGGGTCGACGATGACGGCGGCGGGGTCGACGCCCGCCTTCACCGCCTCGTCGCGCATGACGCGGGCCTCGTTGAAGCCGTCGGCACCGTCGCCGCCCGACATGATCAACAGCGGCACGAGGCCGTCGCGATAGAGCTCGACGCCGGTCCGGATGCGGTCGGCAAGGAGGGGTGACGGACGACCATCGGCATACACGCGCGCCCCGAACACGACCGCGACGTTCGCGGGCCTTCGATAGTCGGTCGTCCCGAAGAAGAGCATGAGGGCGATGGGAAAGGCAATTGCCCAGGCCCCGGCACTCGCGGCCACGAGACCCGCATTTCGGATCGTGGGTCGGGAATCTTCCTGCCTCGAACGGAGGATCGTCATCGCCAGCCCGGCCAGCAGCAGCGCGACGAAGACCGACAGTGGCACCGGGCCCGTCGGCCGCACCCCTCCAGCAGCCACGGCTTCACCGAAGCGGACGACATCGCGGATCGCGAGCAGGGCGAGGGTTGCGGTCAGAGCCGCGCTGATGCGACGCACGATCGGCCGGAAGGACGGCCGGACCGCCCATCCGATCACAACGACCGCGAAGGACACGAGGTTCGCGATGCGGAGCGCGGCCGGGAGGTCCCGGAGGTCGATCCACCACAGGTTCTGGTCCCACGCGCTGCCGCGCAGCTCACCCACGATGCCGATGAGGGTGAAGACGCCAAGGAACAGGCCGGCCCCGCGGGCCACGATCATCAAGGAGCGGCCCAGGACTTCGCGCATTTCGCCGAGACGCCTCAGGCGACGGCCGTGTGATTGTCCGCCTGAGTCCCGAGCCCTCGACTTGCCGCCCAGCGTTCGCGCGAGAGCCGGTACAGGACCTGGCGACGGACCAGGTGTTCAGGCGGGACGAGTGGGTAGTCGAAGTTGTCGGCCGGGTCGTGGGTCATGCCGAGCCGCTCCATGACTCGACGGGAACGATCGTTGCCGACGGCGGTGAACGACACGATCTCGGGCAGGCCGACCACC
>JAYTWS010000137.1:0-7913 GCA_043743315.1 Chloroflexota bacterium | reverse complement strand
CGTGGCTCGTCCTGCTCCCACCCGACACGGGCGGTCGCTCGAAGCCGACGCTCCCCCGGCTGCCGTGGCGGCGCCCGTCGGCGTGGCTCCTTGGACTCGTGTTCGCGTCGCAATCGACCCTGTTCTACGGCGCGATCACCTGGCTCGCGAGCGCCTACATCGAACGCGGTTGGACGGTCGGTCAGGCGGCCGGGCTGATCGCATTCTTCAATACGATCGGTCTCGTTGCGAGCCTTGCGGTGCCGATGTTCGCCGATCGGATCGGAACACGGCGTTCGCAGATGACCGGAGCGGCCTTCCTCGCGGTTGCCGGCAGCCTGGCCGTGATGCTGACCGCGGGCGCAGGCCCGGGATCTGTCCTCCCATTCGCCGCGACGGCCCTCCTCGCCCTGGGGATCGGGGCGTTCTTCCCGCTCGCACTGACGCTCCCGGTGGACATCGCGCGGGAGCCGGCGGAGGCCGCGTCACTGGCCGCCCTCATGCTGCTTGTGGGTTACGTCATCTCGTCGCTCGCGCCGGTGGCTCTGGGCCTGCTTCGCGACGCAACCGGCAGCTTCGACGCCGTCCTCTGGGCGCTTGTCGGGATCTCGGTGGCGATGGTCCCGCTCGCGCTCTCACTCGGCCAGGGTCGGCTCGATCGAGCAGGCGCTCAGTAGGTCAGGACGCGGACTCCCTGGCGCTCGAAATCCGCGACGTTGCGCGTGACGAC
Organism: Chloroflexota bacterium; assembly: GCA_043743315.1. GTDB lineage: Bacteria > Chloroflexota > Limnocylindria > Limnocylindrales > CSP1-4 > UBA5189. The sequence continues at coordinate 7,204 of JAYTWS010000137.1, read as the reverse complement.
GGTCGCTTCCAGTTCGGCGGCGACGCCGCAGATCAAAGCGTCGGCGACGGCGCGTTTCCCGCCCGCTCGGTGCCGCGCCCGGCGCTGTGCACCCGCCCAACGGGCGGCGGAGGGACTCGTGGATGCGTATTCGAGTGCGTCGAGCAGGCTCTCGAGGTGGCGCAGGTCGCTCGGGCCACCGAACGACAGCGTTTCGCACGTCACCACGTCACACGTGAAGAGCTCGTGCCCTTCCTCGAAGAGATTCCGGACCATGTCGATTGCCGCTTGGTCCCAGTTTCCGTGGTCGATGAGGAGCGTGGAATCGAGCAGATAGCGCATCAGCCGGAGACCTCGTCGCGCTGCTCGCGGACCCAGGCGCTGACTTCCTCGCGGGTCATCGGGCGGCCGCCCTTCGGGACGAGCGAGCCTGCCGCCGCCTCGATGGCGCGGCCGAGCTTGTCCCGCTTGACGCGCTGGGTGACGGCATCGGCGACGTAGCGGCTCCGGCCCCGCGGCCCCGCGAGTTCATCCACCTGGCGGAGGAGGTCCTGTGGCAAGGTCAGATTCGTGCGGGTGAGGGCCATGACAGACTCCAAGTGTGCGTCGCTATGCGCACACTGTAGCACACGCCAAAGAGTCGAGGCCGGGCGCGGCTTCGGAATGATCATCGGGAGCCGTCGCGCGGATGGTACTTGACACCATGTCGAATCGGGAGTTATAACGCAGCACGATATATTCAGCACATCAGTATCGGAGGCTCCGATGATCACCGGCGTCGAGTGGATCGTGGCAACCACCGTCGGGTTCACGGTGGGTGGGCGCTCGAGCATGGCCGGCGGGCCCGATGGATCGTGACGATCCGGCCTATGCGGGGCAGCGGGATTACTCGCGGGCGCTCCTGAACCTGTACGACCCCCTGGTCCTCGGGCCGATCGCCCGGTTCGTGTGGCGCTGTCCGACCGGCGGGCTCCTCGAGCGATACCGGCGCCACGTCCGCCCGAACCACCTCGATGTCGGCCCGGGAACGGGCTACTTCCTCGAACGCTCCGGTTTGGCCGAAGGCAGCCCCGTCACGATCGTCGACCCGAACCGGAACGTCCTTCGCCACGTGTCCCGACGCTTGCGGCAGTTCGACGTGACCGCCGTCGAGGCGGATGTCCTGAAGCCGCTGCCGGTCGCCGGACCGTTCGATTCGGCCGCCCTGCATCTCGTGATCCACTGCCTGCCGGGACCCATGTCACGAAAGGCAGCCGCCATAGCCAACGTCGCCGCGGTGCTGGCGCCGTCAGGCGTGCTCTTCGGTGCGTCGGTCCTCGGGAGTTCGGGTCGCCACAACTGGATCGCGCGACGGTTCCTCGCCGCCTTCAACCAGCAGGGCGCGTTCGGCAATCTGGCCGACACCGAAGGAGGCATCCGCGAGATCCTCGAGGCGTCGTTCGATCTCGTGGAGCTCGAGACGATCGGCTCGATTGCCCTCTTCGCGGCAACCGGTCCACGCCGGGCGCTGGCCGTCTCGACCTGATCAGGGCGTGTCGCCCGGGGTCCGGTGGCCGTCCTCCCACTCCAGGTAGCCGCTGGCTGGAACGACGCCATACGAGATAGCTCCGAAGTCGCCTTCCTCACTGATGCAGATCTTCCGCCCCCACGGTCGGTACCGGCCGGTCGATCCGTTCGGGTCCGCGTTCCAGCCATCTCCCCCGAGCAGGACTGGATCTCGGGTGACCACGGCCCAGACGTGGCCTGCGCGGTCGAATGGGAGCTGGAGCTCCGCCGTCGTGCTCCAACCGATGAATGAGTAGGGCACATCGCCAGCGCAATCAATGGGATCCAACAGCCCTGATGGCGGCGGCGAAGGGAATGGCGATGGTGTCGGGCTGACGCCCGGAGTTGGCACAGCCTGTGGATTGAAAATCGCAATTCGGTCGACCACCAACCGGTCCAGGCACGTCTGGCGTCTCTCGGGCCGGCAGGCAGCCGCCAGCGGGTCATCGAAGTGGCCAATGACCACGATGGGCACCGGCGGGTAGCGCTGGCCGTTGATGATCGGGAGTGAAAACAGCTCTCCGAGGCGGGCGAGACCCTCCGGGAAATATGGCGTCAGCGTCGGTCCGCGCGGAGGCGTCACGTTCCCGTGTCGATCGATGACGATGACCGGTTCGTCAAGTTCGGTGATGCCGAACTCACCGTCCTGGCAATAGATCTCGAGAACCCCCGGCTGGCTTTGAGGAAACGCGCACGAGTGCCCGATCGAGCCATCCGTCCAGTAGCCGCCAACGGCGATCGCCTCGCTCCTCAGGCCGCCGGCAGACCGCGCGGCGAGGACCTCGGAAACGGTCATCACCGGAAGCCCATCGATCACGTCGGCGCCCTGAGTCACGGCGGGCGATTCGCCTGGATGAACGATCGGGACGGAGGCCAGGTCCGATGCCGAAGGCCCCGGCTGACCCCCGATGACCCCGGAAAGCCCCAGAAGGACCACGACCGCGATCGGGACGATGAGCAGCCACGCGTGGCTCAGCGATCGGAACTTCGTGCCCCTGGGCTCGTCGCGCAGGGCGTGAAGGCGCGCGTGGAGGCTCACCGGGGCCGGCGGGAGCGGGCTCTTCCGCAGTCTCTCGCGAAGGCGGGCGTCAAGATCGTCGCTCATCGGTTCGACTCGCTCTCGGCAAGGGCCCTTCGCATCTTGTCGAGGCCTCGACTGAGCCGCGATTTCACGGTCCCGACCGGCCAGGCGAGCCGAGCCGCGGTCGCCTCGAGCGTGAGGTCTTCCCCGAAGTGCAATACCAGGACGATCCGCTCGTCGGGATCAAGCCCCTTCATCAAGGCGATGAGCTCGTCGTTCTCGGCAAGTTGTCGAAACGGGTCGCCTGCCCCTGGTCGATCGTGGTCTGCCGTCATCGGAATGAAGCGGATCCGCGATCGACGACGAAGCCGGTCGCGACAGATATTGACGAGGATGCGGTCGAGCCAGGCTGGAAAGTCCGCCTCGCTCCGAAGCGATCCAGCCGACCGCCATCCCCGAAGCAAGGCATCGCCAACGGCGTCTTCGGCCTCGGATGCGTTGCCCAGGATGAGCCCTGCCAATCGAAAGAGCCGATCCAGCTCACGCTCGGCAAGCCCCATGAAGCGCGTTTCCGCGGCTCCGCTCACGACCATGCCTGATTCAGGGTTCGGCACGCATCCTCCGGCGATCGGTCGAGTCGCGACCATCATGCCGTTCCAGACGAACGGCATCGCCAAACGGTTCTCGGGTGCGCGGCGACGGGTAGGCGCGCGTCTACTCCCCGACCGGGACTCGGAATTCGACGTGGCGACACGATGGGCAGGCCAGAATCTCGAACTTGATCATCTGCTCCCCGAGTTCGGCCCATTCGCCGAACAGCAGCTTCCAGCCGCCGCTCGTTCCCCCGCTGCGGAACTCCTCGATGCCCATCGAGCGCATCTCGGTTCCGCACCGGAGGCAGGCGTCCGGGCTCTCGCTCCTGGATGTCCGTGGATCGCTCACGTCGTCCTCCTGCACTGCGCACGCTCCTGATTGAGCCAATTATCGTGCGGCGAGTGCGGCCATGGCTCGACCCCGATCATCCAGTCGAGTGCGGAGCCAGCTCGACCTCTTCGCGCGGCGCCCACCGCGGCACTCCACCGCGCTCGCCCAGCCGAGTGGCGATCACCCGCCTGGATCGATCAAGCCAGTCAGCGTGTAGGCCTCGATGGGGCGCCGGAACCCCTTGAGCTCCAGCGGTCCGAGCGGCACGCCGACGGCGATCGTCTCGACTCGCGTGAAGGCCCGCTCGCTGAGTACGATCTGACCGGGTTGGGCCACCGAACACAGGCGGGCGGCAAGGTTGGCGACGCTGCCGACGACACCGTAGGCGAGGTGACCCTCAAAGCCGATCCGGCCCAACGTCGCGTACCCGACCGAGACACCGATCCCGAGCCCGAGGTCGAATCCGAGCCGGCGCCAGCGCTCCGTGAGTTCGTCGAAGCGATCCCGCATCTCGACCACCATGCGGACGGCTGCCGCCGGGTGGTCCTCGAGCGGTTCGGGATCGTTGAGGAAGATCATCATCCCGTCGCCCGCGAAGTGCTCGACCGTCCCCCGGTGGGCGACGATGATCGCGCCCATCTCGCGGTGGTACTCCCGCAGGACATCGAGGACCTCCTCGGGTTCGGCGGCCTCGGCGAACGAGGTGAAGCCGCGAAGGTCGGAGAAGACCGTGGTGACTTCGCGACGATGGCCGGCCAGGAGCTGCTCGCCATCGGGTGACGAGACCAGCCGGGCGACCGTCGAGGGCAGATAGCGGGTGATCTCCTCGCGTTGCCGCTCGATGGTCCCGAGCAGCCGGACGCTTTCGATCACGATCGCCGCCTGGTCGGCAAATGTGCGGACGAGGTCGATCTCGTGCTGGTCGAACGGACGAACGTCGTTCCGGCCGAGGTTCACGACGCCGACGAGCCGCGATTCCTTGCGGATGGGGACGCCGAGCAGCGTTCGGAATCCCACGGCCCGCCGCCCTGCCTTCCAGGTGTATGTCTCGTCGGTCAGGGCGTCCTCGATCTGGCTGACCTCACCCGAGAGGACGACCCGTCCCACCATCGTCCCGGGCGTCACCTCGGTCTCGTGCTCGCCGATCCAGGCATCGCCTTCGGTGGACATGCCGACCGTGGCGACCGACCGGTAGAAGCCGTCTCTCGACGGAACATAGATCGCCGCCAGGTCGGCCCGGCACAGCTCGCTCATGCGCTCGGCCACGATCCCGAGGACACCGTCGAGGTCGAACGGTGACGCACTGATCGCCCGAAGGATCTCGCGGATGGCGTCGAGTTCCGCGGCGAGTTCGGTCGCGGTTCGCTGCTCGGGAGTCGGGGCGCTCATGGCGCAACGATACCGAGGCACGGCCGACCCGGGCGTCGCCGACCGCACGCTGTCATCCCTACCCCGCGCGCCGGCGGATCTCCGCAGCGATCGCCGGCACGATGGCGTGCAGGTCGCCGATGACCGCGTAGTCGGCGAGGGCCATGATCGGCGACTCGGCGTCCGTGTTGATGGCAAGAATCCGCTTCGCGGACTTGCAGCCGACGATGTGCTGGATCGCGCCGCTGATCCCGCACGCGATATAGAGATCGGGAGCGATCCGCTGGCCGGTCTGGCCGACCTGCTGCGTGTGCGGGCGCCAACCGTTGCTCGTCACGACACGCGACACGCCAACGGCGCCGCCGAGCAGATCCGCGAGTTCCTCAAGCTCCGAGAACGCGGCCGCGGACCCGACGCCACGGCCGCCACCGACGACGACCTTGGCATCGGTGAGGGCGATGGAGCCCTTCGAGGGCGGCTCATGGCCGGTGACGCGGACCATGAGGTCGGCCGCCGAGACGGTCGGCGCGAACGACGCAACCGTCGTGGCCGGGGACCCGGCTCGCTCGTCGACGGCGACGGCATGTGGCGCCATCGTCAGGCACCGAACGGGGGCATCGAGCGTGGCGTCCTCCAGGAGGCTGCCCGCCCATCGCTGTCGCGTGACCGACCACGACGCGCCCGGCGTCGCCGCGATGGCGTTTGCCGCGAGTGGTACGCCGAGTCGGGCCGCGGTATGTGCCAGGACCTCGGCTCCGCGGTCCGTCCCCGGTCCGATCACGGCGGCCGCGTCGCGTGCCCCGGCGAGTTCCGCGAGTGCCGCGCCCCAGGCCGCGGGCGCATATGCACCGGCGATGGACGTGCCTGAGACGACATGGGCTGTGGCGACGCCGTGGACCCCAAGGCCTCCGGCCACGCCAGCCGCGACCCCCGCCGCCTCGGTTCCGAACAGAAGCGCCTCGACCGACGCCCCGCCGAGCCCTTCCGCCAGCGATCGCGCGAATGCCAGCGTCTCAAGCGAGACGCGGTCGGCCGTGCCGGCACCGTCGCCGGAGCCGAGCTCGACGAGGACGAGGATCGGACCGCTCATCGCGCCAGCACCCCAATCCGCTGGAGCAGGTCCACGACCGCAGGTGCCGCTTCGGCGCCAAGACCGAGAATCTCCACCTGGGAGCCGGACTCCTCCGGCAGGCGCAGGAGCGCCTTGGTCGGCCCGAGCGCCGCACCCGAGATGGCAGCCGGCCCGGCGCCCGCAGCGCCAACCGTGATCCGATCGACCTCCTTCTTCCTGGCCCGGAGCCGTCCCGGAACCGACGGGTAGCGGGGCAGGTTGAGCCCCTCCTTCACGCCGACGATCGCAGGCGTCGGCAGCTCGTAGGTCTCCCACCCGCCGCCGGCCGCCTCGCGGCGCGCGGTCACGGACCCGGTACCGAGCGTGAGCCCCTTGAGCCCGTTCGCCACCGGCCGGCCGAGCGCCACGGCCACCCTGATCCCGACCTGGAACCCACCGCTATCCGCCGATTCGTTGCCGAAGATCACGAGATCGAAGGCGCCGCCGGCCGCCTCCTGCGCGCGGATTGTGTCGGCGATCACGGCCGCGGTCGAGACCGGATCCCACTCGGAGCCGTCCGTCTCGAGCAGGACGGCTCGATCGATGCCGAGTGCCATCGCATCGCGAAGCTGCTCTTCGGCCGCCGCGGACCCGAGCGTGAGGACGACGGATTCGCCGCCCTGGGCCTCGATGATCCGAACCGCCTCCTCGACCCCGCACTCCTCGTGCGGGCTGATGGTGAAGCCCAGGAACTTCGTGTCGATCTCCTGCCCGTCGGAGGTCAGGACGATCCGGCCCCCGGTCTGGGGCACGCGCTTGACGCAGACGAGAACGCGCATCGGCCGCTACGCCCGGATCCGGGCGTTGTCCGGATCGAAGAGGGGCGTCGCGCCGGCGATCACCACGGTCACCGGGTAGTGCTCGCCGAAGTACTCGACGACGAGCTTCGTCCCCTCGACCGCGTGCTCGGGCGGCAGGTACGTCATCAGCAGGTGCTTCCCGATCGAGGGCCCGGAGCCGGCGCTCGTCACGTACGAACGGCGGCCCTTGGCGTCCACGATGGACCGTCCGTCCGGCGTCAGGATCGGTTCGCGGCCGAGCATGTACCGCTTGACGCCGCTCGACGAGGTCGGGTCATCGACCGTCAGCGTGCACAGGATGGCGGCCGGGTCCGCGGCGCGCTGCACCTCATACGCCGCGCGGCCGACGAAGTCCGCGTCCTTGAGCGAGGGCCGGGCCATGCCCGCCTCGACCAGGTTGAAATCGAGCTCCAGCTCCGCGCCGTGGGCTCGGTAGCCCTTCTCGAGCCGCGACGT
>JAYTWS010000136.1:0-2751 GCA_043743315.1 Chloroflexota bacterium | reverse complement strand
GGCCTCGAGTCCCAGGAGCGCGAGGATCGCGCCAAGGAGGGGCAGGAGAACGCCGGGGCTGATGTCGTAGCCGGGGACGGCGACGTCGAGGACGAGGAGCACGACGAGGACGATCGTGAGCGCTGCCGCGGCGCCGATGCGGGCGGACGAGTAGTCGTCGGCCCTGCGGCGCCCTGCGTCATCGTCGCGGTGCTCATCGCTCATGCCGGCGCAGTCGAGCGATCCAGAGGTCCACGAGCGGCGGGAGCACCCAGCGGTCGAGGAGGATGCCGGTGACAACGCCCGAGAGGAAGGCGAGGGCGAACTCGACCTCGCTCATCGAGCCACTCCGGGGTTGACGGCGCGGACGTACCCGGCGGGGGGAACCAGGAGTCGGTGTGGGTCGGACCAGCGCGCCGTCATGCCTTCAAGCGTGCGGGCAGCGGGCCGCGGTTTCTAGTCAACATGGAAGGACCGGCACTCGCGCAACATCGTGGATTGCGCGGGCCGCTTGAGAGATCCGCGTAGCGCCACATGCGGGAGGCCGGTCCAGTGGAAAAGAGTACGAGGTTCGTCGGGCTCGACGTGCACAAGGCGTCGATCGCGGTGGCGGTGGCCGACGCGTTCGGCGACCCGGAGGATCATGGGCAGATCCCGAATGACCCGACGGCGATCCGCAAACTGCTCTACCGGCTGGGCCGCGAGGACGCCAGACTGAGCGTCGCCTACGAGGCCGGGCCGACCGGCTACGCGCTGCACCGCCAGCTCGCGGCGCTGGGCATCGAGTGCATCGTCGTGGCACCGTCGCTCATCCCGACCAAGCCCGGCGACCGGGTGAAGACCGACCGCCGCGACGCGGCCAAGCTCGCTCGGCTGCTGCGCAGCGGTGACCTCACCCCGGTCTGGATCCCCGACGAGGCGGGCGAGGCGTTGCGCGATCTCGTCCGCGCCCGCGACGATGCCAAGGCCGACCAGCTGCGGGCACGCCACCGGCTGTCCAAGTTCCTGCTCCGTCGGGCGGTCCATCCGCCTGCCGGTGTCCGGGCCTGGAGCCGTGCCCACGAAGCCTGGCTCGAGCGGCTCACGTTCACCGAGCCGGCCGACCAGGTCGTGCTCGACGACTACCGCTCCGTCGCGCGGGCCGCGGCCGAGCGGGTCAAGCGGCTCGAGGCCGCCCTGATGCGGACCGCGGCCACCGGACCGCTGGCCGAGCTGACCGCCGCGCTCCAGGCGATCCGGGACATCGGGTTCCTGTCCGCCGTCACGATCGCCGCCGAGGCGGGCGACCTGCGCCGCTTCGCCAGCGCCCGCCAGTTCATGGTTTACACGGGCCTCGTGCCGTCCCAGTACTCGAGCGGCGCCTCGCGGCATCGAGGCCGGATCACCAAGACCGGCAACCGCCTCATCCGCCACGTCCTGGGCCAGGCCGCCCACAACGCGCGCTATCGGCCGAACGTGAGCTCTGGGCTCCGGGCCCGCCAGCGGAACGTCCCGCCGGCGATCGTCGAGCTCGACCGGCGGGCCCAGGCCCGGCTCCACCATCGGTACCGCTCGCTTGTGGGACGGATCGGCAAGAACAAGACCGTCATCGCAGTTGCGCGCGAGCTGGCCGGCTTCGTCTGGGCCGCCGGGCAGCACGTGACTCCAACGGCAGCCTGATCGAACACGGGGCAGGGCATGGCCGAGCGGGACAGCAGCGCCGAGAATCCTCGAGCCAACTATGCGATCCCGACTCGCGAATCTAGTCCGAGGCACCTCGACGTCCGGCTCACTGTCATGCGGCAACGACCTGGTCGACCCGCGCATATCAGAGTGACCGACCGTCGCCAGGAACCTGACCCCGGCCATGCCCTGACGCTCGTCACGCCGCCTTCTCCTTCGCCCAGCCGTGGAGGGCGAGGCAGGCGCGGAACGCGATCCAGTCGCGGGGCGTGACGTTCGCTTCGTACAGGTGCGTGCCGCCGTCGGTCACGTGGACGACCCCGTACCGGGTGATGGCCGGCACCGGGTAGCGGACCGGGTCGTTGATCCTCGCGATGAACTCGGCGTTGGCGTACGCCGCCAGCTGGAGGCAGTGATCGCGGTAGACCGCGCCGTCGAGCGTGGCGACCGAGGACCCCGTCTTCCAGCCTAGGAGCCAGACCTCGCCGTCGAGCTCGGCGATGAGGTCACACGCGGTCGGGGCGAGAGGGCGCGCCCACATGGGCTACCCCGCCCCCGGTCGCCGCACCCTTCGTTGAGTTGCACGAGCGGCACAGCACGGCGGTGTTCGCGATATCGAACGGCGGACCGCCCGCGGCCAGCGGGACGACGTGATCGACGGTCAGGTCCGAGGCACGGTGAGCGTGGCGCCGGTAGCCAGGGCACCAGTCACCATGCTCGCCGCGCCAGGCGCGGAGCACACGGGCGCTGAGCCGCTGCCAGGTCCGGGTGCTGTACAGAGCGTTGTGCCGGCTGCGGTTGGACTAGCGGGCGTGCTCGGTGCAGCGACTGCCGTTCTGGCTCGTCAGGACACCGCAGACCGTGCAGAGCCTCATCACCCGCGCCTGTCTGCGCGGAAGTGCACGAGCGCCGCGACGACGCGCCTGACGCTGGTGACGCTCGATTGCAGGCTCTCCGACGTCGCGATGAGCGTCGTCGAGGCCGACGCTGCGGTCTATTCGCCTGCGGTGCTACGCCTCGGGGCCAAACACGTACCGTTGCCCAGGTGAGGAATCCCTGCGGTATCGACGACCAGACCTCGTGCCGCATATTCTCGACACGCCCCCAGAG